>CAMBKF010000011.1 GCA_945868085.1 uncultured Oscillibacter sp.
CGTTGTTTAATTTACAAGGTACACGCTCCATGCGGAACATTTGTTATTATACTGCCCAGTTGCCCTTTTGTCAATCCTTTTTTTGAATTTTTTTGTTCTTTTTTCTTTTTGCGCAAGATGACAATTTTAAAAGCCTGTGTTATAATGTCCATACCTTATTATAGTACCATGGAGGTGTACCGTTTTGCAGCTCTTGCACGCAAATGCCACCTACGGAAAACTGAATCAGGCGCAGCTGGACCTGCGGCCGGGGCTGAACGTAATCTGCGCCCCCAACGAGGGCGGCAAGTCCACTTGGTCCCGGTTCCTGCTGGCCATGTTCTACGGGCTGAACACCCGGCAGCGGGGCGACCTGGCGGACAAAAACCGCTTTCAGCCCTGGAACGGCAGCCCCATGCAGGGCAGGCTGGAGCTGTCGGTGGGCGAGGATCTGCTGACCCTCAGCCGCCGGACCCAGCGCGCCGACGCGCCCATGGGGGTTTTCTCCTGCACCTACACCGGGACAGACACTCCTGTCCCTGGCCTGGACGCCGCCCACTGCGGCGAGGCCCTCCTGGGGGTGCCCCAGTCGGTGTATCAGCGCTGCGCCTTCATCCCCTCCGGCAGCATGGCCATCGATGCCGACGCCGACCTGGAGCGGCGCATCAACGCCCTCATCTCCACCGGCGAGGAGAAGGTCTCCTTTTCCCAGGCGGAAAGCCGGCTGAAAAAGCAGCTGCATCAGCGCAAGTATAATCGCACCGGCGCCATTCCCCAGCTGGAAGCCGAGATCGGCGAGCTTATGGCCGCCCAAGCCGAGGTCAAGTCTTTGGCCGAGCAGGAGACTTTCCTGCGCGGGCAGCTGCTGCAGGCGCAGCGGGAGCAGGAGCAGCGCCTGCTGGCCCGGCAGCAGGAAGCCCAGCGGCAGGCCCAGGAAAAGCAGCAGCTGCTGCAGCGGCTGCCGGATAGCGCCGCCCTGCAAGAGATCAACGAGCAGCTGGGTGCCGTGCGCTCCCTGGCGGAGCAGACGCAGCAGGCCGGGAATGCCGCAGCGCAGCAGGAGGCGGCCATCCAGGTGCAGCTCCAGGAACTGAACCGCAACCCCCTGCACCCCATGACAAAATCCGAATTGGAGGCGCAGCTGCAGATCCAGCCCCCGGCACCGCCCCAGGTGGCGCAGCTGCTCATCTCCCTGGCCCTGGGCCTATGCAGCGGCGGATTCCTTTGGTATGAACTGGACCGGCCGCAGGTTTTATGGCTGTGCATCGCCTGCGCCGCCACGGCGCTGACCGCCGGCAGCTTTTTATGGCTGCTGATCAAGCGGCTGCGGCTGCAGCAGCAGCGCCGCCGGGAGCTGGAGCGGCAGGAGGAGCTGCGAAAGCTGGCCGAGAGCTATCTGCCCCTGCTAGAGGAGGTAGAGCGCCAGCGGGGTCTCCTGCAGCAGCAGCGCCAGGCAGCGGCAGACGGCAGCGCGCGGGTGCGGTCCATGCTGGCCCAGCTTTTGGGGCAGATACGGCAGTGGGCGCCCAGCGCCAGCTCCGCCGCAGACATACGGCGCTTTGTGCAGCAGACTACCCAGCGGCGGGAGGACCTGACCCAGGAGATCCGCCAGGCCCAGAGCGGGGCCCTGCAGACGCAGCCCGATGACGCCGACGGCGCCTGCGCCCGACTGCAGCAGCAGATCGCCCAGATCCAAGGCCGCCTGGCGGCCATGGGACAGCCCGACGATCTGGAGCGTCAGCTCCGGAGCAAGCAGGAGCAGCTGGCGCAGCTCCAGGGGGAATACGATGCCCTGGCCCTGGCTTTGGACAGCTTACGCTCGGCCAATGCCGCCCTGCAGAATCGTTTTTCCCCGGAACTGGGCCGCCGGGCCGCGGAGATCTTTGCCGATATGACCGGCAGCGGCTGGAGCAGCATCCTGCTGGACCGGGAGTTTCACCTCTCCGCCGAGGCAGGCAGCGACCCCACCCGCCGCAGCGTGCAGCTTCTGAGCGCCGGCACTGCCGACCAGCTCTACCTGGCCGTTCGGCTGGCCATCTGCGAGATGATCCTCCCGGCTGAGCAAAATCCGCCGCTGATCCTGGACGACGCCCTCCTCACCTTCGACGACGGACGCCTGGGCAAAACCCTGGACTATCTGGTACAGTTGGGAGAAAAGCGGCAGATCCTGCTGTTTACCTGTCAGAGCCGGGAGGCAGCCTATCTCGCCGGCCGGACAGGGGTACACATCATTAATATGGAATAATTTGAAACGCGAGGTCACTATGTTTCCACTGAATACTTTCAGCAATCTCTGCATATTCTTTCTTCTGCTCATGATCTACAGCGCCGCCGGCTGGGTAGGTGAGATGATCTACTGCTCCGTGGGCAAGGGACACATCTGCGAAAAGCGCGGTTTTTTGAACGGATTTATCTGCCCCATCTATGGACACGGAGCCCTTTTGGTGCTATATGTATTACATGGGGGCTTCAAAAACCCCGTTCTCACCTTCCTGGGCGGCATGGTACTCACCACCGCGCTGGAGTATTTCACCAGCTGGTTTATGGAAAAGATCTTCCACATGCGCTGGTGGGATTACAGCAAGAAGAAAATTCAGATCAACGGCCGGGTATGCCTGCTCAACAGCGTGCTCTTTGGCCTGGCCTGCGTGCTGCTGTGCCACGTGGTGAATCCGCCGGTCATGGAATGGCTGTTCCGGGTGGGCGACACCTACACCATTCCGGCGGCGTCGTTCCTGTTCGGCATTTACCTGATGGACAATGTTCTCTCCGTCCGCAGCGCCATCCAGCTCTCCAGCCGCGCCGAGAAGCTCCACGAGGTCCAGCAGAAGGTGCGCCAGCATCTGGCCGCCGCTGCCCAGAGCCTGGAAGACAAGGCCGCCGAGAGCCGGGAGCGCTATCTCCAGTCCGTGGACAATATGACCCGGGACTTTATGGAGGGCTCCCGCACCCAGCAGCTGATGGAGCACTATGACGAGTTCTTGGCCGAGCAGCGCCGGCAGCTGCAGATGCTGCGCAGCGGCCAGGATATGTTTGAGCGGCGCTTGCTGCGGAGCCATCCGGGCCTGCGCTCCCGCCACGACGAGCAGTTGGATCAGCTGCGCCGCCGGCTGGACCGCATCAAGGCCGAGGCCAAGGCCCGCCGCGCCAACAAAAAATAAAACCCTGCTGAAAAATCCATCGGAATTTTCCGGCACGCTATATGTATTGAAAAACAAGTTTGAGAATTCAGCAAAGGAGTTGTACCTATGAGCGAATGTACACATGACTGCAGCACCTGCGGCGAGAGCTGCGGGGAGCGCAAGGAAGCAAACGTATTCGAGAAAAAGCCCCTGCACGATGGCTGCCGGGTGGGCAAGGTCTACGGCGTAGTCTCCGGCAAGGGCGGCGTAGGCAAGTCCATGGTCACCAGCCAGCTGGCCGTCACCATGCAGCGCAAGGGCTTCCGCACCGCCGTGCTGGATGCCGACATCACCGGTCCCTCCATCCCCAAAGCCTTCGGCATCCACGGCCGGGCTGTGGGCACGGAGGACGCCATTGTTCCCGTGCAGACCCGCACGGGCATCCAGCTCATGAGTGTGAACCTACTGCTGGACAACGAGACGGATCCCGTCATCTGGCGCGGTCCGGTCATCGGCGGCGTGGTGCAGCAGTTCTGGAGCGACGTACTGTGGCAGGATGTGGACTACATGTTCGTGGATATGCCTCCCGGAACCGGCGATGTGGCGCTGAACGTGTTCCAGTCCCTGCCGGTGGACGGGGTCATCATCGTCACCAGTCCTCAGGAGCTGGTGAGCATGGTGGTGGAAAAGGCCGTGAAAATGGCGCAGATGATGGACATTCCCGTCCTGGGTCTGGTGGAAAATATGAGTTATCTCCCCTGCCCCGACTGTGGCAAGAAAATCTATCTCTTTGGCCAGGGCAAGACCGACGAGGCCGCCGCCCGGTATGGCCTGCCGGTACTGGCCAAAATGCCGCTGGATCCCACTCTGGCGGAACTGGTGGACCAGGGCGAGATCGAGAGCTTCCAGGGCCACTGGCTGGACGGCGTGGCGGAGAAGATCGCGGAGTAAGATGTCATGATGAAATAAGAAGGGCCGGCGCCTGCGGATGCGCCGGCCCTTCTTTGCTCCCGGAAGCAAAATTCGGCGGATCGGGGACGTTTTGCCCGAAAATTGTTGTAATGTGCGGGAAAGAATGGTATACTGCTCTTGCCGCATATACTATCTGCGGCAGCTAATTTAAAAAGGAGAGAAAAGTTATGTCATTTGTTAGCCTCGTTTGCGGCATCCTGACCCTGGTCGCATCCTGGATGATCTTCAAGAAAATGGGACACCAGGGCTGGGAGGGCATCGTCCCCTTTTACAACACCTATGTTCTCTGCCAGGAGCTGTACGGAAGCGGCTGGAAATTCCTGCTGCTCCTGATCCCCCTTTACAACATTTATTTCGCCATCAAAATGCAGATCGACCTGGCCAAGGCCTTTAACCAGGGCGTGGGCTTCGGCATCGGCCTGCTGCTGCTGCCCTTCATCTTCCAGCTGATCCTGGGCTTTGGCAACGCCCAGTATCGCGACGGCACCCGGGCCAACACCCAGCCCGACATGGTGGAGGATGTGGTCAACAAGGCCAAGGACGCCGTCTCCGGCAACCACAACGATCAGAATCAATAATTCGCAGCCTAATATAAAGTTGGCAGTCCGTAGGGACTGCCAACTTTTTTTATTCGATTGTCACCGCAAATTCATATATTCCATTTCTTTTCGTAAGACCATAGTTGATCCCATCCCCATGATAAACATCATTTTTTTCGTATGCGCGTACAATTTCCTTTCCGATCTTTCCCGCCGCGGTTGTATCTGCTGAGCCGTCGCAGGTCTCGATAACTCCCATCATCGTGTGCGCAATTTTGCTCTGGTCCTCTGTGTAAAAATGCACATATAATATTTTAACAGAGCGGTTGTCTTTTTCGCCTGCCCCCAGCAAGTTCTCTCCGTCCGCAAAGAAGATTGCGGCAATGGGCTCCCCTTCTTCATACTGGGCATCAAATCCGCCTACGCCCTTGACCGCGGCAGCCATTTCACTCCCGTTTTCTTTAAGCTGCGCCTTTTGGCAATACAGCTTTTCCGTCAGGCGCTGGCAAAATTCGTCAGGGGACAGAAGAAGATGTCCAGACTCAAAGAAGGTCTCCAGCCTGTAGCTTTCCGTTTTCTCCTCACCGCAGCGCTGGCAAACACTGACCTTTACGCCGTCTTTTGCCGCTGTTGCTTTTGTCTGAATCTCCCAGTCACCCCAATTGTGGCCCAAATCATCTCCCTCGGATTCGCCGCACTTCAGGCAGGTTTTCGGCTCCGTACATGTTGCCGCCGCCCATTCGTGCTTACAAGAGCAAGCGTTCAGATTTAATACCAGCACAATTCCAAGAAGCGCCAAACATATTTTTTTCATGATTATTCCCCCGTCAACTCTTATTTTAAAATGCGCTAAACAGATTATAGTCTTTTTAACGACTATAGTCAATATCAAAATCACACTCTAAGATGAAAGTATCATTTTGGAGGGTTCGGGCGATGATAAGCTACGCTGCATTTTGGAATACGTTGAAAGGCTCCGATGAGTCCACATATACTCTAATAAAAAAGCATCATATCTCCAGCTCTACCATAGACAAGCTCCGCAAAAACAGGCCGCTGAACACTACGACTATCAACGACCTCTGCCGCATATTAAACTGCCGGGTGCAGGATGTGATGGAGTACATTCCCTCCGACAGCGACCAGGTCCTATAGAGCCCAAGAAAAGAACCGAGAGGGGCAACCCCTCCCGGTTCTTTTTTATAGCGATTTACTTCCCGAAGTAGCGCTTCAGCAGACCCTCGAAGGCCTTGCCGTGGCGGGCTTCGTCGCGGGCCATCTCATGCACGGTGTCGTGGATGGCGTCCAGGTTATACTTCTTAGCCAGCTTGGCCAGCTCAAACTTGCCCATGGTGGCGCCGTTCTCGGCATCCACGCGCATCTGCAGGTTCTTCTCGGTAGAATCGGTGATGACCTCACCCAGGAGCTCGGCGAACTTGGCAGCATGCTCGGCCTCCTCCAGGCCGGCCTTCTCCCAGTACAGGCCGATCTCGGGATAGCCCTCGCGGTGAGCCACACGGGCCATAGCCAGGTACATACCCACTTCGCTGCACTCACCCTCGAAGTTAGCGCGCAGACCGTCGATGATCTCCTTGCGCACTTCCTCGGGGACATCGTTGCCGAAGGACTTACCTACGCCCACCACATGCTCGGCGGCCCAGGACTTCTCTTCCTTCTGCTCGATAAACTTGTCAGCGCCCACATGGCACACAGGGCACTCAGCGGGAGGGGTGTCACCCTCGTGCACATAACCGCAAACAGAACATACCCATTTCTTCATTGTAAAGTTCCTCCTTATTATGATTTGGACCGAAGTCCGTTTTTCTCTTGCTGTGACTGTAGTATACCACAAGAAGCCGGGTCTCAAAAGTTGCTTTTGCAACTTTTTGGAAAATTTTTTGTAAATTCGGGAAATATTATCCGCACCGGCACCAATCTCCCCGCAGGGCAGTATCTCCAGCGCCCGTCACCCACCGCATCATCGCAGCGGGACATATGGGGACCGCCCCCGCAATTATGTTTTTTACAAGGAATCGGGCGGGACATATGGGGACCGCCCCCGCAGCAAATATTTCAGGTCAAGGACGCAGCATCCCGTCCTGCTGCAAAAACTTCCGGCCCGCCGATTTCTCGGCGGACCGGGTGATTATGTGATTTCTTTATTCCGCCTCTGCCATGGCCTTGGCCTCGGCAATGGCCTTCTCCTGGGCGGCGGCGGGGCAATCCTCGTAGCGCACGAAGGAGAACACGAATGTACCTCTGGACTGGGTCATGGAGCGCAGGTCAATGGCGTAGGACATCATCTCCGCCATGGGGACCTCGGCCTCCAGCGTCGTCTCACCGTCGCCGGTGGGATTCATGCCCATGACGCGGCCCCGACGCTTATTCAGGTCACCCATGACATCGCCCACATAGTTATCGGGCACGGTGACCTTCAGCTCGCCGATGGGCTCCATCAGCACGGGCTTGGCCTCGGGCAGGGCCTCCTTGAAGGCCAGGCCGGCCGCCAGCTGGAAGGCGATATCGGAGGAGTCCACGGGGTGGTAGGAACCATCGGTAAGGGTGGCCTTCAGGAACACCACGGGGTAGCCCGCCAGGACGCCGTTGAGGCAGCACTTGCGCAGGCCCTTTTCAACAGCCGGGAAGTAGTTCTTAGGCACGGAGCCGCCGAACACGGCCTCCTCAAAGATCATATCCTCCTGCTCGTTCTGGGGCTCGAAGGTGATGACCACATCGCCGAACTGGCCGCTGCCGCCGGTCTGCTTCTTATAACGGCCGCGCTTTTCCACCTTGGAGCGGATCTTCTCGCGGTAAGCCACACGGGGGGTGGACAGCTCGGTCTCCACGCCGAAGCGGCTCTTGAGCTTGGCGCACAGAACATCGATCTGAATGTCGCCGGTGCCGGAGATGACGGTCTGATGGGTCTCGGCATTATTGGAGACGTGGAAAGTGGGATCCTCCTCATTGAGCTTGTTGAGGCCGGTGCCCATCTTTTCCACTTCCTGCTTGACCTTGGGGGCAATGGCCCGCTCATAGCAGGGGGTGGGATACTCGATGCCTTCCAGCACCACGACGTTCTTGGCGTCGCACAGGGTGTTGCCGGTCTTGACACGGTCCATCTTGCCGATGGCGCCGATGTCGCCGCAGCAGATCTCCTTGACCTCCTCACCCTTCTTGCCCTTCATGGTGTACAGGCGGCCCAGCTTCTCGGTGTTGCCGGTGGCGGGGTTATACAGGGACATATCGCCGGTGACCTTGCCCCGGACGACCTTGATCATGGAGAACTTGCCGTACTGGTCGGAAATGGTCTTGAAGACGATGGCGGCGGTGGGGCCGTTGGGGTCGAAGGCCACTTCCACATCGTTGCCGCTCTCATCCTTGGCGCTCTCGGCGGGCATATCGGTGGCCACGGGCACCAGCTCCACGATGGTCTTCATGAGCATATCCACGCCCATACCGGTGACGGCGGAGCCGCACAGCACAGGGCAGACGCTGCCGTCCCGCACGCCGATCTTCAGGCCCTTGGCCATGTCGGCAGCGGACAGCTCCATATTCTCGAAGAACTTCTCCATCAGCTCCTCGTCGGCACCGGCGGCGGCTTCCATCAGCTCGGCACGCAGGGTCTCCACCTCGTCGGCCATGTCGTCGGGAATGGCGCACTCGCCCTTGGCGTCGTAGGCCTTGTTGTGCAGCAGGTCCACGATGACGGTGACGGCCTTGTTGTTATCGGCCTTGGTGGCCACGATGGGGGCAATGGCGGTGCCGAACTTGGCCTTGACGGCGTCCACACAGGCGGCGTAGTCGGCATTGGCCTCCTCCACGCGGTTGATGAACATCATGCGGGGCTTCTTGCCCAGCATCTTCCAGGTGCGCTCCATACCCACGGACAGGCCGTCCTTGGCATTGCCCACGATGACGGCGCACTCGGCGGCGCGGATGGCGCACAGGGCCTCGCCGGAAAAATCGAAGTTGCCGGGGGCGTCCATGACGTTGATCTTGACATTATTATACTTCACCGGAGCAAAGGCCAGGGAAATGGAAATCTGGCGCTTGATCTCCTCGGCATCATAGTCGCAGGTGGTATTGCCGTCCACGGTCTTGCCGAAACGGTCGGTCCCCTTGGTCATAAAGAGCATCTGCTCAGCCAGGGTGGTCTTGCCGGATCCGCCGTGGCCCAACAGGCAAATATTGCGAATTTCATTGGCAGTCATAGTTCAGTTTTCTCCCTTCGTTTTTGGAAAATGTGCGGACGCGCACATAGTCACTCAATAAGGGAATTATATAATATTTTTCAAGGGTTGACAAATACAATTTTCTGCCCGTTTTTTGTGAAAAGTGCCAGTTTATGCCCTCATTTTCGGTTAAATCGACCCAAGGAGCGGAAGTTTCCCCGGGTTTTCACCCCACCAGCCATAAAATCAGCCCGTACAGGGCGCTGGCCACCGTGCCGAACACGATCACCGGCCCCGCCACCAGGAACATTTTCGCCGCCATGCCGGTGACAAAGCCCTCGGCCCGGAAGTCGATGGCCGGGGAGACCACGGCGTTGGCAAAGCCGGTGATGGGCACCAGGGTGCCGGCACCGCCGTAGCGGGCGATGCGGTGATAGAGATTCAGTCCCGTGAGCAGCGCGGACAGGAACACCAGGCTGACGGAAGTGGCGGTGGCGGCGTCCTCCGGCTCCAGGCCCGCCGCCGCGTAGCCATCCTGGATCAGCTGACCGATGACGCAGATGAGCCCTCCGATGACAAACGCCAGGGTCAGGTCCTTGGCCAGGGGGGATTTTTTCTGTTTTTGCCGCACATACTGCTGATATTTCTGCGGTGTTGTTTCCATAGGCCACACATCCTTTCCCGGGTAGCTTTTCCTCGGGCGGGGAAAATATGCGTTTTCCTTGCCAAACGGCGTGAAAAAGGGTATACTCATGGAAGATATTTCGGACTATAGCGTCCTTTTGATTGAAAAGGTGGTTGAACTATGGCTGTGATGATCCATCCCTTCGGGCCCAAGCCCCACGCGCTGGCCCTGATCGACCCGGTCAGCTGCACCGGCTGCGGCATATGCGCCATGTGGTGTTTGATGCACTGCATCGACCAGCAGCCCGACGGCATCTACAAGGTGCGCAGCGAGGACTGCATCGGCTGCCGGTCCTGCAAGGTGAACTGCCCCAACGAGGCCGTGACCATGCTGCCGCCGAAACGGGAGGTGTGAGCTATGAAGAAAACAACACCGGCGAAAAACCTGCCGCTGGGGCTGTATGTCCACATCCCTTTCTGCCGGTCCAAATGCGCCTACTGTGACTTTTACTCCCTGCCGGACAGCGAGAAATTCATGGACGACTACTGCCGTGCCTTGGAGCGGCACCTGGCCGAGGTGGCGCCCCAGGCGGGCTGCCACCTGGTGGACACCGTCTACTTCGGCGGCGGCACCCCCAGCTATCTGGGTACGGACCGCCTGTGCCGCCTGCTGGGGAGCATCAAAAAGCTCTATAAGGTGGATAAACACGCAGAAATCACCCTGGAGGCCAATCCCGACTCCGCCGGGGACAAAAAGGCCCTGAAGCGCCTGCGCCGGGCGGGCTTCAACCGCATCTCCCTGGGGGTGCAGGCCACGGACGACGAGACGCTGCGGGCCATCGGCCGCATCCACACCTGGCAGCAGGCCCAGGACGCCGTGGCAGCCGCCCGGAAGGCGGGCTTCAAGAACATCAGCCTGGATCTCATCTACGGGCTGCCGGGGCAGACCATGGAGCAGTGGGAGAAGACCCTGTCCGACGCGGTGGGTCTGCTGCCGGAGCACCTGTCCTGCTACGGGCTGAAGCTGGAGGGGGGCACGCCCCTCTATGAGCGCCAGGGAGAGCTGACCTTCCCCGACGAGGAGCAGCAGGCAGACATGTACTTATACACGGTGGAGTTTTTAAAGCAGTGCGGCTACGAGCAATACGAGATCTCCAACTTTGCCCGGCCCGGCTTTGCCTCCCGGCACAACATGAAATACTGGCTTCTGCAGGAGTACGCCGGGTTCGGGCCCGGGGCCTATTCCGATTTCGGCAATGTGCGCTACGGCTACGCCCGGGACCTGGAGAGCTATCTCCGGGGTGAGCTGGTGCTGCAGGAGTCGGAGACCCTGGACGCAGATGAGCGGGAGCGGGAATATCTTATGCTGCGGCTGCGCACCGTCCGGGGCATTGATCCGAAGGAATTTGAGTACCGCTTCCGGCAGCGGTTTGAGCCCTTGGCCGCCCTGCTGCGCCAATGCGCCGGGCAGGGCCTGGCAGTGGAGGACGAACACGGCTGGCACTTAACGCCCAAGGGCTTCCTGGTGAGCAACCGCATCATCGGGCTGCTCCAGGATGAACTGGCCCAGGAGAAGAACCGACGGCTGCAGGCCGCCGCCCGGGGCGATTACCGGATGGTATAAGCGAAAAAAATGTCTCCTATAAAATGAAAGAGGCCCTTGGCCCGCTCCGCTGCGGAGCAGGCCAAGGGCTGAATTTTATGTATGCGTTTTTTAGCTGTCGGTGCGGTGGCGCCACTCCAGCTCCTGATCCAGATCGTATTTGAGCTTCTTGTTCTCCTCCACCAGTTCGTCATAGTGGCGGGACTGGACATAGTACTTCACAAAGGTGAAGGTGGCCTCGTTGAACTCCTCGTCGGTGTACTCCGGCAGGAGAGAACCGCCCTTGCGGCGCAGACCCTGGACATTGATGACCACCAGGCGGCGGTGCTGCTCGGACAGCTGGAACAGCTTCAGCTCCTGGGGCACGTCCAGCCCCAGGTCAAAGGTCTCGTTCACGATCTGCAGCAGGCGCTGCTGCTCGGGCTTGGCCGAGACGATGACGCCGTACTTGGCGAACAGCTTCTTCAGATAATCCACCGAGACTTCCTCCCGGGTGATGGTGCCCTTGCCAATGCCGGTGAGCATGGTGTTGGACAGGTTCAGACTGACATAGACCTCCTGGCCGGTCTTGGGATAGCTCATACAGGTACCTCCTCAAAATGATATAGCCGCTTTTCTGCCGCCGGGTGCGGCAGTGATATCGTCTGTCTTTACCCTACCACATTCTCTGCCGGATTGCAACATAAATTTATACCAAGTACATTTATTTTATGCAAAAAACGGCCTGTTTTAGTAAAAACAGGCCGTTTTGCAGTTCTAAATGTACCAAACAATTCATACAACCCCATCCTGTCACACCCCGGTCAGATCGAAGGACGGGGTGTACTCCTCCCGGGCCGACGTGCGCTCCTGGAGGAAGCCGCCGGTGATGCCGCAGTTTTCCATATACTGCGCGGCGGCGCGGTATTCCGCCGCCGTCACATGCCGGGCAAGGGTGCCCTCCGCCCCGGGCTGGGGCGTATACTGGCTCATGAGGGACACCAGCACCTCCCCGGGTCGAAAGGCCCCGGCGATCCAGTCCAGGCAGCGGCGGGTGTTCTCCATCTGCCCCGGCAGCACCAGGTGGCGGATGAGGACGCCGCGCTTGAGGAGGCCATCCTCCACCACGCAGGGGCCGGTCTGGCGGAACATCTCCCGGATGGCCGCTGTGGCCACGGGAAAATAATCCGGCGCAGCGGAGAGGTTCCGGGCCAGGTCCGCGTCGGCGTATTTCAGGTCCGGCAGGTACACCTGGACCCTGCCCTCTAAAAGTCCCAGGGTCTCCACACTCTCGTAGCCGCCGCAGTTATACACCACCGGCACAGGCAGCGGCGGATCCAGCGCCGGCAGGAGAAACGGCACAAAGTGGGTGGGCGTCACCAGGTCGATGGTGGCGGCGCCCTGGGCGATGAGATCTTCAAAAATCTCCCGCAGACGGGGGACGGATATGGACTTGCCGAAGTTTTCCCGGGAAATAGGGCCATTTTGGCAGTAGGTGCAGCCCAAATTGCAGCCGGAGAAGAACACCGTCCCGGCGCCGCGGTCGCCACAGAGCACCGGCTCCTCCCAGGGGTGCAGGGCCGCCCGGGCCACCACCGGAGCGGCGGGCATGCGGCAGAAGCCGCGGCCCTCCGTTTCTGTTCGTTCCGCCCCGCAATGGCGGGGACAAATGCTGCAGATCATCCCTTCAGGGGCTTGAAGTCAGGCCCCAGGTCCCCGGCCACCCAGTGGCGGCGGCAGAGGCCGATATACTTGTCGTTAGCCCCCAGCACCACCTGGGCACCTTCCTTGACCACATGGCCGTGCTCGTCAAACCGGGCGTTGAAGGCGGCCTTTTTGCCGCACCAGCAGATAGTTTTTACCTCCTCCAGCTTGTCCGCCAGGACCAGGAGCTGATAGCTGCCGGGGAAAAGCTCGCCCTTGAAGTCGGCCTTCAGGCCGTAGCATATGACGGGGATGCCGCAGTCATCCACCAGGTGGACCAGGTAGTAGACTTCCTCCTTGGTGAGGAACTGGGCCTCGTCCACGATGATACAGGCGTACTTCTGCAGCTCGGCATCCGGCATCTGCTGCATCTCGTGGAAGTAGATGCACGGGTGCTCCAGCCCGATGCGGGAGCGGACCATATGGTCGCCGTCCCGGGTGTCCAGCTGGGGCTTGACCAGGAGCGTCTCCTGCCCCCGCTCCTCATAATTGAACCGGGCCATGAGGGCGTTGGCCGATTTGCTGGAGCCCATGGCCCCGTATTTGAAGTAAAGCTGTGCCATTTTTTATTCTCCTTCCAATTCTCCCAAAACGCGGGTAGCTCTCTCAAAAGCAGAGGGAATGGCCATCTGCCGGCGCTGGTCCTCCGTGTACCACTCCAGTTCGCCGTCTCCGGTCACCGTTACGGCGTAGCCCTGCATGTCCCAGCGCACATGGGTGAACACATGCCTGGCCTGCCAGGATTTCTCCCACCGCAGGGCCGTCAGGCCCCAGTCGGCCAGCTGCCGGGCGGCCTGAGCCTCCGTCAGCAGACCGGGGGTATTGGGGTACTCCCACAGCCCCGCCAGCAGGCCTGTGGAGGGACGCCGTCGCAGAGCCACGGCGCCGTCCGGGCGGCGCAGGAGGAACACGGTCAGCTCCTCCGGGCGCTTTTCTTTTTTGGGGGCGCGGACAGGCAGCAGCGCCTGCTTTCCCTCCTGCCGGGCGGCGCACAAATGGGCCAGGGGGCAGTCCCCACACCGGGGCGAGGGGCCCGGCAGGCATATGGCCGAGCCCAGGTCCATGAGGGCCTGGTTGAACGCACCGGGCCGGTCCGCCGGGAGAGCCGCCTCCGCCCAGGCGCGATAGGTCTTCTTGTTCTTCGCGTCCAGTATATCCAGATCGGAGCCGGTGACCCGGCTCAAAATGCGCAGAACATTGCCGTCCACCGCCGGCACGGGCGCCCCAAAGGCAATGGACAATATGGCCCCGGCGGTGTAGTCACCGATGCCGGGCAGGGACATAAGGGCTTTGTAATCCGCCGGAAACTGCCCGCCGTACTCCCGGGTAACCACCTGGGCGGCCTTTTGCAGATTCCGGGCGCGGCTGTAGTAGCCCAGGCCCTCCCAAAGCTTCAGCAGTTCCTGCTCGTCCCCTGCGGCCAGGGCCTCCACCGTGGGGTAGCGCTCCATGAACCGGTGGAAGTAGGGCAGCACCGCCGCCACCCGGGTCTGCTGCAGCATGATCTCCGACACCCAGGTGCGGTAGGGCGAAACCTCCTCCCGCCAGGGCAGGATGCGGCGATTCACGTCATACCAGGCCAGCAGAGGCCGGGCCATTTCTTTCAGTTTTTCCGTATATTGCTCCATTTATTTCACAAATCGCCGGGCGTAGCCGCACCGGCGGCATAGCTCCTCCGATGGTTTTCGGGCGGCAAAGCCCGCCGCCATGGCGGCGGCCCGGGGGCTCTGCAGAATTTCCGGAAGGGACTGGGTGAACAGGTTCCCCAGGGCGATGGTGCCCTCGCCATCCAGGCAGCAGGGGGTGACGGTGCCGTCGCACAGCACCGCCAGTTGGCGCGTCAGCCCGTGGCAGAAGTTGGCTCCGCTCTCCGGGGCGGCCAGGTCCGGCCAGTCAAACCGGGCCGCCCGCTCCAGAAACAGGTGGGGGCCCAGGGTCCGGTTGCCCCGGGCATCCCGGGGGAGGTCCTCCACATCCCAGCCGATCCTTTCGGACAGGAACGCCTGCACCCGGCCGTTGCAGCGCTGGGCGGCGCCGTCGTTCCACAGCCGCAGGGCGCACAGCACGCCTTTTTGCGACAGAGGCAGGCATGTGTCCCAGACCTGCCGCAGATATTCCTCCAAATTTCCTACGCCGCCGTTGCCCTCGTAGCTATGGAGAGAAACGCTGACCTTATGCAGTGCGTCCGCCCCCAGCAGGGTATCCCTCTGCCGGGAGAGCAGGGTGCCGTTGGTCACCAGGCACACCCGAAAGCCCAGCTCCCCGGCTATGGCCAGCAGCTCCGGCAGCTGCGGGTGCAGCAGCGGTTCCCCCAGCACATGGAAGTAGAGATAGCCCGTCTCCCCCCGGAGCTTCTGCGCCAGGGTGCGGAACTCCGCCGGGGTCATGGAGTGCGGCGGGCGGCGGGTGCCGGGGCAGAAATCGCAGGAGAGATTGCAGCGGTTGGTGATCTCGATATAGACGCGACTGCGCATAGGCCCGTTCCCTCCCCCGAGTTTTTTGCGAGATTTATTTTATCATATTTTGGGGCGGATGAAAAGAGGGAAGAAAGGGGGTTAGGGAGCAGATCAGCGCACGGCAAGGGGGGTACATTGAAACGGGACGATGTGGGCATCGTCCCCTACGGAAACGCAACAGGAAGTATGTGCGGGCCGGGCGCAAAAAAGGAGCCGCATTCTTTGAGAATGCGGCTCCTTTTACATGTCATATTCGCTTAGTCGTGGACCAGGACGTAACTGCCGGATGCAGGGGCGGCGGTGACCAGCTGCACCAGCTGGCTCTCGCGCTTGAAGTCCGTGGGAAGAGCGGTCACCAATGCGTTCAGGTCGACCTCCTCCGGGTCGGCATAGATCCGGTCGAACTGGGCCAGTACATCACTCGTCAAGCCGCTGTTTTCCGGGGCGTTGCGGCTGAGCAACACGGACAGGGCCGTGGTCTTGGGCAGCTCCTCCCGGAGGGCCTTCAAGAAATCGGTGATAACCGCGGGCTCATCCGTCCCCGTCGGCACCACCATGGCGGACATATTGCCCACCGCCGGCCAGCCGAAGTTTTCCAGCAAGATCTCGTCCACGCCCAGGTCTGTCAGGTCCTTGCACACCTGCTTGACATAGCTTTGGGTCAGGGGTTTGGTCAGATCCAGCCAGCACTCGCTGCTGTAGTCATACCACAGCCACTGATCCCAGGTGCGCAGCAGGCCTGCGTCGTCCACATGGGCCTTGGCATAGGCCGTGTCTCCCAGGGCGCTGACACGGGCGATGACGTATTGATCCGAGGCGGTGAGCTTCTTCAGATTCTCCGTGCTCACGGCGGAGCCGACGGTACCCGCCGCCTGGAACGATGGCTTATAAGTATAGGTGCCGTCCGCCAGCTTCACATCCACCACAACGGTCTTTTCATCCGCCGGCAGGGTGGCGGAAACATCCGACTCCAGGGCATTTGTCGCCAGCTCCTTGGCCGCGATGGTCTCAATGACCGGCCCCTGGGGCTCCTCCCGGGTGAAGTCGATCTCATTGGGATCCTGCTCCCCTCCGGATGGCTGGGGCTGGGACTCCTTTTTGCTGACAAACGGCAGCTCCAGGCGCACCTGCCCGTTCTCGTCATACACCAGGTGATTCTGGCAGTACAGGAACGCACCACCGCCCAAAAGCAGCAGCACAAGAACCACGATCAAAATCTTTTTCCACACCGGCGTCCGGCCATGATAGCTGTTATACCCCTTGGTAGCCATGCGGCACCTCCCCTGTCTTTTTCTTTACGGCTTGATGGCGTCCACCAGGCCCACGCGGCGGGCATGTCTGCCGCCCTCAAACTCGGTGTTCAGGAAAATCTCCACCATGCGCTTGGCCAGGTTGGGACCCGTTACGCCGGCGCCCAAAGCGATGACGTTGGCGTTGTTATGGCGGCGGGTCATCTCCGCCTGGAAGCTGTCGGTACACAGGGCGCAGCGGATGCCCCCCACCTTGTTGGCGGCCATGGATACGCCGATGCCGGTGGTGCAGATGACGATGCCTCTGTCACATTCGCCGCCGGCCACCAGCCGGGCCACCTTTTCCGCGTAAATGGGATAATCCACACTGTCGGTATTGTAGCAGCCCACGTCCTCGAAATCAATGTCGTTCTCCTCCAGCCAGATGAGGATGTCCTGCTTGAGCAGGTATCCGCCGTGGTCGCAGCCAATGGCAATTTTCATGGTGTTCTCTCCTGTGTTTTTATAGTTTTCTGAATTCCGGCTTGCCGCCGGTGAAAGTGGTGAAGTATCTGAAGCCGCAGTCCCGGAGCAGCTGCTGCCGCTCCCGGATCACGCAGCCCACATCCTTGGTCTCGTGGGCGTCGGACCCCAGGGTGATGACCTCGCCGCCCATCTGCCGGTACAGGCGGAGAATATCCGCATCCGGCAGGGGCTGGTTTCCGCGGTTGGTGTTGCACTCGATGCCGATGCCCTGGGGGATGATGACGGAGAAGATCTCCTCCACCCGGTCCATCCAAGGGGCAAAGCTCCAGTCCAGGCCCAGGTGCTCCTTCATATACCGCAGGGGCAGGGTCAGGTGACCCAGGACGTTGAAGCGGCCCCACCGGGAAATGGACAGCACACTGCTGAGATAATCCTCGATCACCGCACGGTAATAGTCGGGGCTCTGCCCCTTTTCCAGGAAGTACAGGTCCAGGCAATCATACTTTTCACTACAAGTATGCACCGAACCGATGCAAAAGTCCAGCTTTTCTGCACTATTCAGTAAAATTTCTGCCCGGTCATAGCTCAGGTATGCTTCTCCCAGTTCAGCGCCCAGCTTAATGGACAGTTTATCGCCAAATTTTTCCAGTGCCTCCCGGTACTGGGCCCGGGAAGACGCCCAATCAAAGCTGTCACGGGGGGCGTTGGTGCCCCAATAGATGGTATCCACATGGTCGGTGATGCAAATCTCATCCAGCCCGGCCCGGACAGCGGCCTCCGCCGCCTGGGACATGGTCATCTTGCCGTCGGGGGAGCAGGTGCTGTGTACATGATAATCCGCTGTATACATGGATGGGCCTCACTTCTTCTTGAAAAAGCTCTTGCGCTTTTCGTAGTTGCTCTCGCCCAGGGTCTCGCTGAACTTGCGCAGGGCTTCCTTCTGCTCCTTGTTCAGGTTCCGGGGTGTCTCGATGGTCACGGTGACGTACTGGTCGCCCCGGCCCCGGCCGTTGAGCACGGGGATACCCTTGCCCTTGAGCCGGAAGACGGTGCCGGTCTGGGTGCCCTCGGGGATGGAGTATTTCACCTTGCCGTCGATGGTGGGGATCTCCAGCTCCGCGCCCAGCACCGCCTGGGTGAAGGTGATGGGTGCCTCGCAGAATACGTCCACGCCGTCCCGGCGGAACAGCTCGTGGGGCTGCACCATAACGGTGATAAGCAGGTCGCCGGCGGGGCCGCCGTTCTTGCCGGCGTTGCCCTGGCCCCGCAGGGAGATGGTCTGGCCATGGTCGATGCCGGCGGGGATATTGACCTTGATGGTCTTGCGTTTGCGCACCGCGCCGGTGCCGCGGCAGTCCGGACAGGGCTGGTGAATGAGCCGACCGGTGCCGCCGCACTTGCGGCAGGGACCGTTGGAGGCGAAGACGCCCATGGGGGTCTGGCGGCGGGTCTGCACCGTGCCGGTGCCGTGGCAGTCCGGGCAAATTTCCGGCGTGGTGCCGGGGGCGCAGCCATTACCCTTACAGGTGGGGCACTGCTCGCTGCGCTCTAAGGTGACGGATTTCTCGCAGCCGAAGGCCGCCTCCGTAAAGCTGACGGAGACGCTGGCCCGGATGCTCTCGCCCCGCTGGGGGGCGTTGGGGTTGCGGCGCTGACCGCCGCCGAAGCCGCCGCCGAAAAAGCTGCCGAAAATATCGCCCAGATCGCCGAAGTCGAAGCCGCCGCCATAAGCGCCGCCGCCCCCGGCTCCCGCGCCGTAGTTGGGATCCACCCCGGCAAAGCCAAACTGGTCGTACCGGGCCTTTTTCTCGGGGTCGGACAGGACCTCGTTGGCCTCGTTGACCTCCTTGAACTTCTCCTCGGCCTCTTTATCGCCGGGGTTCATATCCGGGTGGTATTTCCGGGCCAGCTTCTTATATGCTTTTTTGATTTCATCCTCCGAGGCGCCCTTCTGGATGCCCAGCACCTCGTAATAATCTCTTTTTTCAGCCATAAACGGTTTCTCCCTTCTGGGGATTCCTCCTCTTTCCTAACGCCGCAAGGAGGGGCAGGAATCCTGCCCCTCTGCGGTAAAACGGAACATTACTTATTGTTCTGGTCGTCGTCATCGACTACCTTGTAATCGGCGTCGTAGTACTGGCCGCCCTGGGCGCCGGCGTCGGCGCCGGGCTGCTGGGCAGAGGCGTCACCCTGGGGTGCCTGCTGGTACAGCTTCTCGCTCATCTTGTAGAACAGCTGGGTCAGCTCCTCGGTGGCGGCCTTGATGGCGTCGGTATCCTCGCCCTTGAGGGTCTCCTTCAGCTTGTCGATACCGGCCTGGATGGGTGCCTTCTCGCTCTCGGGGACCTTGTCGCCCACTTCGTTGAGGGTCTTTTCGGCCTGGTAGACCATCTGGTCAGCCTGGTTGCGGACCTCTACCTTCTCCTTGATCTTGGCATCCTCGGCGGCATACTGCTCGGCTTCCTTCACGGCCTTCTCAATATCCTCCTTGCTCATGTTGGAGGAAGAAGTGATGGTGATGTGCTGAGCGTTGCCGGTGCCCAGATCCTTGGCGGAGACGTTCACGATGCCGTTGGCGTCGATGTCGAAGGTGACCTCGATCTGAGGCACGCCGCGGCGGGCGGGAGCGATGCCGTCCAGGTGGAAGCGGCCCAGGCTCTTGTTGGCGGCGGCCATCTCACGCTCGCCCTGGAGGACGTTCACCTCCACGGAGGTCTGGTTATCGGCGGCGGTGGAGAAGATCTGGCTCTTCTTCACGGGGATGGTGGTGTTGCGCTCGATCAGACGGGTGCACACGCCGCCCATGGTCTCAATGCCCAGGGACAGGGGGGTGACATCCAGCAGCAGCAGACCCTTGACATCGCCGGTCAGCACGCCGGCCTGGAGGGCGGCGCCCATGGCCACGCACTCATCGGGGTTGATGCCCTTGAAGGGCTCGCTGCCGGTGAAGTTCTTCACGGCCTCCACCACGGCGGGGATACGGCTGGAGCCGCCCACCATCAGCACCTTGGCAAGGTCGGAGGGCTTCAGACCGGCGTCGGACATGGCCTGACGCACGGGGCCCATGGTGGCGTCCACCAGATGGCCGGTCAGCTCGTTGAACTTGGCACGGGTCAGGGTCACGTCCAGATGCTTGGGGCCGGTGGCGTCGGCGGTGATATAGGGCAGGTTGATGTTGGTGGAGGTGACGCCGGACAGCTCGATCTTGGCCTTCTCGGCGGCCTCCTTCAGGCGCTGCATGGCCACCTTGTCGCCGGTGAGGTCGACGCCCTCGGCCCGCTTGAACTCAGCGGCCATCCAGTCCATCACGCACTTGTCGAAGTCGTCGCCGCCCAGGCGGTTGTTGCCGGCGGTGGCCAGGACCTCGATGACGCCGTCGTCGATCTCCAGGATGGAGACATCGAAGGTGCCGCCGCCCAGGTCGTAGACCATGATCTTCTGGGCCTGCTCCTTATCCACACCGTAGGCCAGCGCGGCGGCGGTGGGCTCGTTGATGATACGCTTCACGTCCAGACCGGCGATCTTGCCGGCGTCCTTGGTGGCCTGACGCTGGGAGTCGGTAAAGTAGGCGGGAACGGTAATGACGGCTTCGGTAATGGTGGTGCCCAGATAGGCCTCGGCGTCCGCCTTCAGCTTCTGCAGGATCATGGCGCTGATCTCCTGGGGGGTGTAGGACTTGCCGTCCACACTCACCTTATAGTCAGAGCCCATCTCACGCTTGATGGAGGAGATGGTGCGGTCGGGGTTGGTGATGGCCTGGCGCTTTGCCACCTGGCCCACCATACGCTCGCCGGTCTTGGAAAATGCCACCACAGAGGGAGTGGTGCGGTTGCCCTCAGCGTTGGGGATGACAACTGCCTCGCCGCCTTCCATAACGGCTACGCAGGAATTGGTTGTACCCAGATCAATACCGATAACTTTAGACATAATGATTGCCTCCTAAATCTATATACGTTTTATTGGTTAACTATTTCATGCGGGACTGCGCCCGGGATATACTTTTTAATTGGCCACCTTCACCATGGCGAAGCGGACCACCTTGTCGCCCATCTGATAGCCCTTCTGAAATACCTCGGCCACGGTGTTCTCTCCGAAAGCTTCATCGTCGATGTGCATGACGGCGTTGTGCTTTGTCGGGTCAAAGGGCTGGCCCAGGGCCTCAATTTCGGTGACGCCCAGCTTCTCCAGCACGGCGGCAAACTGCTTGCATATCAGCTCCATGCCCTGGCGGTGGGGGTCACCCTCCTCAAACTGGGTCACGGCCCGGTCCAGGTTATCCGCCACATCCAGGAAGGGCTTCACCGTGTCCAGCTTGGCATCGGCGTAAATGCCCTCCTTCTCCTTGGTGGTGCGCTTGCGGTAGTTGTCGTACTCCGCAGCCAGGCGGAGGTATTTATCATTTCCGTCGCTGACCAATTTGGCCAGGCTCTCAAACTGCTCCATCTGCTGCCGGGTGACGGTGAAGGTCTCCTCCACCTCCGGCACCTCGGGAGTCTCCTCCACGGGGGTCTCCGGGGTGGTCTCCTCCGGCTTCGGCTGCTCCTGGGGCATATCTTTTTTCTTCTTTTCGCTCATGTTTTCCTCTCCTCTCCCGGAGGTAACTCCTGGGGTTTTCCAAACATACGGCTCAGGCTCTCGGCAAAGTAGCTGAGGCGCGCCGCTACTGTGGCATAATCCATACGGGTGGGGCCCACCACACCCACCAGGCCGCGCATATTCTCGCCAATGTCGTAGCTGGCGATGACCACGCTGCTGTCTTTCAGCGCGTCGCTGACGTTCTCCGGCCCGATGAGGATCTGCATGGACGCGCCGCCCGTGGGCATGGGCAGGTTCTCCTTGCTGTCGGAGATGAAGCTCATCAGCTCGTGGGCCTTGTCGGCGTCCCGATACTCGGGGAATTTCAGGATCTGACTGGTGCCGCCGGTGAACACCTCCTGTGTCTGGGCCTGGGTGAGCAGGTCCCCGGCGTACTCCACCACCTGGTTCAGCAGCAGGAACCACTGCCCCTCCACCTGGTCGCTGAGGTTCATCAGGTGGCCGTTCATCTCCGGTGCGGAGATGCCGGTGAAGTGGGTGTTGAGCAGGTTGCTGATCTGGCGCAGATGCTCCGCCTCCACCTGCAGCTGCAGGTGCATCAGCTGGCTTTTCACCCGGCTGTCCGACAGCATCACCACGGCGATGAAGCTGTCCTGGCTGACGGCGATGAGCTCAAAGCGCTGCACCGTCACGGCCTGCTTGTGATCTGCCACGGCGTAGGCCGGGTAGCCCATAAGGCTGGAGGCCATCTGCCCCGCCTGGGCCACCACCTGATCCAGCTGCTTCATCTGCCCGCCCAGGGCGGCGGTGATCTTTTCCGCTTCCTCGCCAGTAACGGTCTTGTGCTCCATGAGCTCGTTGACGTATAACCGGTAGCCCTTGGCCGACGGCACGCGCCCGGCCGAAGTGTGGGGCTGCTCCAGATAGCCCATCTCCACCAGGTCCGCCAGTTCATTGCGGATGGTGGCGGAGCTGATCTTGCCGGGCATGCGCTCAGCAATGGCCTTGGAGCCGATGGGCTCGGCGGACTGGATGTACTCCTCCGTGACGATCTTCAGTATTTGCTTTTTTCGATCCGTCAATTCCATAATATTCTCCGTTTTAGCACTCCGTTTCCCTGAGTGCTAAACGCAGTTTACCACCAGCACCCACGATTGTCAAGGGCTGGCAATGTTAAACTATTGTGAACAAACCAATGTCCTTCCTGCGGAAAAAGATCCGCCCCGGGACATCCCTGTAAGTGGGATGCCCCGGGGCGTTTTAATTTGGTTTTGCCGCTGTTTCGCCGGCTTCAGGCCCGGGCGGCGATGAATTTGCGGTACTGCTTCTGATTCCTGCGGAAAAAGCCGCGGATGGTCAGCCGTACGAAGGCCGCCAGGGCAGCGTAGTATACCGGCAGCGCCACCGCCCACACGCTCTGCGGGAGCAGCTGCCTCACGGCGGACCCGTCCAGCAGAATGTAGATCAGCAGTCCATCGCTGCCTGCAACAAAGGGCCGCAGCAGCGCAGCCCGCACTGCCACCAATACCACCCCCAGCGCCAGCTTCGGCGCATCTTTAGCGCTGCACATCTCCGTGCTGATGGTCACAAAGCCGCAGAAATAGATGCTGCCGTGGCAGAACAGGGAAATAAATACATTCAGGGGCGAATT
This sequence comes from uncultured Oscillibacter sp., assembly GCA_945868085.1. GTDB lineage: Bacteria > Bacillota > Clostridia > Oscillospirales > Oscillospiraceae > Vescimonas. The sequence goes on from CAMBKF010000011.1 coordinate 23,053, forward strand.
TATCCCGTAGATCATGCCCCCGGCGGCGATCATGGCCAGGTAGTAGAAGAAGCCCGCCATGAGCCCGGAATAGGCCGCCCAGCTGTGCAGCTTTTTTCGCCCGGTCAGCAAAATCACGGGGACCGCGAAGTAGGCAACGGCGGAAAACTCCACCGGGAGCATCACCACGCCCTTGATGAAGGGATACACCACGCAATAGCGCAGCAGATTGCCGCACAGCAGCACCGCGCACAGGGTGCAGACCGTCTTCCTGCGCCTGCCCTCCGGGCATTTGCAGAGCTGATAGGCCGCCACATTGATGCAGCCGAAAAACACCAGCGCCACCGCGTTCAGGCCAAGCATGGAATCCTCACCTCAATTCCCAAACCAACCCCAGGCATGCCAAAATTCAAGGCTTCCGGCCGTCAGGGCGCACACGATATAAGACAGCACAAAGCAGGCGGCGAACAGCGCCAGGGACACCAGGGCCGCCGTGCGCAGACGGCGCTTTGCCTTGGCGGAGAACTGCGGGCTGATGGGCAGCGGCGGGAGTACGGTCTCACCGGAGGTACCCGCCAGCGCGTTGTGCTGGAAGCGGCCGAAGGATCGCATCATCTGCCGCAGGAACGATGCGTAGTAAACGCAGCCCACGGCAAACAGCACTGCCAGCGCCGCAAGGGACAGCGCCAGGATCGCGCCGCACCAATAGGGCATGGCGGGGAGCAGGCCCTGGATGCTCACCCCGCCCAGCAGGCAGACCGCGGCGGCGGCAAAAGCCAGTGCCGCTGCCGCCAGCACAATGCCAAATCCCGCCAGCAGCAGGAAAAACAGGGCCGCAAACACATCGGCAATGCTCAGTCCCGCCACAACCAGCGGGCGGCTGCCGGTTTTCTGCTTTGGGGCATCCTCCGCCTCGTCAAACTGCGCCGCCAGGGCGGCGGGGTTCCCCAGCCGGGCGGCGATCTCCTCCTCGATATAACCATCTGCCATTTTCATGGCAAAATGCTCCTCATACTCCTGCAGGATCTCCTCTGCATCGGCTATATTTTTCTTGTGCAGCTCCTGGGCAAGCCGATCCATAAACTCAGTTTTCTTCATGCTCGTCATCCTCCTTTAAAAGCTCCCGGACGGCGCCGGCAAAGCGCAGGTACTCCGCCCGGTCCATGGTGTATACGTCCTCCCCCAGCTGCGTCAGCTTGTAGTATTTCCGGGGGGGACCGCCGCTCTCCTCCTGCAGGTAGGTAGTCACCAGGCCGTCGGCCTTCAGCTTGCGCAGCAGCGGGTACACCGTGCCATCGGCAATGTCGATGCGCTGGGATAGATACTCGGATATTTCGTAGCCATACCGGTCTCCCTTGCGCAGCAGCGACAGCACGCACAGCTCCAGCACGCCTTTTTTATATTGTGGGTTCATAGCTGACCTCCTTTGTGTGTCATCCTTACACTACTGTATTATATTCAGTAGTGGCGCAATTGTCAACAGGTATTTCAAATTTTATTGGCCTGTACTCCTCACAAAGCGTCCATCCCATTTTGGTCGGATAGAATAAAGGCACGACGTGCGGCGTGCCTTTATGGGGTCATCGACGATATTCTCACTGCCTAGTCCTTTGCTGAGCCGCTCCCCTTCTCCCGCGCGTACCGGTTTACCAGGGGATGCGCCCCTCGGGGAGCTGGTTAGGCAGCTTGCCCTGCCGGCCCAGCACCGGCAGCAGCGCCTGGAACAAAAAGCCCAGCATCAGGATCTGCAGCGGCAGGTACAGAACGTTTTTCACGGCGCTGGTGGCCATATAATATAGGTATCCCTTGCTGTAGAGAATGGCGCTCCAAAGGGAACCCAGGAGGACATTTTGCATATTGGTGAGGAGCTTTGCCAGGATGATGCGCCGCCAGGTGATCCGGGCCCGATAGAAAAACAGGGCGTAGATCATGCAGCCCAGGATGGTGGTGAGCATATAGCCGGGGAAGTAGGGATAGCCTCCGGAGGACAGGAAAAAGCTCAGCGTATCCTCCGCCGCGCCGAACAGGATCCCCATCACCGGTCCGCAGACCAGGGAGCACAGGGCCCGGGCCAGGAAAGTGACGTTGATGGACAGTCCCTCCCCCACCCGGATGGAACAGTGGCTGAGAACGATGCAGGCGGCGATCATCAGTGCCGAAAACACTATGGAGCGGTAGTTTTTTACCTCCAGAGCCGCCGTGCGCCAGTAGGCGGCGGAAAATGGGGTCTTAAAAATGGGCATAAAAATCCTCCTCTGTTTCATCGGCAGTCCGGAAATCACCGGATCGGCCGCACAGAGGAGCAAGGCGGCACAAAGCCGCCGGGCAGAGCGCTATGCGGCAGCGGGATGCGGAAAACGCAATGCAGGTGACCCGGTCACCCTTCTTCCGGCGGACAACTCCCCGTTCCGCCGGTGCTTGAACACGCGCTTTCCTACTCTGCCTGATGTTACTGGGGATAGTATACGACTTTTTGGAGGGATTTGCAAGGGGGATGCGTAGGGGCGGGGGTCTCTTCGGTGGGACAGAGATGAAAAAACGACCGCCCGGGATCGGGCGGTCGTTTTGGGTGGATATTTTACTTATTCAGCCTTGGGAGCTTCCGCAGCCTTGGCAGCCTCAGCGGCGGCCTTGGCGGCAGCGGCCTTGCGCTCGGCGGCAGCCTTCTGCGCAGCCTTGAACTTCTCCTTCTCCTCGGGAGTGGGGATGGGCTCAATAGCATTGCGGGGGCAAGCCTTGGCGCACATGGTGCAGTTCTTGCACTTGCTGTAGTCGATGACGGCCACATTGTTCACAACGTGGATGGCATCGAACTTGCAGGTGCGCTCACACATGCCGCAGGCGATGCAGGAATCGGCGCAGACCTTGGTGACAGCGGGGCCCTTATCCTTGTTGGAGCAGTTGACAAACACCTTCTGCTTATAGGGGACCTCCACGATCAGGTGGTGGGGGCAAGCCTCACGGCAGGCGCCGCAGTTGGTGCACTTTTCCTTGTCCACCACAGCCACGCCGTTTTCCACATGGATGGCGTCAAACTTGCAGGCGGCCACGCAGGAACCAAAGCCGAAGCAGCCATAGCGGCAGGCCTTGGAGTTGCCGCCGCAGACCTTGGTAGCGGCCAGGCAGTCGGTCACGCCGCGATACTCAAAGTTATCCTTGGCGTTGCAGCCGCCATTGCAGAGCACATGGGCGACCATCTTGTCGCCGGAGGGAGCCTCCATGCCCATGATGGCAGCAATCTTGGCAGCGCCCTCAGCACCTGCGGGAGCGCAGGCGTTGATGGGAGCCTTGCCGGCCAGAATGGCCTCAGCGCAGCCGCCGCAGCCGGGATAGCCGCAGCCGCCGCAGTTGGCGCCAGCCAGGGCTGCCTGGATCTCGGGCAGGCGGGGATCCACTTCCACTTCAAAGACCTTTGCGGCCACGGCCAGGATCAGACCGAACACGATAGCCAGTACACCCAGAACGAGTACTGCATACAAAATATTCATACTATCTTTTCCTCCTTACCAGACCTTCAGGCCGCTGAAGCCCATGAATGCCAGGGCCATCAGACCAGCGGTGACCAGCGCGATGGGGAAGCCATCGAAGGCCTTGGGGTTTTCGCTGGAAACTTCCAGCTGCTCACGCACGGCGGCAAACAGGAAGATGGCCAGCAGGAAGCCCAGACCGCCGGTGATGCCGTACACCACGGAGCCGATGAAGCTGTAGTCATTCTGCACGTTCAGCAGAGCAACACCCAGCACGGCGCAGTTGGTGGTGATCAGGGGCAGGTACACGCCCAGAGCGGTATACAGGGTGGGGATGTTCTTCTTGAGGAACATTTCCACGAACTGCACCAGGCCGGCGATGACCAGGATGAAGGCCACGGTCTGCATATAGCCCAGGCCCATAGCAACCAGGATCTTGTTGACGCCGAAGCACACGGCGGAGGCCAGACCCATAACGAAGGTCACGGCGGCGCCCATGCCCACGGCGGTGTCGATCTTCTTGGACACGCCCAGGAAGGGGCAGATGCCCAGGAACTGGGAGAAGATAAAGTTATTGGTCAGAATAGCGCCAAGAGAAATGGCGAGCAAAGTAGTAACAGACATGACTTACTTGGCCTCCTTTTTCTTTTTGCTCTTGGCCAGTGCCCACTGCATCACAGCGATCAGTGCGCCCAGCGTCAGGAAGCCGCCCACAGGCAGCGTCAGGATCTTGATACCGAACTCCTCGGGGAAGATGGTCAGGCCGGGCGCGCTGCCCAGACCGCCGCCGCCCAGCAGGCCGCCGCCGAACTTACCGGAGCCCAGGAACTCACGGACCACGCACATGGCGATCAGCACGAGGGTGTAGCCGATGCCCTGGCAGATGCCGTCCACCGCGGAGGCGCCCACGCCGTTCTTGGAGGCAAAGCCCTCGGCACGGCCCAGGATGATGCAGTTCACCACGATCAGGGGGATGAACACGCCCAGGGAGCTGGACAGTGCGGGCACGAATGCCTTCAGCAGCAGGTCCACGCAGGTCACGAAGCCGGCGATGACCACGATGTAGCAGGCGATACGCACTTCGTTGGGGATGATCTTACGCAGCAGGGAAATGAAGATGTTGGACAGGGTCAGGATGATGAGCACGCTGACGCCCATGCCCAGGCCGTTAAAGAACGAGGTGGTGATGGCCATGGTGGAGCACATGCCAAGCACCTGCACCAGCACGGGGTTCTGTGTAATCAGGCCTTCCTTGAGTTGCTTACCAAAATTCATAATTCAGCTCCTCCTTTCTTAGCCCAGGACATCGGCAACAGCCAGGGCCGCGTTGGCGCCCATGGTGATGCCCTTGGTGGAAACGGTGGCGCCGGAGATGGCGGTGATATTGCTGCCAACGACCAGGGAGCCGGCACCGCTGAGACCCACAAACTGATCCAGCACGGGCACGCCGGCGGAGTTAGGCTTATTCTCCACCACCTTGGTGCCGATACCGGAGGTCTCGGAATGGCTGACAACGGAAATGCCGGTGATGGCCTTATTGGCGTCCACGCCCACCATCATCACGATGGTGCCCTGGGAGCCGGAGGCGGAGATCTTCATCACATAGCCGGCCTCGGCACCGCCGTTGGTCACGGGGTACAGCTCCAGAATCTTGCCGCTCTGGGTGGCGGCGGCGGCGACCATATCATCGGTCACTTCCATCTTGTCGCCGAACTCGCTGCCCTCGGGGGCAACGGCGCTCATGGCGATGCGGGTGTTCTCAGCGTCGATAGCGGCGATCTTGTCCTCGGTGATGCTGTTGACAACGCCCAGCAGGGCGGCAACCACCAGGGAGATAACGGTCAGAGTGCCGGCGACTTTCAGAATAAACTTACCGGAGATCTTCATTACTTCGTCGCCTCCTTCTTTTCTTTCTTCAGCGCACCATAGATGGTGGGACGAATGTACTTATCCAGCAGCCAGGTGGTGCAGTTCATGATCATAATGGAGTAGCACACGCCCTCGGGATAAGAACCGAAGCGGCGGATGAACACGGTCAGCAGACCGCAGCCGATGCCGAAGATGGCCTGGCCCAGCTTGGTAACGGGGGAGGTGGCATAGTCGGTTGCCATGAAGATGGCGCCCAGCATCAGGCCGCCGCCGAACACGTTATAAGCCATGTACTCCACACCGCTTACGCCGGCAGGAGCGGAGATGAGGCAGATGACAGCCACGGTGGCGATGTAAGCCACGGGGGTCTGCCAGGAGATGACCTTGCGCAGCAGCAGGTAGATGCCGCCCAGCAGGAGCATCAGCGCGGAAACCTCACCCAGGGAGCCGCCGATGCGGCCGATGAACATATCGCCCAGGGTGTATGTATTGGTCAGGGTCTCCCAACCGGCAGCGTCCACGCCCTTCATGAGCATCATGGGGGTGGCAGCGGTGACGATATCGGCGTTGCTGCCGACAACGGCGGCCTTCTCGCCCACCTTGACCCAGTTACCGGCCATGACGCTGGTATAGCTGGCCAGCAGGATGGCACGGCCCGCCAGAGCGGGGTTGATGAAGTTGCAGCCGATGCCGCCGTAGAGCTGCTTGACCAGCACGATGGAGAAGAACGCGCCGATGATGATCATCCAGTAGGGGATCTGCACGGGGCACACAAAGGCCAGCAGAATACCGGTGACCACAGCGGACAGGTCGCCAATGGAGCTGGACTTCTTCATGACCTTGCGGTACAGCCACTCCCAGACCACGCAGGCCGCCACGGACACCAGGGTGACCGTCAGGGCGCGCCAGCCGAACACATAGATGCCCATGATCAGGGCGGGCATGAGGGCGATGATCACATCCAGCATGATGGAACGGGTGTCCTCATTGCTGCGGATATGGGGGGAGGAGGATGCGATCAGCTTCAAGCTTTTATAATCCGTCATTGCTTACGCCTCCTTCTTCTCTTCGGCTGCCTTCTTCTCGGCCTCGGCCTTTGCCTTGGCAGCCATTCTTGCGTTATTGACCTTCTGCTTGCCCATGCGGAACATATGGGTCAGGGGCAGACGGGCAGGGCAGGTGTAGGCGCAGGCGCCGCACTCGATGCAGTCCATGCCGTGCAGAACGTTCTGCCAGGTGTCCACATCGCCCTTTTCCAGATACTTATACATGAAGACGGGCTCCAGGCGCATGGGGCACACGCCCACGCACTTGCCGCAGCGGATGCACTGAGGCTCGGCCACATACTTCTCCTCGTCGCCGGCGAAGGCCAGCATAGCGCCGGTGCCCTTACCCACGGTGACGTCCACATCATACTGAGCCAGACCCATCATGGGGCCGCCCATGATCAGCTTATAGGTATCCTCCCGCAGGCCGCCGCAGGCGTCAAACAGGTCGGTGATGGGGGTGCCGATGGGGCACTCGATGTTCTTGGGCTCGATAACGCCGGAGCCGGAGACGGTGACGATCTTGCTCACCACGGGCATGCCGGTGTAAACAGCCTTGTAAATAGAACAAGTGGTGTTCAGGTTGAAAATGCAGCAGCCGGCGTCAGCGGGCAGCTTGCCGGAGGGAACCTGCCGGCCGGAGATGGCCTGGCAGAGCTGCTTTTCAGCGCCCTGGGGGTAACGGGTGTGCAGCACCTCTACCACCACGGGAGCCTTCAGCTCGGCGATGGTCTTGTTCAGCACGTCCGCCGCGTTCTGCTTGTTAGCCTCGATGCCGATGTAGACCTTGTCCACGCCGAAGCACTTGGCCAGCAGCGTTGCGCCCTTGATGACCTGCTCAGGCCGCTCCAGCATGGTGCGGTGGTCGCCGGTGATGTAGGGCTCGCACTCGGCCGCGTTAATGAGGACATAGTCCACCTTGCCCAGGCCGGAGCTGATCTTCACATGGGTGGGGAAGGTTGCGCCGCCCTGGCCGACGATGCCGGCGTTCTTGACGATCTCCACCAGCTGCTCGGGAGTCAGGCTGTCGGGATCCTCAACGGGATGAATGTCCGGACACACGGTGTTCTGCTTGTCGTTTTCGATGACCACGCTCATCATGGTGCCGCCCATAGAGAAGGGGCGGGGTTCCACGGCCTTGACAGTGCCGGAAACGCTGGCATGAATGGGTGCGGAAACGAAACCGCCGGGCTCGCCGATCAGCTGGCCCACAGTAACCTTGTCGCCCACGGAGACCACGGGCTTGCAAGGCGCACCGATGTGCATAGACATGGGAATGACCACCTCAGCCGGGGCTGCCAGCTGCTCGATGGCCTTTTCATTGGTTGCGGCCTTCATGTCATTGGGATGAACGCCGCCAAAGAAAGCTTGTGCCATTGTCTTTCACCTCATCTTACTTCATGGGCAGCCCTATGCTACCCCATACTGAAAATTATTCTACAACAAAACAAATCCTTTGTCCACCCCCATCCGATGGGATTTGCGGTAATTTTTGACAAATTATGAATTAAGATGCCGTAAAAATATCCTTCGCACCCCAGGTCCCGCCGGAATTGGTTCTTCCTCTTGTATTTTTTTCGCAGATGTGCTACATTAGCTATATACCATATAATAATGTTATACAGCTAAGGGAGATGAATTTATGCTGAATCGGATCGAACTGAAATCAAACGCCAAAGCCATTACCAAATCAGCCCGGGTCTCTGCCTACCAAATGACCCTGCTATACCTGGTGATCCGGTTCGTGCTGGGTCTGGCAGATAACTATGTGTCCGCCGACAATGGCACATGGGTAGAGATCGGGGATATGCAGTTTCAGGTGCAGTCCCTCTTTCACCACGCCGCCTTCCCTACGCCGGTGGTAGTGTTCGTGTCGGTTTTGGTCTGGCTGCTGGGCTGCGTGCTGGCCGCCGGATATGTCCTGTATCACCAGGGCGTGCGCCGGGGCGAGGAGATGCCCATCTCCTCCCTGTTTGACGGGTTCGGCTTTGTGGGCAAGATCGTGCTGCTGAACCTGGTGATGACGGTGTTTATCGCCCTGTGGAGCATGCTGTTCATCATCCCCGGCATCATCGCCGTCTACCGCTACCGCTTCGCCCTGTATAACCTGTGTGAAAACCCGGAGCTTGGCGTGATGGATGCGCTGAACATGAGCAAGGCGCAGACCAAGGGCTACAAGCTGGACCTGTTCGTGCTGGACCTGACGTTCATCGGCTGGAGCCTTCTCTGCGGCCTGACTCTGGGCATCCTCTCCATTTGGATCACCCCCTATATCCAGCAGACCGACCTGGGCTACTTTGAGGCCATCAAGGCGGAAAAGGGCATCGGCCGGATACCCGGGCAGGCCCCCGACGAGGGCGACACCTTCCGCCCCGACGACAGATTTTAAGTTACCAAAAGGACGCCGCAGCCGCGGCGTCCTTTTTCTTGAAATGGGGCAAAATATACGGTATAATGGGGCCATAAATTTCACGGAGGTGTGACTATGGAGCGCATCAGCAAGGAGAACTACTACCTGGACATCGCCCAGACCGTTCTGGAGCGGGCCACCTGTCTGCGCCGCATTTACGGCGCCATCATCGTGAAAAACGACGAGATCATCTCCACCGGCTACAACGGCGCCCCCCGGGGCCGGCGCAACTGCGTGGACATGGGCTACTGCACCAGGGAGGCCCTGCGGGTGCCCCGGGGGGAGCGGTACGAGCTGTGCCGCAGCGTACATGCCGAGGCCAACGCCATCATCTCCGCCTCCCGCCGGGATATGGTGGGCGGCACCCTGTACCTGGTGGGCAAAAACGCCCAGACCGGGGAAATTTTGGGTGACGCCACCAGCTGCGCCATGTGCCGGCGGATGGTCATCAACGCCGGCATCGCCCGGGTGGTAATCCGCAAGACGCCCACGGAATTTGATGTGGTGGACGTGGCGGACTGGATCGCCGGAGACGACCTGCCGTTTGTGGAGAATATCGGCGGCTGACGCAAGGGGAGCACGGATTGCCACAGCCAGTGTGCGCACTGGCTTCGCAATGACAGATTTTCTCCGAGGCCTTTTAGGGCGTTTCCCCGGAGGTCCGGGGTACTATACAAATTAATATATAAGGAGTGCGGTAAGAATGTTGAACGAAAGGAAAACGGAAGCCTACTGCGCCATTCTGGCGGAGGAGCTTCGCCTGGCCACCGGGTGTACAGAGCCCATCGCCGTTGCGTATTGTGCTGCCAAGCTGCGCGAGGTGTTGGGCGGTAAACCGGAAAAAGTGCTGGCCGAGATCAGCGGAAACATCCTGAAGAACGTGAAATCCGTGGTGGTGCCCAATACCGGCGGGCGCCGGGGCATCGAGGCGGCCATTGCCGTGGGCATTGTGGCCGGAGACGCCGACGCGGAGCTGCAGGTGCTGGCCAAGGTCACCGAGGCGGATGTGGCGCACATCCAGGAATACCTGGACCATACGGACATCACCGTCACCTGCCCGGAGACCCACTGTCTGCTGGACATCCGGCTCACGGGCTGGCTGGACGGGCACAGGGCCGTGGCCCGGGTGGCCAACAACCACACCAACCTGGTGTACATCGAAAAGGACGGCCAGGTCCTGCTGGAAAAGCCCGAGAGCTCCTCTGCCGAGGCCAATCTCCAGGACAAGAGCGTTCTGAACGTGAAAGACATTCTTACCTTTATTGAAACCGTGGATATAGAACGGATACGGCCCTGCATCAGTCAGCAGCTGGCATGCAACGGCGCCATCGCCGCCGAGGGACTCCGGGGCGACTGGGGCGCCAACATCGGCTCCACCCTGCTCTCCACCGACAGCGGCATCGAGACCGAGGCCCGGGCCTGGGGCGCCGCCGGATCCGACGCACGGATGAACGGGTGCGAGATGCCGGTGGTCATCTGCTCCGGCAGCGGCAACCAGGGCATCACCGCCTCGGTGCCCGTGTGGCGGTACGGCTTGTTTATGGGTGCGGATGAGGAGAAGATCCTCCGGGCCGTGGCCCTGTCCGACCTCATCACCATCCACCAGAAGACCGGCATCGGCCGGCTGAGTGCCTACTGCGGCGCGGTGTCCGCCGGGGTGGGCGCAGGCTGCGGCATCGCCTGGCTCCGGGGCGCGGACTATAGCGGCATCAGCCACACCATCTGCAACGCCGTGGCCATGATCTCCGGGTGCATCTGCGACGGGGCCAAGGCCAGCTGTGCCAGCAAGATCGCCATGGCTGTGGGTACGGGCATCCTGGGATACAACATGTACCTGGGCGGCAACAACTTCCGCCCTGGCGACGGCATTGAGGGGGCAGACGTGGAGGAGACCATCCGCAACGTGGGCATCCTGGCCTCCAAGGGCATGCACGAGACGGACCGGGTGATCCTCAACATTATGACCGGGCGGTAAAAATACCCAAAAAGCAGCACTTGGCGGCGAAAAATCACACAGGCGGGGCTTTTGCCCCGCCTGCGCGCATAATTTGATGTGGTTTATATGAGCCGGGGCATCAGTCCAGCCGCACAGCGGTGCCGCTGGCGGTGACCATCAGCATACCGTTATCGGCGCCCAGGACCTCATAGTCGATGTCCACGCCCACCACGGCATCGGCGCCCAGCTGGGCCGCCCGCTGCTCCATTTCGGCCAGGGCCTGCTGGCGGGCGTTGATGAGTTCCTCCTCGTAGGTACCGGAGCGGCCGCCGAAGAAGTTGCTGAGCCCGGCCACAAAGTCCTTAACGAAGTTTACGCCGGCGATGACCTCGCCGAATACAACACCTTTATATTCCGTGATGCGGCGGCCCTCCACAGAGGGGGTAGTGGTTACGATCATGCGTTCTCCTCCCTGTTATTTATACTCCGGAGCGTCCGGAGTACGATGGTAGAGCAGGGGCTTGCCGTCGGCGTCCACCAGGACGGTGAGGCCGCCGGAATTTCCGCTGGCGTGGTACAAATACTGCACACCCGTCTGGGTGTCCACCCAGATCTCTGAGGAGGTGATGAATCCGCTCTCCTCCAGCACCTTGATAAAGCGGTCTTGTTCTTTCTTGGCCATAGCGTTTTACGCCTCCGGCTTATCGTCGGACAGGATGGTCTTGGCGCTGGCAGCCAGGCCCGCCAGGCCCTGGATCTCGCTGGGAATGATGAGCTTGGTGGCCTTGCCGTCGGCCACCTTCTCCAGGGCCTCCAGGGCCTTGAGCTTGATGACCTGTTCGTTGGGGGCGGCCTCGTTCAGCAGCTTCAGAGAGTCTGCCATGGCCTGCTGCACCTTCAGGATGGCCGTGGCCTCGCCCTCGGCCTGCATGATGCGCGCCTGCTTCTGAGCGTCCGCCTTCAGAATGGCGGACTGCTTCTCGCCCTCGGCCACCAGGATCTTGCTGGCCTTCTCGCCCTCGGCCTGGAGGATGGACTCACGGCGCTCACGCTCGGCCTTCATCTGCTTTTCCATGGCGTTCTGAATTTCACGGGGCGGCAGGATGTTCTTCAGCTCCACACGGTTCACCTTGATGCCCCAGGGGTCCGTGGCCTCGTCCAGAATGGAGCGCATCTTGGCGTTGATGGTGTCACGGCTGGTGAGGCTCTGGTCCAGCTCCAGCTCGCCGATGATATTACGCAGGGTGGTGGCGGTGAGGTTTTCAATGGCGCTCATGGGGTACTCCACGCCGTAGGTGTAGAGCTTGGGGTCGGTGATCTGGAAATAGATGACGGTGTCGATCTGCATGGTGACGTTATCCTTGGTGATAACGGGCTGGGGATCAAAATCCGCCACCTGCTCCTTCAGGCTCACCTTTTTGACTACGCGCTCGATGAACGGCAGCTTCAGGTGCAGGCCCACGCCCCACACGGCGTGGAAGGCGCCCAACCGCTCCACCACATAGGCCTTGGACTGCTGAACGATGTGGATATTGCTGACGATGAGGATCAAAATCAGCACCACCAGGATCGCCAGGGCGATGGTTCCTACGTTGAAATCCATACTTCTTTTCCTCCTTGTTCTTCTTGTTCTTGTTTATATGTATTTATTTTGTGTACGCTTCCTTTGATTATAACCGCTCCACGAACAGCTTCACGCCCTCCATCCGCACGGCGCGCACCAGGGTACCCTCCGGCAGGGTCTCGCCGGACTCGCTGCGGGCCGACCAGGTCTTGCCCTCCACATACACCGCCCCGGAGGGCACAGTGTTGTCGATGGTCTCCGTGACCCGGGCCTCCTTGCCCAGGACGGCGTCGGCATTGGTGGGAACGATGCTCTTGTCCATCATCTTGCGCACCAGGGGCCGGGTGGCCAGCAGCGCCGCGATAGACACCACGAAAAACAGCACCACCTGCAGCCATATGGGCGCCTCGCAGATGGCGGCGATGAGCCCCGCCGCGCTGCCCAGCACGAACCAGATGGACACCAGTCCCACGGTGACGGCCTCCACCACGCCGAAGATCACCATGGCGGCGATCCAGATAACCATTTCCATTTCCGCCTTTCCTCCTTTCAGACACAGTCCCATAAAGCCCGCCAGCAGCGCCACGCCCAGCAGGATGCCGGCGGCCAGCCACTTGTTCCGGGGGGACAGATTGCTCACGAAGGTGGAGAGCGACACCTTCAGCGGCACGGCGGGAGATATTTCCCGGGAAATGGGTTCATTCTCCCTCTGCTCAAACAGGTCGTTGAGCGTTACGCCATACCGCCGGCAGATGAACAGCAGCTTTTCCATCTCCGGGTAGCCCTTGCCGGACTCCCACTTGCTCACCGCCTGGCGCGACACCCGCAGCTGCTCGGCAAACTGCTCCTGGGTCAGGCCGCTGCGGCGGCGCAAAAGCTGCAGCTGTTCTCCAAAGGCCATGCTCTCCCCTCCTCTTATGTCATCAGCGTATCAGACGGCGGCGCGTTTGTCTATCAACCTGGGTTTGCACCGCGATTTTTTCTGCGCAACCTCAGGTTGCGCCCATGCCTTTTCTTCATTATACAGGATAACACGCCGGAACACCACTGTTTTTTCTTGCACTTTTCCCTTTTCTATTTTATACTGAATACAGAACGAAAAAGTTTTGAGGTACTTGCATGGCAACGTATATGATCCCCTGTCTGCTGGGGCTGGAGAAATTGGTGGGCGACGAGATAAAGCGGCTGGGCCTGAAAAACGTCCGGGTGGAAAACGGGCGCATTTTCTGCAGCGGCACCGACGCCGACTGCGCCCGGCTCAACATCAATCTCCGCTGCGGCGCAAGGGTCCTGCTGGTGCTGGGAGAGTTCCCGGCCAGGAGCTTTGAGGAGCTGTTTCAGGGGGTGAAGGCCATCCCCTGGGAGGACTATATCCCCCGGGACGGGGCCTTCCCGGTGAAGGGCTACTCCATCACCAGCCAGCTCCACTCCGCCCCCGCCTGCCAGTCCATTGTAAAAAAGGCTATGGTGGAGCGGCTGAAAAGCCGTTACGGCCTGGAGCAGTTCCCGGAGACGGGGGTGAAATACCAGGTGCGCTTCTCCATTTTCAAGGACCAGGTGGTCATCGGGCTGGACGGCTCCGGCGAGGGGCTTTACAAGCGGGGCTACCGGGCCGTGGGGGTGGAGGCGCCCCTGCGGGAAACTCTGGCGGCGGCTATGGTGCTGCTGGCCCGGTACCGGGGGCGGGATCCCTTCTGCGACCCCTTCTGCGGCAGCGGGACTATACCCATCGAGGCAGCCCTCATTGCCAAAAACCGGGCCCCGGGGCTGGACCGCAGCTTTGACGCCCAAAGGTGGGCCTTCCTGCCCCAGAGCGCCTGGCTGGACGCGGCGGACGAGGCCATGGACAAGGAATTTCATGGGGCTTACGACATCTGGGGCGGGGACATCGACCCCCGGGCCATCGACATCGCCAAAAGCAACGCCGTGAAGGCCGGGGTGGAGGACTGCATCCGCTTCGAGGTGGCGGACATGCGGGATTTCCGCCGGGACAGCCAATACGGCCAGCTGGTGACCAATCCCCCCTACGGCGAGCGGCTCATGGACCGGACCGAGGCGGAGGAGCTGTACCGGGAGTTGGGCCGGGTTTGGAAGCGCCTGCCCGATGGGTGGCGGACACTGGTGCTCAGCAGCCACACGGAATTTGAGCGCACCTTCGGCCGCCCGGCGGACAAGAAGCGCAAGCTCTATAACGGCATGCTCAAGTGCGATCTGTTCATGTATGGGAATGTGTAGTCTTTAAGGTGAGCGGCGGGACACATGGGTCCCGCCCTACGGGATAATGTTTTGTAGGGGCGGACGACTCTGTCCGCCCGGGGCGGTGTGCTCCCATTCTGTCGCCCCTACGGCGGATTTGAAAATTTCCGCAGACACGCCCGGGAAATTTATTTTCAATTTGTACACAAATTCTGTTTTGCGCCTGCTATAATGGCGCTATGTGTTCTTATTCTTTTCCACAATCGGAGGGTCTTATGAAACATATTTTTATCATCAATCCCACGGCCGGCAAGTCCGACAGCCGCCAGCGCATTTACGATATGGCCGAGACCCTGCGCGTTCAGCACGACCTGGATGTGCAGTGCATCCTCACCAAGCGCCAGGGCCACGCCACGGAGCTGGCGCGCAAGCTCTGCCAGACCGGCGAGGATCTGCGCTTTTACGCCTGCGGCGGCGACGGCACCGTGAACGAGGTGGCCAACGGCATCATCGGCTTTGACAACGCCGCCATGACCGTTATCCCCATCGGCACCGGCAACGACTTTCTCAAGAATTTCGGCTCCGATATTGACAAGTTCAAGGACGCCGAGAATCTGTGGAACGGGCCCCAGTTTCCCATGGATGCCATCCAGGTCAACGACCGCATCGCCCTGACCATCGCCTGCTCCGGCATCGACGCACGGGTGGCAAACGATGTACACAAGTTCAGCGACAGCCCCATTCTGGACGGCAAGAGCAGCTACATCGTGTCCCTGGCAGTGAACTTTCTCTTTAAGGGCATCGGCTCCCACTGGACCGTGACCCTGGACGGCGTGGCCGTGAAGAAGGACTACTCCCTGGTGGCCGTGTGCAACGGGCGCTATTACGGCGGCGGCTTTATGCCCGTGGCCGAGGCCCGGATGGACGACGGCGTGCTGAACACCCTGGTGGTGGACAAGGTCTCCCGCAGCACATTTTTGAAGTTCGTGGGCCCCTATTCCAAGGGCGACTATCATCTTTTCCCCCATCTGGCCCACTGCTCCACCGCCAAGGATATTGTTATCGACTCGGAGAAAAAGGACATCGTCACCTGCCTGGACGGTGAGTGCATCACCTCCAACCATGTACATATCCGCATGGCGGACAAGAAGCTGAATTTCTTCGGCCCCGACGGCTGCGACTGCAATGCCACCGCCCGGGACATCGCCCCGGCAGATGCCGAAATGTGAATTTTTTGTGATTTTCCAAAATACCCCTTGAAAAACGAGATAGTTGTGGTATTATTATCAGCGTTAGCACTCCTGTGTTTTGAGTGCTAACGCTGAATTCGTTTTAGATTTAAGGATATAAGGAGGAAACAACCATGAAACTGACACCGCTTTCTGACCGCGTGGTTCTGAAAATGACGGAGGCGGAGGAGACCACCAAGGGCGGCATTATCCTCACCGGTTCTGCCAAGGAGAAGCCCTCTGTGGCGGAAGTCATCGCTGTGGGCCCCGGCGGCATTGTAGACGGCAACCCCGTGACCATGACCGTGAAGCCCGGCGACAAGGTCATCACCGATAAGTACGCAGGCACCAAGATCACCCTGGAGGATGTGGAGTACATCATCGTGAAGCAGGGCGATATTCTGGCCATCGTCGAATAAAACTTCGGCGCTGTCATTGCGAGGCCAGTCCGCAGACTGGTCGTGGCAATCCGTTCTCTCCGGCCTTATGCAAAGGGTATTACGGATTCCCACGGTCGCTTCGCTCCCTCGGAATGACATTCCTTTATAAAATCATTATCTGCAATATAGGAGGCAATCGATATGTCTAAGATCATTAAGCGCGGCGACGAGGCCCGCAAGGCTTTGGAGTCCGGCGTCAATCAGCTGGCCGATACCGTAAAGGTCACCCTGGGCCCCAAGGGCCGCAACGTAGTGCTGGACAAGAAGTTCGGCGCCCCCCTTATCACCAACGACGGCGTGTCCATCGCCAAGGAGATCGAGCTGGACGATCCCTTTGAGAACATGGGCGCTCAGCTGGTGCGCGAAGTTTCCACCAAGACCAACGACGTGGCTGGCGACGGCACCACCACCGCCACCCTGCTGGCCCAGGCCATGGTCCGGGAGGGTCTGAAGAACCTGGCCGCAGGCGCCAACCCCATCGTTATGAAGAAGGGCATGGCCAAGGCTGTGGACGCCGCTGTGGCTTCCATCCACGCCCAGAGCCAGAAGGTCAACGGCACCGATGACATCGCAAGAGTCGGCACCGTGTCCTCCGGCGACGCTTTCATCGGCAAGCTCATTGCCGAGGCCATGGAGAAGGTCAGCGCCGACGGCGTCATCACCATCGAGGAGTCCAAGACCGCCGAGACCTACAGCGAGGTGGTGGAAGGCATGATGTTTGACCGGGGCTACATCACCCCCTACATGGTCACTGATACCGAGAAGATGGAAGCCGTCATCGACGACGCCTACATCCTCATCACCGATAAGAAGATCTCCGTCATCTCCGAGATCCTGCCCCTGCTGGAGCAGCTGGTGCAGGCGGGCAAGAAGCTGTTCATCATCGCCGAGGATGTGGAGGGCGAGGCCCTGAGCACCCTGATCGTGAACCGTCTGCGCGGCACCCTGAATGTGGTGTGCGTGAAGGCCCCCGGCTTCGGCGACCGCCGCAAGGAGATGCTGCAGGATATCGCCATCCTCACCGGCGGCCAGGTCATCAGCGAGGAGCTGGGCCTGACTCTGAAGGATGCTACCGTTGACATGCTGGGCCGTGCCCGCCAGGTAAAGGTGACCAAGGAGAACACCATCATCGTGGATGGCGCCGGCGACAAGCAGGCCATTGCTGAACGTGTGGCCCAGATCCGCAGCCAGATCGGCATGACCACCAGCGAGTACGACAAGGAGAAGCTCCAGGAGCGCCTGGCCAAGATGGCCGGCGGCGTAGCCGTCATCAAGGTCGGTGCCGCTACTGAGACCGAGATGAAGGAGAAGAAGCTGCGCATCGAGGATGCCCTGAACGCCACCAAGGCCGCCGTTGAGGAAGGCATTGTGGCCGGCGGCGGCACCATCTATGTAAACACCATCCCCGCCGTCACCGCTCTGCTGGACCAGGTAGAGGGCGACGAGAAGACCGGCGTGCAGATCGTGGCCAAGGCTCTGGAGGAGCCCATCCGCCAGATTGCCGCCAACGCCGGCCTGGACGGCTCCGTGATCCTGGAGAAGGTCCGCACCTCCGGCAAGAACGGCTACGGCTTCGACGCCTACAAGGAGGAGTACTGCGACATGATCGCCAGCGGCATCGTGGATCCCGCCAAGGTGACCCGTTCCGCCCTGGAGAACGCCGCCAGCGTCTCCGGCATGGTGCTGACCACTGAGTCCCTGGTGGCTGATAAGCCCCAGCCCGCGGCTCCCGCAGCTCCCGCCCCCGACATGGGCGGCATGGGCGGCATGTATTGATCTCCCTTTGTATTTCAAAAAAGAGTGCGCTGCAAACGCAGCGCACTCTTTTTTACCCTTTGGGCAGAGCCTTTTCCAGCCAGTTTTTCCCGTCCACGAACCGGGAGACGATGAACGATGCCACATAATCCCCGGAAGAGTTGATCATGGTGGCCGGAGGATCCACCAGGTTGCCGATAGCCACCAGAATGGGGAAGGCCAGCTCCATCTGCGTGGGGAAGAAAATGGAGCAGATGATGTATTCGCCTATGTAGCCGCCGCCGGGCACGCCGCTCATCCCCACGGAGGACAGCACCGCCACCAGCACCACCGGCACCAGCTTGCCCCAGCTCATTTCCTGGCCGAACACGCCCCACACAAAGGCCACCTTCAGCACACAGCTGAAGCATGAGCCGTCCATGTGCATGGTGGCCCCCAGGGGGATCACCATTTCTGATACATCCCGGCTGATACCGGTCTGCTCCGCCACCTCCATATTGGTGGGGATGGTGGCCACCGACGAGCAGGTGCCCAGGGACACCACGGCGGGCTTGGTGATGTGCCGCAGCATGACGCCCGGCCCCCGCCGTCCGCCGCCAAACCGGGCAAACAGGGGGAACGCCGTGAATATATACACCAGACACAGGGGATAATACACCGCCAGCGCCCGGCCATAGGCTCCGGCGATTTGCGGGCCGTAGTCGGCCACCAGGTTCGCAAAGATGGCAAAAAAGGCCACCGGCGCGTAGTAGGTCACGATCTTTACAAACTGCAGCATGGTCTCCGTCATGCTCCGCAGCCACTTGGCTACCGCCGTCTCCGGCCCGCCGGCCATGTTGGCGGCAAAGCCAAACAGCACCGAGAACACGATCAGCGGCAGCATGGCCTTGCGGCTCAGGAGCCCGGCAAAATCTCCCACGGTGAAGAAATTCACCAGCAGGTCAGACAGGGAGGCGTACTCCCCCATCTCCCCCGCCGGGATCTCCTGCCACGGCGTGAGCACCGGCGGAACCGCCTTCATCAGCGCAAACATGATCACCGCCGCAATGGCCCCCGTTATCACGAATACCGTCACGGTGACACCCATGATCCGCCCCGCCCGGCGCATATTCCCCATGCTCGCCACCGACCCGGCAATGGAGGCAAACACCAACGGCACCACCACGCAGAACATCATGTTGATGAACACCGTACCCAGGGGTTTGATGGCCGCCGCAGCCCCGGGCGCCAGCCAGCCGAGGACGCAGCCCAGCAGCATGCTCAGCAGCATTATGCCCAAAAATCCGTAGTTTTTCAGCACAGACTTCTTTTCCATAGGCTCTCTCCTTTCCATACCCCAATCTATGTCCCGGCAGTGCAGGATGTGCCTGTCCCGCTGAGCCATAGCGGAAATTGAACGAAAAATCCCCGGTTTTTTGAAAAAAATAATTGACAAGTCCCGCCGAATATGGTAACATAACTCTTGCCTGTCAGGGATCGACTTATGGCGGCGTAGCTCAGTTGGCTAGAGCATGCGGTTCATACCCGCAGTGTCACCGGTTCGAATCCAGTCGCCGCTACCATCGCGGGAGAGATGACATCATCTCTCCCGCACCCTTCGACAGGGTTATGGCCCGTTGGTCAAGTGGTTAAGACACGGCCCTTTCACGGCTGTAACATGGGTTCGAGTCCCGTACGGGTCACCACGCGGCAATCCGTAACGGGTTGCCGAATATGGAGGCTTAGCTCAGCTGGTTAGAGCGCCTGCTTCACACGCAGGAGGTCACTGGTTCGAGTCCAGCAGTCTCCACCAAAAAGTTCCTGATTTCGTCAGAAATCAGGAACTTTTTCTGTTTATGTCTTCAAATAGTGACGCGGCATTTTGGCGTTTTTCGCTTGACCCAAACGCTGACCCAAAAGCCGAAAGGTCAGGAAAGCACCGGAGAGGGGCGGATGGCATCATCCGTCCCTTTCCGGCTTTTTTGCGGGCTACATGGTCTGGCTGATGACGCTGCCGATGGTGTCGGCGGCGGAGCGCTTCATTCCCTCCGTGGCGTGGGTGTAGGTGCTGAGAGTGAAGCCCGCGTCGTAGTGGCCCAGCGCACCGGACAGCGTCTTGACGTCCACGCCGTACTTGAGGGACAGCGTGGCGAAGGTGTGTCTGAGGTCGTGAAATCTGATGTGCTCCGCGCCGATGGCCTTCAGGATCTTCTCATGGGTGTGGCGGAAGGAGTCCGGGTCGAACATGGTGCCGGTCTTGGGCGATACGAACAGGTAGGGACTGTGTGGATGCTTTGCGTGTTCCTCCACCAGCAGCTCCACCGCCCTCTGCGGGATAGCCAGCTTGCGGATGGAGTTGGGCGTCTTGGGCTGGCTGACCACCAGTTCACCGTTGATGCGGTTTACCTGCTTGCTGACAGAGATGGTCATGTTCTTCACATCCAAGTCCGTCCACAGCAGGGCGAGGAGTTCGCCTCGCCGCAGACCGGTGGTCAGCTCCAGATAGAAGGCCGCCAGCAGCCCGCGCCGTTCTGCTTCGGCCAGATACGGGCCGATCTTGTCCTCCGGCAGTATCTTCATCTCGCGCTTTTCCAGCTTCGGCAGGCGGCAGCCCTTGGCAGGATTGGTGAGGAGCAGCCGCTCCGCCACCGCCTGCTCCAGACAATTGTTCAGCAGCGTGTGTATGCCCCGCACCACGCGGGTGCTGAGTCCTTTGTCCTTCAACTTGATGTGGGTATACCGCTGGATGCGGCCGGACTTTTGCAGGTCGTTGTAGAACTTTTGGATCTGGATGGTGGTCAGCTTTTCCAGCGGCGTGTTGCCCAGCTCGGGGATGATGTGGTTGTCGATGTAGTTGAGATAGTAGTCCTTGGTTTTCTCCCGCAGGCGCGGCTCGGCGTAGATCTCGTACCACAGCTTGATCCAAGCGCCCAGCGTGTAAGACTTGGCGCGGCTCATGTCCAGCTTTTCAGCCTCCGCAATGGCCTGCTTGAGCTTTTCCTTGGCTTCGGATTGGGTTTTGGCGAGGACGCTCTTGTGGATGGGCTTGCCGGTGGCGGGATCGCAGCCTGCGGTGTAGCGGCCCTCCCAGCGGCCGTCCTTCCGCTTGCGCAGACTCCCCTCTCCGTTTGCACGTTTCTTCGGCATGGTATCAACTCCTTTTCTTGGTAGCCAACATACATACCACAAGCCGACCTTAATAGCTATCGGAGATGGGCAGAGTTAAGAGAAAGTTATCAATTGTACATCCGGGGGTATTCTTTGGTTACAGCGTGGTCATTTTTGCGCTGTGTTGGCGTCGATCCACTCCCGCAGCTTGTCCTTCGGCACCACGATGCGGCTGCCGATCTTCAGCGCAGGGAAGCCCTCGCTGTGAACCAATTCATACGCTCCGGCGCGGGAGATGCCCAGCACCGCCGCCACCTGCACGACGTTCAGCATCAGGGGCAGCTCGTCGTAATTCTTATAGGTACATTCGTTCATTCGCTCCTCCTTACATCATGGTCATGTCGAAACCGTGATACTGCTCATATTCTTCCTCGTAATTTTCCTGTTCCTGACGGCGGGACTGATACCACTCCACCAGCTCCTGCAGCAATAGGCTGCTGTAATACAGCTCACGGGCAAGGTCGCTGACCTCGCTGTCCTCGTCCTCGCAGAGGGCGCAGATGGCAGCCACTGTACCCGCCATGCCGCAGACGGCATCCTCCAGTGTGGGTGTCGGCTCACGGTGGTCATAGGCAATTTCCCGGCAGGCTTGCAGATAATCCGCACCGCCCAGTTGGAAGTACAGCTCCATATTTTCGCGGGTCAGCGTCTGGTCGAACAGCTTGCTGTCCCGACAGCGGATGTTCTCCGGCGTGGTGTAGGTGATGTATTTCTGATGCGGCTCCCATTTCACATCGTAGCCATAGGCATTCATATACGCAATGAACTCCTGCTGCGTGCGGCTCTGCTCCATAGCCTCTTTGATATGATCCGTCAGCCGCCTCTTCCATGTTGGGATGCGGAACGGGTCGGCCTTGGACTCCGTGACGGACAAACCGTACTCCCGACATAGTTGGTTGCAGTAGTCTTTGACCTGCTGCATCTCCTGCGCGGACTGATGGAATTTCATGCCTGTCTCGAAATTGACGGAGTTCATGATAATGTGGTTATGGATGTGGGCGGTGTTCATGTGGGTGACCACGATGCACTGGTAGCCCTTAAAATGCTCCGCCAACTTCATGCCCAGCTCGTGCGCCGTTGCAAAGTCCAGCGGATCATCCGGTGCGAACGCCTGCACGATATGGTAGTAGCCGCGTCCCTCCGTTTTGCGGAACTGCTTTTTCACCGCCTCGAATTCCGACACCGCCGTCCGCGCTACACAGTTGACGCCGCTGATAAGCTGCTCCACCGTCTTTTCCCGGTTGGTGACGTAGTCGACGATGCCTCTCAACCCACGCGAGACAGCAATGAATTTAACGTTTGCCATGTGTTTTCATACACCTCCATGAACGGCTCCATGTTGACCAGCTCGACATGACCCTGCCGCGCCATGACGACCAGCTGATTCAGGTTGTTGCCCTGCCGACGCAGCTCGCGGATGAGGTCATCCACGCCGTCGATGACCGTCACATCCTTGTCCATAGCCGCGTCCCGCACATACTGACTGAGAGACTTGTGCGCCTTTTCCGCCTGAAGCGAGATGTATTTCTTCTGCCATCCCGCCACGCGGATGCGGATAAATTCTTCTTTCTTCATCGTACTCTCCTCTCTTGAATTTCAAAATCACCCAAACGAAAGCCCAGCGCAGCGGGTTTCGTTTGGAGACGAAACGCAAGGAAGCAGCTGGAGTTTTCGCCGAAGGCGGAAACGGAAGTGGCGGACTTTGCGTTGAGGAAGGGGTGTGGGCTTAGCCCGCATGCAGCGTTTGGGGAGCGGTTTCGGCCAGAGGCCGAAAACCGTACCACAAACGCGAAACTTGCCATCGCGCCGAAGGCGCGATGCTCCGCTTTCCCCGACTCCCAGCGTCCTGTGACACTTGCTCCGCCCTGCGAGGCCACACAGCGGCTCACAGAGGCGAACACGGCGGTTCTGCGGCTTGCGCTGACAGTTTCCACTGTACCCGATGTCGCTCGGCGGCGGCTTCGGCGAGGTACAGCTGATGCTGGGTGTACCACTCCACCGCTTCGCGGATGGGGCGAATGTGATAACGCAGGTTGCCGTTTTTCTTCAGGCCGTTCCGCATGATGACCGACGTCGGCTCTACGGTGATGAGCCCCTTTTCTACCAGCCCCGTCACGTAGCGTTTGACGGAGCTCTTGCTTTTGCCGATGGCTTTACCGATGGTTTCGTAGCTGGGCCAGCACTCGTAGGTGCGTGGGTCTTCCAGCCGCATTAACACAGCGTAGGTGGCCAGCTCGCCGGTGCTTAAATGCAGAGAGAATATCTCGTTGGGCAGTGGTGTGAAGTTTTTCGTTTTGTTGTTTTGCAAGTTCAATACATACCTCCGATTCCTGTTGACATAGCTGCGCGAATAGTGTAGACTAATTGCAATATCGATTAGACATTTAACTCAAGTCTATCATAACAGAGGCGGCATGATCTGTCAACGCTGTCGAGCATTATTTACAATTAGTCCATAATTGGAGGGCGTTATGTGGTACTGTAAAATGTATTTTCCCGGAAGGCATGAGGTCATCGAGAGCGATGCTTTCGGCACGCAGGGAGCACCGTCGCAGCGAAAGGCATTTCCTTTTTTGGAGTCGCTGCTGTCCTTCACAGAACTGGACATCGGGAAGGTTGCCGTCGCGCTGCGGTGCATCTCCGACGACTTGGAGAGCCTCGACCGTGGGCGTGTGACCAACGCCATGGTCAGGCTGGGAGCGCTGGCGGAGATGCACAGTTTCTTTCGCGTGCTGTATGCCAAGTGGTTCTACTTCCGTTCCGTAGGCTTCGGGAACACTGAGGCTGTGGTATCGGATGCATTGGATGAGTTGCGGACGCTGCCGGAGAATCTGCCGCTGTACCAAAAGCAGATCCAGCGGTTCTTTGAGTTGGTACTGGATATAGACAAAGCCGGGCGTGAACCCAGTCGGCAGGTCATGCGGTATTATCACTTTGACCAGCCTAACCAGCCCAGCGACCCGGAGTTGTTTCCGTTCCGCCTGCTGACCACGCGCTTTGAGCCGGTGGATGGTGACGCTTGTGCGCCGGTGCTGTACGCGAATACCGTGGCGGATATGATCAGCTTTTCTTTGCAGACTTGCGTGGAGCGCAGCATCACCGTGCGTCGCTGCAAAAACTGCGGGAGGTACTTCGCCCAGACAGGCCGCGTCAGCGCGGAGTACTGCGACCGCACACCACTCGACGGTCAGTCCAGCTGCCGTGCGATGGGGGCATTCCAGCAGTGGACGCTGAAGCAGGCGGACGACCCTGTATTCAAGGTCTACCGCCGGGAGTACAAACGCCGCTTTGCATGGATCAAGGCCGGTCGTATCAGCGATAGTGAGTTCTATGCTTGGAGCGAGCAGGCCAGAGAACAGAAAAAGAAATGCGACGAGGGTATCATCACCGCGGAGGATTTCCAGCGGTGGCTGAAGGAGTCGTAAATACAAGGAGGGTGCGGTTCAGCAGAACCGCACCCTCCCCATGTTTCGTCAGCAAAGAAATTTTGGCCCTATTGTGCGCTAATGCGCGACGAGACATCCCGTAAAATTTCAGCAAGAGGGCCGGTAGTCCCGCAGAGCGGCAACTAACTCTGCATTGCCTGTTTCCTGTACAGTCATTGATACCATGTCCATATCCTTGGCATCGATGAGTTTTTCCCGCAGCATAAGGCGGAACAGCGCGGGATGCTCAACAGCCGCCCCAATGAGCTTTGCAGCATGGGATCTTATATACTTGCAGTATTTTTTGCCGTTTTTGTCCGCGCAATCGCGATCATCCTCTGCAAAACCCACCACTGCACCGGGTCTGTACCTCGTACTGATACCCGTTATATCTTCCATGTGGATCACGATATTTTGGGACTTTGGCAAAATCACGGACAAACGCTTAGCCTGCGAGGACGGGAGTGTTATCTCCTCTAAGCCGTCGCAATCCTGAAATGCCTCTGCGCCGATATGCGTCACGTTTTCCGGAATTGTGATACTCGACAGCCCACTGCACCCTGCAAATGCGGAATCTCCAATACTCGTAAGACTGTTAGGGAGCATGATATGTTTCAGTTCTCTGCACCAAGCGAATGCAAAACTTCCGATGCTGGTCACTCCCTCCGGAATTGTTATGTCCGTTATGTTACGGCGACCATAAAGCGCACGC
Source organism: uncultured Oscillibacter sp. (assembly GCA_945868085.1). Taxonomy (GTDB): domain Bacteria; phylum Bacillota; class Clostridia; order Oscillospirales; family Oscillospiraceae; genus Vescimonas. Next base: position 48,228 of record CAMBKF010000011.1, read on the forward strand.
TCACCGATGCGCGTCACGCCAGTCGGGATCGCAGAGTATTCTTCGTTGCTTTTGTTAGAATATAAAACACCACAGACAATTATATGCCCGGATCCATCCGCCAACCCCCGGCATCCTGCGAACGCACTATCGCTGATGTCCGTCACATTATCCGGAATTGTAATGCTTGTCAGGTTCTTGCATTCGTCGAACGCCCCGTCCCCAATACTTACCACACTGTTTGGGATCGTGATACTGGTGAGTCTGGTACACCACCGAAACGCCTGTTCTCCGATATTTGTTACGCCCTCGGGAATTATTACATTCGCCAACCGCTTGCATTCGGCAAAGGTTTCCCGCTCGATGTGTGTCACATGGTCTGGTATTGTGATGCTGGTCAAGCCGCTGCAGCGCCAAAACGCCTTTTCGCCAATACTTGTAATGCTATCGGGCAGCGTTATGCTATCCAAAAACTCACATCTGGAAAATGCCCCCCGCCCAATGCTTGTCACATTGTCCGGGATCGTTATGTCCGTTAAATCTCCGCATCCGGCAAACGCGCCATCCCCGATGCGCGTTACGTCTTTCGGGATCGTCACGCTGTCTCGATCGTCAACGCAGGAATACAGAGTGCCGTGTATGATGACAAGCCCCGATTCATCCGCCAAGTCTGTGCATCCCCAGAACATATGTTCACCAATATCCGTCACACCGGTCGGAAGCACAACACTTTTGAGCTTTCCGCACCCTGCAAACGCACTATTTCCAATACTTGTTACGCTATCCGGGATCACAATGTCGGTCAGTTCGCTGCAGTTGCTAAATGCCGCGCCCTCGATCCTCGTCACGCCCTCCGGGATCGTAATGCTGCTCAAGCTTCTGCAACCCGCAAAAGCCCACTGCTCGATATTCACCAGGCTGGCCGGAAGTACAACGTTTGTTAATTTTGTGCAGCCGGCAAATGCTGTTCCTCCAATACTTGTTACTCCCTCGGGGATGACAACATCCTTAAGGTTCATACAGCAGCGGAATGTATACTTTTCAACGGATGTCACTCCTGCAGGGATCGTGATGCTGGTCAGACGGTAGCAGAATGCAAATGCGTTGCAATCAATTTTTACCACGCTCTCTGGGATCGTGATGCTGGTCAGGCTTTCGCAGCTAAAAAACGCCCCGTCTCCGATGCGTGTCACGCCGTCGGGGATGACGACCTCCGTTACGCCAGGTTCTTCGCGGTAGTTCCTCAAAACACCGTTCTTGATCTCAAATGGCATGCTGTTCTCCTTTCTCGTTCATCGTATCGTCTCTTTTTCCATTATACATCCCGTGGAGCAAAAATCCACCCCATTATACCGCTTCATTCTACGCGACGGGCTTGTCCTCCACGGCGCGCTCCTGAAGCATCAGGAACATCGCCGTCGCTCCGCCTCCTCCAGCTTGCGCATGATCTTCTGGCGTATCGCCTCCTCTGGATCCTCCGGCGGGAAATTCTCGATCTCCGCCGCGTCATACCTTGAAGCCGCCTCGCAGGTCACCGCAGGGCTTCTCTTTACAGTGGCGCTGCGAATGGCTTGGATCTCGGAATAGAGCAGGGTCTTCTTTATGACCAGCGCCTCTGTGATTCTTCTCAGAAACGCCTCGTTTTGAGCAAGGAGCGCCCTTGCCCTGCCGTAGTACCGCTCCAGCTCCGCCTGTACCGCCGCCTCGCTGCGGGCATTCAGGCTTTCGGACATATTGCTGGAGGAATCGCTTTCGACATTCAGCAGGGAGAATCCCAGCGTCCCCTCCTTGGCTGCTGCCTCGCGGATACAGTTGACCGCACGGGCGATATCGTCGCTGCATCCCTCCGCGACCTGCCCCGCATACCGCATCTCCACGGCGGCCTTGCCGCCCAGGGCGATGATGGCGCTTTGTGAATCGGAGACACCTTTGCAGCAGTGGATAAAGCCGCCGCACCGGTTTTCGTCGGAGGGAAGCAGGGAGGCAAAACCGACGCTGCCGGGGCACAGCGCTTCGCATACCACCAGATGCCCCGCCTCGTGAAGTGCCACCTTTTCGATAACTTCATCCGAAACGCGAGGCATATCCTCTTGTGCGCCATATTGCTGCTTCAGCACCACACTCACCATGTCCTCCATGTCGATGCCGGTCTTGCGGGCAAAGGCCGCACGAACCGCCGCTTCATTCAAAATAGTCTCCAGCTCGGCGCAGGAATTATAGCGCATCATCCTCGTCAGGTCTTCCATGTTGACACTGTCCGAAACCCGTTTCCTTTTCAGATAGTGGGTGATGATCTCCTCCGCATCGGACGCCGTGGGCGCTCGAAGTCCGATTTTTCGGTCAAACCGTCCGGAACGGCGCAGGGAGCTCGGCAGCTTGCGGATATCGTTTGCCGTGGCGATCACAAACACACCGGTGTCCTTCACATCGTCGATCCCCGCTTGCACAGCGGCATATTCCGGCGCGTCGCAGTGGGTATCATCCTCGTTGGCAAATTTGTCCATGTCGTCCAAAAGGACAATGGACGGTGCTTTTGTCTTCGCGCTGGCAAAGGCCTGTGTAATTCCATCGATAAAGGCATCGCCGCCCTTGTCGCGGCGTACCGTGATGGTGTGCAGCCCACTCTCCTCCACAAAGCACCTTGCCAAAAGCGTCTTGCCCAAGCCCGGGTCGCCATACAGCAGCAGTCCATGGGGCAGGCGGGCGCCCATCTCCTCATAGATTTCCCGGTTACGGAGCATATCGCACAGCTGCAGCAGCTCGCGCTTGGTGGCCTTGTATCCGATGACCTTGTCAAATGCGTTCATGGTAAAATCTCCTTTTCGAATTTTACCGCCAGTATAGCACCCATATAATTAAGACCTAATTTATATAAGCATATATAGGCCAAAAGGCGGTTTTCTGCAAAATTTCGTATAGATGCACAATATAGCGCATCTATAATTGACATATTTGCAGCTTTATGCCCATGAAACGCGGCGGTTTTTGCTGCCTGCACACGAAAAAATGGGCGGTGGAGGCCGATTTCTACCCCCAAACCGCCGAAAATAATATAAATATTTAGGTCTTATTAAAAAAGGTGCTACACTGACCGCAAATCACATTGCAGGAGGAAATGACCATGGATGTTACTTTTTCACCCGCCTTCCGTGTGTACGCGGAGATGTGGGAAATCGCCGGACGGCGACGGGCGGCGGACGCACAGTTCTCGCAGGCGTTGACACATATCCGCAGCGGCACGCCCGACGCTATGGCAAAGGCATTCGATCTATTCAAGCGCTCAGGAGCCCACAACTTTACCGAAGCGCAGTTCGCCGCCGGATGGTGCTGTGAGCACGGCTGCGGTACAAAGCGCAATTACCCGCAGGCTATCCGCTGGTATAAGCGGGCGGAGAACAACGTGACTTCCGATGTAATGAGCGCTTTTGACCCTGTGGGTGAGGCGGAGAATGCCCGGCTTCGGCTGTACTTCGAGTGCGAGTCCTACGCGGCGGCGGTGGACGCGCTGCTGGACGCACAGGAGCGGGAGGATAGCTTTATGGCTGACTACGAGGCGGCGGTGGGCGGCGACGCCATCGGGATGCTGCATCTGGGGCATCGATACTATTACGGGCAGGATGTGGCGTGTGACCAGGCAGAGGGCATCCGCTGGTATCACCGGGCCGCCGAGGCTGGCAGCGATGCCGCCATGTCGCGGCTGGCACAGATCTACGAGGCGGATAGGCACTACAAGGAGGCGGCAAGGTGGTATCGCCGCTACGCGGCGGAGCGCATCCGCTGGCGCAACCAGCGGCTGAATTGGTGAAAAAAGTTCCAAGAAATTGGTGAACTTGCGTTTTTCGACAACGGCTCTTATAATGGACGTACAGGCAATGGCACGCAAAATAATATGATGAGAAGGAGAATGAACGATGAATGCAAAAAGAATTACTGACCGCAGCTTTTTTACTTGTCCGGCAGAAGAATTGGCTCCGAAGCTGCTTGGAAAAATTCTGTGTCGTCCTGTTGAAAATCGTGTGATTCGCTTTCGTTTAACAGAGGTGGAAGCCTACTGTGCAGACGATACTGCTTGTCATTCAAATAAATATAAAACAGGAAATGGCGTAATAACACAACATATGGTTGGTGGAACTCTTTATGTCCATTACAAGAATAATGAATATCACGGAAGTAGCTTTGATATTGTGGCGAACACCGCAAAGAAAGCAGAGAGTGTTTTAATTCGTGGCGGAATGAATATTGACGATGTTTCAGAGAACTACAGCAGTCAGCCTAGGCTGCTCGGAGAAGCCCTTTATATCGACTACGAACAGTTAAACCAGGCAGATTTAACATCATCTAACGATATTTGGCTTGAAGATGACGGCTTTCAAGTAAATGGGAAATACTTAAAGCTGAAGAGAATAGGGTTAGATTCCGCAAAAGACATTAGCCCTGAAGATAAAAACAGATTACTAAGGTTTAGGTTACAAAAATGAAAATCGCAAGATTTTATTTTGCGAGCCGACTAACTAAGCAATACCTATCAGATACTGCCAACCTCACCGCCGCGCTTGGCACCCACAACATCCCCTATCGTTTTCTCCCTAATACCAAAGACATCTGGGTGCGAGACTTCATGCCGGTGCGGACAGGCTCCGAAAAGCTGGTATCTTTCCGCTATGAGCCGTCCTATCTGAAAAACGATCCTGATCTGAGGACCGATTTTCGTAAGGATCTTGCTCCGCAGCTTGGCCTACCGGTTACATACAGCAATATCAACCTCGACGGCGGGAATGTGGTGTTCTCACCATCTGGGGCGCGCGTCCTGATCAGCGACCGCGTCTTTTCCGAAAACCCGGAGTATCCGCCTGCCGCGTTGGTGCGTGAGCTTTCGGAACTGCTGGAGGCGGAGGTTTTGATCATTCCCTCTCTGAAAAGCGACATGACCGGCCACGCCGACGGCATGGCGCGATTTCTCGACGACCGCACCGTGCTGTGCAATCGGCCGCTGTCATCCTGCGGCTTTGAGCAGCAGGTGAAGCGAGCGGTGCAGGACTGCGGCCTGGACGCGGTGGATTTTCCCTTTGTCCCGGCCGGTGGGGTCAGCGCCGTCGGCTGCTACCTGAACTACTTGGAGACAGAGCGGGCGGTTTTCCTGCCGATGTTTGACATCGAGCAGGATGCCGAGGCTGAGACTTCCGCACGACAGCTTTTCAGCAAAGAGATCGTGCCCGTCAACATCCGGGAGATCGCCCAACAGGGCGGCTGTCTGAACTGCATCAGTTGGGAGGGACCTCATGCATAATGAACAGGATTTGAAGAACACGCCGGAATACCGCTCCGGTATGTTCCGCATCGTCACCTGCCCCGTCTGCGGCTATCCCACGCTGGATATGTACTGGATCTGTGAGCATTGCGGCTGGGAGTATGACATCGAGCTGCAGACGGAGGATGAGGAGTCTCCCTGCAACGGCATGTCCCTGCGGGCATACCGCGAACTATACAAAACTGGAGGTATATCTATGAACGTGACCATCTGTTCCCGCAAAGCCGCCGAGGAACTGCTGCGTACCGACACGCTCTCCCGCACGGCGGTGATCTCCTTCTGTGACCCACCCTCCGTCGGCAAGCCTGCCCCGACGCCCCCGCTGGACTACGCCGGCAAAGCGGCGCGGGTGTTCACCGTGGTCGTTCACGATCTGGATCTGACAGCTCTGCCGGATGTGGGGCTGAACTACGACACCTATATGCCGGAGGCGGACGCGCTGGCGGCGTTTATCTGTCAGGCAAGGGCGGACGGGCTGGATATCCTTTGCCAGTGCGAGTACGGGCAGAGCCGCAGCGCCGCCTGCGCCGCCGCGATTTTGGAGTATTTCAACGGCACCGGCATCTCCGTCTTTGCCGACTACCGCTATTACCCCAATCAGGTGGTGTATCACAAGGTCATGGACGCACTGACCCGGTACGGGCAGGAGGCGCAGCCATCCGCTTGACTTTCTCGTCAAAGCGCTTTACCATATAAGCACAACCGAAGATCAGCCCCGCGCAGTAGTGTACAGCTTAAAGTTTCGTACTTTGAGGAGGGTGGCGAGTCGCCGCTCTGTTTACCAAGAGGACGCACGCTTCGCAAGCGAAGCGACCGCCTGATACCGCTCCATCGAATCGCGAATCACGCCGTGATTAGAAATTCGACTCCGCTTATATCAGGTCACTTTGTACTGCACGGGGCTGATTCTATGTTAGGGGGTCTCTATGAAAATCGAGAAAAATGCGGTCACCTTCGAAATGCCGGACGCAGACTTCGTGGCCAAATTCGGTATGCAGGCCGCGGCGGATATGGTACTGGATTTTCACTGCTTTCACCCGCAGCTGCCGTTCCTGTACGACGCCCGGCAGCTGGCGGCGTTTCTCTCTACCAGCAGGCAGAAGCTCCTTTACTATGCGCGGCACACGGCGGCAGCATATCACCCCGTCACTATCCCCAAGCGTAACGGCGATGTGCGCATACTGTCCGTGCAGGACGACACGCTGCGTCGCTGGCAGCGGAAGATCTGCCGGGATCTCCTCGCCTATCTGCCTGTCGCACCGCAGGCCACCGCCTATCGGAAGGGCGGCACTCTCAGCGGCAACGCCGCGCCCCATGTGGGCAAGCGGTATCTCCTGAAGCTGGATATCTCCGACTTTTTCGGCAGCATTTGCTTTGAGCAGGTCCACTCCGCCGCCTTTCACACCCGGTACTTCTCCCGGCAGGTGGGTTTTCTGCTGACCTCTCTTTGCTGCAAAGACGGTGTCTTGCCGCAGGGCGCGCCCACCTCTCCCGCGCTTTCCAATCTGGTCATGCGGAATTTTGATACGAACATGGCACGCTGGTGCCAGCGGCGCGCCATCGTATACACGCGGTACTGTGATGACCTGACCTTTTCCGCCGATCGTCCGCTGTTCGCCGTCTATTCGAAGGCGAAAAATATGCTGGCGGAGATGGGCTTTGACCTGAATGAGGCCAAGACCCATTTTATCACCAACGCCGGACGGCAGAGCGTGACCGGTCTGACCGTCAATGAGAAGGTATCCGTGCCGGCCGGCTATAAGCGATCACTTCGACAAGAGGTCTATTACGCCCTGCGCTTTGGTCTGGCGGACAGTATCCTGCGGGGCGGCCACGCAGCGCTTCGCACAGACGGCGTTCCTGATACGGAGCGCTACCGGCAGCAGCTATTGGGACGAGTCCAGTATGTGCTGCAGATCGAGCCGGAAAACCGCTGGTTCCGCGAGGCAAAACAAAAGCTGCTGTCCTGCGATGACCTCCCGAAGGTCTGACGCCTATTCTTTAATTACAGCGTGGTCATTTCTGCGCCGTTGCAACCGGCTCACCTACATCCTGCGGTTGGTTACGAACGCCAAACAACGTGTAAATTATAGGTTGATTTTTACCTATATGCGGGTATAATAAGCATAGGAGGTGTTCACCATGACCATTGATACAAAGACGATCGTTTCGGTCACCGAAGCGAATCAGAACTTCTCGCGGGTAACGCGCATTGCCGAGAAAAACGGGCAGGCGGTGATTTTCAAAAACAATAAGCCCAAATATATGCTGGTGGATCTGGATGTGTCCCCCATGATCGATATGACCGATGATGAGAAGATCGACGTTGTGGCGGCGCGCATCCTGAAAAAGTATAAGCCCGCATTTATGGAGCTGGCAAAATGATCAAGTTTTCGAAAGATAAGGTGTTGCTGCTCCACAAGCTCATCGCCCAGGAAACAGGCGGCAGTATCGGTCTCCGGGATGAAGCCCTGTTGGATTCCGCATTGGAGAACGCCTTTGCCGGCTTTGGCGGGCAGGAGTTCTATCCTACCAAGGAAGAAAAGGGCGCACGGCTCGGCTATACGCTCATCTCCAACCACGCTTTTGTGGACGGCAACAAGCGCATCGGTATGTACGTTATGCTGACATTTCTGGAAGTGAACGGGATACACATGGAGTGCACCAACGAGGAAGTTGTGGAGGTCGGATTATCCGTTGCCTCCGGCACAATGGACTACGACTCGCTTCTCCAATGGGTGCGCGACCACAGGAGCTGACGGTTTTGAAGGAAGTCGATAGGAGGCACGCCTATTCTTTAATTACAGCGTGGTCATTTCTGCGCCGTTGCAGGGCTTGACCCAAACCGTGACCCAAACGCGGAAACGACTGGGCAACATAGGGCGGACACAATGGATGCCCCACCGAGCCGAAAGTATGCAAAAGCGCCGGAAAGCGTTGCAGCACAACGCTTTCCGGCGCGCATCGTATCTTCACACGCAGGAGGTCACTGGTTCGAGTCCAGCAGTCTCCACCAAAAAGTTCCTGATTTCGTAAGAAATCAGGAACTTTTT
>CAMBKF010000012.1 GCA_945868085.1 uncultured Oscillibacter sp.
TGCGAACGAGCAGCTGTTCCTTAGTCAGATGGAAATCCATACTCTTTTCTCCTTTACCGAATTTTACTTTTTGTAATTAAAGATACCCTCGCCGGACTTCATGCCCAATTTTCCGGCACGGACCATCTTACGGATCATAACGTTTGCGCGATACTTGCTGTCGTGGGTCTCATTGAACAGCACGTCCATGATGTTCAGCACCACGTCCCAGCCGATCAGGTCGCCCAGGTGCAGGGGGCCCATGGGATGGTTGCAGCCCAGCTGCATAGCAATATCGATATCTTCTGCGGAGGCAACGCCTTCCTGCAGAACGCAAACGCCCTCGTTGCAATAAGGAATGAGGATCTTGTTGACCACGAAGCCGGGAGCCTCGTTGACCACCACGGGAGTCTTGCCGATCTCCAGGGACAGGTTCTTGGTCCACTCCACCAGCTCAGCAGGGGTATTGCCGCCGGCAATAACTTCCACCAGCTTCATAGCGGGCACGGGATTGAAGAAGTGCATGCCCACCATGGGGTGCTTCAGGCCCTGAGCCATCTCGGTGATGGACAGAGAGGAAGTGTTGGTAGCGAAGATGGTGCTCTCCTTGCACAGAGCGTCCAGCTTAGCCAGCAGTTCCTTCTTCACGGCCATGTTCTCAGCGACGCACTCGATGACCAGATCGGCATCGGCGGCAGCGTCCATCTCCTCCACCAGGATGCGGGACATGATGTCGTCAGCGGTAGCCTGATCCATCTTGCCCTTGGCGACCTTCTTAGCCAGAGAGGCGGCCAGCTTATCCTTATGGCGCTGAGCGCTCTGGACGCTGGAAGCATACATCAGAGCGGTGTGGCCCTTCGCTGCGAAAACCTGGGCAATGCCGCTGCCCATAGTGCCTGCGCCAAATACTGCGATTTTCATGATTGTTTTCCTCCTATTAAATATAGTTGTTGGAAACGGTTTAATCATCAGGCCGGAGCCTGTTAATTAACTTACTTGTTCTGGTAGGGCTCGTGCTTGCGCTTTTCCAGGAAAGCGCCCATGCCCTCCTTCTGGTCGGCGGTCTCGAAGCAGCTGCCGAACAGCTTCTCCTCGATGACCACGGCGGCGTCCATATCCACCTGCAGGCCGTCGTTAATGGCCTTCTTGCAGGCCCGCACGGCGATGGGTGCGTTCTTGGCGATGGTGGTGGCCAGCTTCTCCGCGGCGGGCATCAGCTCCTCCAGGGGATAGACGGCATTCACCAGACCGATGCGCATAGCCTCGTCGGCCTTGATATTCTTCGCGGTGTAGATCAGCTGCTTTGCCATGCCGGGGCCCACCAGGCGGGCCAGCCGCTGGGTGCCGCCGAAGCCCGGAGTGATGCCCAGGCCCGCTTCCGGCTGGCCGAACACAGCCGTGTCGGCGCAGATGCGGATGTCGCAGCTCATGGAGAGCTCACAGCCGCCGCCCAGCGCAAAGCCGTTCACAGCGGCGATGGTGGGGATGGGCAGGGTCTCCAGCTTGCGGAACACGTCATTGCCCTTCTTGCCGAAGGCTTCGCCGCCAGCCTTGGTAAGCGTGCTCATCTCGCCGATGTCGGCGCCGGCCACAAAGGCCTTTTCGCCGGACCCCGTCAGCACCAGTGCGCGGATCTCCTCGTCGGCCTTCACCAGCTCCACCAGCTCGTTCAGATCCTCCAGGACCTGGGAGTTCAAGGCGTTGAGCGCCTTGGGGCGGTTGATGGTAGCCACAGCAATGTTGCCTTTTTTCTCTAACAGAACATTGGTCACGATAGCTCCTCCTTCTACCCTGCGGCCCGGCCGCATCCCTGCCGCCTGCCGCGGATCGCTTTGTCAGGGCGGTCCTGCCCGCTTTTGCGCGTTCAGAAAGCCCTTTCATACAGCTTCATTATAGTATCTCGTTTAATTTTTATCAAGTGTTTCCCGACCATCTTTTGTGAATTTGACATATCGCACAAAACGGAGCGGCAATCTTTGCACACTTTTCAAGGCATTCCTCCAACGCCTGCCGTTTCCGCCGGTTTTTTCCGGTGAAAAAGATATTATCCGTTTACATAGAGCGGTATTATGTGGTATGATGTCGCAGAAATCGCCCCGCACCGCCGGGGCAGGAGCCGGGAGGATACCCATCATGCGTATGCGAAAAAAGAAGAATCTGCACCCCCGCATGGACGCCTGCGAGAGCTGCTGGATCCGCCAGCCGGAGGCCATGCGGGGCCATTGGCGGGAGCTGTACCCCCAGGCGAAGCGGCTGGAGGTGGAGCTGGGCTGCGGCAAGGGCCGCTTCACCGCCGGAACGGCGAAGGCCCAGCCGGACACGCTGCTCATTGCCGTGGAAAAGGTGCCGGATGCCATGGTGGTGGCTATGGAGCGTGTCACGGGCGAGGGGCTGAAGAACGTGTTCTTCATCGACGCGGATGCCGCCCTGCTGCCGGAGCTGTTCGCCCCCGGCGAGGTAGACCGCCTGTACATCAACTTCTGCGATCCCTGGCCCAAGAGCAACCAGAAAAAACGTCGGCTGACCCACGGAAATTTCCTGAAAAAATACCGCCAGGTGCTCAAGGACGGCGGCCAGATCCATTTCAAGACCGACAACGATAAGCTCTTTGACTGGTCCGTGGAGGAGATCCCCCAGTTCGGCTTTGCCCTGTCCGAGGTGACCCGGGACCTCCACGCAGACGGCCCCGTAGGCGTCATGACGGATTACGAGGCAAAGTTTTACGCCGAGGGCAAGAACATCAACCGCTGCGTCGCCACCATGGTGGACTGGACCGAGCCGGAAGCCCCTGTCGAGGGCGAGGCATAACCCCCTTCATCCCCAAATCGCCCCCGCATCCCGGACGGATGCGGGGGCATTTTTTATTGGGTCGCCGCGATGTAGCCCGCGCACAGCATAAATTGCCCGGCGAAATACAGCAGCCAGTTCAGGTCCGCCAGCAGGATGTGGGGCTTTTGGTAGTTCCAGATCCCCAGCACCATGTCCGACAGGAAGAACAGCAGTCCGCCCGCTCCCAGCAGCAGTCCGCCGGTGGTCCCGGCCAGCACAACGGCGGTGGACAGGCTCTTGGCCGCCGTAGCCGCTACCAGTACGGTGTAAATGGTCAGCCACGGATCGTTGGCAGAGGTGTTCCACCGCCCGATGCCCTTGAGGGCGACGGCCAGTGTCAGCAGCCCAGCCAGCGCCGCTGCGGCGCTCCAGTGAAAGGCGGCCAGCTGAAACTGGGCTGCGATATTGCACAGCTGTCCCAGGCCGAACAGCACGATGCCCTTTGTAAATTTTCTCACATCCAGCCGGATGTACTGCAAATAGAAGTCGCCTCCGGCGCACAGCAGCATCCCCACCGCCGCCGTCAGCAGCACCGGGGAAAACCGCCGCCCCAGCGCCACAGTCAGGCACAGGGTTAGCGTCATGGTCAGGGTGATCTTCAGGGCGGTGGCGGCCCGGAACCGGTATTGGTTCTCCTGCCGGATATACAGCAGGAAGCACAGGGCAAAGGGGATCAGAACAAACTGCATGGCGTCCTCCCGTCTTTTCCCCGCCGCCTCTCGGCCGGGGCAGTCAAATGTATTTGATACAAGTATACCATACATTTGGTTTTCGCGCAAGAAAAAGCGGCAGCATCGGCTGCCGCTTTAAAGGCCCAAAAAGTCTGTCATTGCGAAGCCAGTGCGCACACTGGCTGTGGCAATCCGTCCCCCAACCGCATGGTTCTTACATTTTACACAGATCGGCCGCATGAATATTGCGGATCCCCACATTGCTTCGCTCTCCGGAATGACAGGAATAGTTTTTTCGGCGGCTGTTATACCATTTTATTTCTCCTCAAAGTACTGCGCGCCGGCTCCGCAGAGGGGGCATTTGTAGTCCTCCGGCAGGGCGTCGCCCTCATATACATATCCGCAGACCTTGCACACGAACTGCTTCTTTCTCTCTGCGCCCTTTGCCGCGGGAGCAGTCTTCACGTCCTTGGCCAGCACCGCCGCCAGCCGCTCCAGCTGCATGGCCTGGTCCTCCCGCAGGGCAGAGCGTATGGTGAAGGTGTCCTCTATCTGCGTCCAGCCCTTCAGGCCCTGGAGGATCTTCCCCATTTCCCGGCCGCTGGCAGGAGCCCAGGAACCGTTCTCCAGCAGTACCATCCGCCGGTCCTTCAGCCCGTGGGCGGCAATGTCCCGCAGCAGCTCATCCATGGTGATGAACACCCCGGCGTTATAGGTGGGCGCGGCAAACACCAGGTGGCTGTACCTAAATGCCGCCGACAGAATGTACGATGACGGGGTCACAGAGGTGTCGAACATCTGCACCTTTACCCCCTGCTCCGCCAGGCGGCAGGCCAGGATGTTGGCCGCACACTCCGTGTCGCCGTAGATGGAGGCGTAGGCGATCATCACGCCCCGCACCTCCGGCTCGTACCGGCTCCACAGGTCGTGCTTGCCGAGGATATAGCCCAGGTCCCTGCGCCATACAAAGCCGTGGAGCGGCAGGATCATGCCGATCTCCAGCCCCGCCGCCTTCTGCAGCACCACCTGCACCTGGGAACCGTATTTGCCCACGATGTTGGTGTAGTACCGGCGGCACTCGTCCAGATAATCCCGGTCAAAATCCACCTCGTCGGCAAAGAGCCGGCCGTTCAGCGCGCCGAAGCAGCCGAAGGCATCCGCCGACAGCAGCAGCTTGTCGGTCCGGTCGTAGGTCATCATCACCTCGGGCCAGTGGACCATGGGGGCCATGACGAACTGCAGGGTGTGCCGTCCGGTGCAGAGGGTATCCCCCTCCTTGCACACATGGATGCGGTCGTCATAGGCATGGCCGAAGAATTGACCGATCATGGTCTTGGCCATGGCGGTACACAGGATCTGCACCTCCGGGAACCGCAGCACCAGGTCCTCCAGCTCGGCGGAGTGATCGGGTTCCATATGGTGCACCACGATGTAGTCCAGGGTACGGCCATTCAAGCTGTGGTACAGGTTTTCCCGGAACTGCCGGATCACCTGGGCGTCCACCGTGTCAAAGAGCACGGTTTTTTCATCCAGCAGCAGGTAGCTGTTGTAGGAAACGCCCTCCGGCACGCCGAATACGCCCTCAAACACCGCCAGGCGCCGGCTGTCCGCGCCGATCCAGGTGTAGTCCTCATTCACTTTTCTGACACAGTACATATAGCATCCTCCCGCTTTCGGATTTTTCCTCATTATAACGCAATCAAATCCCAAAGTACAGTGAAAAAATATTCCCGCCCGTCACCCAGCCGGGAAGAATCCTTCCCGCCGCACCGCCGGGCCCAGAGAGCCGCCCACACATATTTTCCGGCTTTTTCGTCGATCCGACGAAGATTTCCTCTTGAAAACCGGACGAAAATATGGTATAAAGGAGTAGATTAAAAGCGTGGAACGGGAAAATCCGCACATCCGCGGCTTCTGAGAGAGGGTCAGTCACCGGCTGCAAGCTGACCCGTAGCCGTCTGCGGTGTTCGCCCGGGAGCTGTCGCGAGGAAATGCGCGGCCGGGTCATCCTCCGTTACGGGGAAACGAGTGCGCAGGATTTTTCTGCGAATTTGGGTGGTACCACGGAACGCTGTATGCCTTTCGTCCCTTAGTTTTGGGGAGGAAAGGTATTTTTTTATTCCCCATTAACGAATCCCACTTTTTATAAGGAGGAATCATCACCGATGAAAGAAAAGCTGAACGCTCTGCTCCAGGAGGGCAGGGAGAAGATCCTGGCAGCGAAGAACGAGACGGAGCTGCAGGACATCAAGGCCGCTATCCTGGGCAAGCAGGGCGGCCTGACGGCGCTGATGAAGGAAGTGCCCAAGCTGGATGTTTCTCTGCGCCCGGAGATGGGCAAAGCCGTGAACCAGGCCAAGGCCCAGCTCACCGAGCTCATCGAGCAGCACAGAAACGACCTGAAGCTGAAGGCTTCCCAGATCGACGCGGATTTCGACATCTCCGTCCCCGGCTACCTGCCCAGCGCCGGCGGCCTGCACCCCATCACCCAGATGTGCTATGACCTGAACGATGCCTTCCGCTCCATGGGCTTTGAGATCTACGAGGAGGACGACATCACCAGCGAGCTCTACGGCTTCGACAACCTGAACTTCCCTCCCAACCATCCCGCCCGGGAGAGCATGGACACCTATTGGCTCTCCGGCCACGACAAGGGCGAGTGCTGGGATAAGCTCTGCCTGCGTCCCCACCTCACCGGTGGCTCCGTGCGCTATATGCAGACCCACAAGCCCCCTTATCGTTTCGTATATCCCGGCCGGGTGTACCGCAACGAAACCACCGACGCCCGCCACGAGCGCGCCTTCTTCCAGTACGAGGCCCTGATCGTGGACAAGGACTTCACCTTTGCCTCCGGCAAGGTGATGATCCAGAGCATCCTCTCCAAGGTCTTTGGCCGGGAAGTGCCTGTTCGGATGCGTGCCGGCTTCTTCCCCTTCGTGGAGCCGGGGTTTGAAATCGACATGGGCTGCCTGGTCTGCGGCGGCAAGGGCTGCTCGGTTTGCAAGCAGGTAGGCTGGATCGAGATCATGCCCGGCGGCACCCCCCACCCCAATGTCCTCCGGGCAGCGGGTCTGGATCCGGACGAGTACACCGGCTTCTATGTAAACATCGGCCTGGACCGCCTGGTGATGATGCGGTACGGCGTGGACGATGTGCGCCTGTTCCACAGCGCCGACCTGCGCTTTTTGAAGCAGTTCCACTGATAAAGGAGGGTTTTACACAATGAAAGTTTCTCTGAACTGGGTCAAGGACTATGTAAAGCTCCCTGACGATATGGACCTCAAGCGCCTTTCCTACGACCTGACCATGTCCACCGTAGAGGTGGAGGACGCCACGGACCTGTCCGAAAACTTCCAAAACATGGTGGTGGGCGTGGTGCAGCAGGTGCAGCAGCACCCCAACGCCGATAAGCTGAAGGTCTGCAAAACGGACATCGGCGGCGAAGTGAAGGACATCGTCTGCGGCGGCACCAACCTCCGGGACGGTATGAAGGTGGCCGTGGCTCTGCCCGGTGCCCACTGCCGCTGGCACGGCGAGGGTGAGCCGGTGGAGATCAAGGAGAGCAAGCTCCGGGGCGTGGCGAGCTACGGCATGATCTGCGCCAGCAGCGAAATCGGCCTCTTTGACCTCTTCCCCTTTGAGGAGGAGGCCACCATCCTGGACCTGTCCGCCTTCGATGCTCCCGCCGGGACCCCCCTGGCCGACGCTCTGGACCTGAACGACATCATCCTGGAGATCGACAACAAATCCATGACCAACCGCCCGGACCTTTGGGGCCATTACGGCATCGCCCGGGAAATTGCGGCGCTTTACGACCTGCCCATGAATCCCCTGCCCCACTTCGACCGGAATGTGGAAAACACCGCCGGCCTCACCATCACCGTGGAGGACAGCGAACGCTGCCCCCGGATGACCGGCACGCAGATCGATGGTCTTTCCGTCAAGCCCGCCCCCTACTGGATGCAGAGCCGCATCTTTAAAGTGGGTATGCGCCCCATCAACGCCCTGGTGGACATCACCAACTATGTTATGCTGGCCACGGGCCAGCCCTCCCACGCCTATGACTCCGACCATATCGCCGGCCACATCATCGTCCGCCGGGCCGGTGAGGGCGAAAAGCTCCAGCTGCTCAACGGCAAGGACCTGCCCCTGTCCAATGACGACCTGGTCATCGCCGACGACGCGGGTGTCGTTGGCCTGGCGGGCGTCATGGGCGGCGCCAAGGACTCCATCCTCCCCACCACCAACAAGGTGATTTTGGAGGTGGCCAACTTCCAGGCCGCAGGCATCCGCCGCACGGCCCTGCGCTATGATAACCGCACTGAGGCCTCCGCCCGGTACGAAAAGGCCATCGACCCCGAGCGCTGCGACCAGGCGCTGGACCTGTCCATGGCCCTGTTTGCGGAGCTCTATCCCGAGATGAAGGTCACGGGCTTTGTGGACTGCTATCCCCATAAGCTCCAGCGGGCGGAGATCGACGTTTCCCTGAACTGGCTGGAGCGCCGCCTGGGCAAGCGCATCCCCAATGAGGACATTGCCAAAAAGATGGGCGAGCTGGGCTATGACCTGACCTTTGACGGTGACAATATGCATGTGGTGGTGCCAACCTGGCGCTCCACCGGCGATGTGTCCATCAAGGCGGATATTATGGAGGAAGTAGCCCGGATGTACGGGTATGAGAACTTCCAGGCCGCCCCCATCACCACCTCCTTCGACGGGGCCATCAACCAGCTGGATAAGGACCTGGAGCGGCGCATCAAGGAGTATCTGGCCATCCGCTGCGGCATGCAGGAGATCTTCACCTATCCCTGGATGACCGACCAGTATGTGAGCGCTATCCTGCAGGATACCGCCGGCATCCTCTCCCTGTCCACGCCTCCCTCTCCCGATGAGAGCCTCATCCGCTCCTCGCTGCTGCCCAACCTGTGCAAGGCCGTGGTGAAAAACGAGCGGTTCTTCACGGAGTTCTCCATTTTCGAGTGCGCCCAGGTGTTCCGGGATGCGGATTACACCACCCCCTATGACAGCCGGGAAAAGCTCCCCTCCCAGCGCAAGAACATCGCCGGTGCCTTCGCCGGCGACAGCAAGAACGTCACCGACCTGTTCCGCCGGGCCAAGGGCGTCATTGAGATGATGCCCCGGTACACCCATATGGAGGGCTTCACCTTCCGCCAGGAGGAAAAGCCCGTGTGGGCCGACGATGTGGTGTGGCTGAACATCTGCCTGGGTGACAAGCGCATCGGCAACCTGGCCCTGCTGAATAAGAAGGCCTCCATGGCCTGCGGCATCAAGAACCTGTCCGTTATGCTCTTTGAGCTGGATGTGGTCTCCCTGGTGCCCTTCCGCTCCCGCACCAACTCCTTCACCCACCTGGCCGAGTATCCCATGACGGACTACGATGTCTCCCTGCTGTTTGACAGTGAGACCCAGTGGGCGGACATGCAGCGGATCCTCTCCGGCATCCATAACGAGCTATTCCACGGTGCCGCCTTTGTGGACGAGTACCACGGCAAGCAGATCCCTGCCGGCAAGAAGTCCGTGACCATCCGCCTGACCATCGGCTCCACGGAAAAGACCCTCACCTCCGCTGAGATCGAGGCCTGCGCCGCCAGTGCCGTAAAGAAACTGGTCAAAAACCTGGGCGCAGAGCTGCGCGGCAAATGATCCGTTTCCATTCCCATGAAAAAAGCCGCCCCCCTGGGGGCGGTTTTTTCCGCGTGTCAAAAAAGCCGCCCCACTCGGGGCGGCTTTCAGATTAAATGGCATTCCTCAGTATCCGATCTTCCGGTCCACCAGCCGCTTGAGCCTGCGCCCGGCGGCGTAGTTGCGCAGATCCTCGCAGAACAGCTCCACATCTATGTCTCTGGTGATGCCCAGGGACATGTTTCCGCTGATATGGGGAGTCAGCAGCAGGTTTTTGGTGTCCCACAGGGGGTGATCCTTGGGCAGCGGCTCCGGCACGCACACATCCAGCGCCGCCCCGGCCAGGTGTCCGCCGTTCAGCGCCTCCATCAGTGCCTCCTGGTCCACGGCGTTGCCCCGGCCCACATTCACCACATACGCATCCTCCGGCAGCAGGGCAATGCGCTCCCGGGAGAGCATGTGGTCAGTCTCCCTGGTAGCCGGCAGGGCCATGACGAGGATCTCCGTCTTGGGCAGAACGCTGTCCAGCTCCTCAAACGTGTACATCTCGTCATAGGCAGGGTCCCCTGCCTTCTTGGTCCGCCGTACGCCCCGGATGACCTTGGCGCCCAGGGCCTTGGCCCGGCGGGCGAAGTTGGTACCGATGTCGCCGGTGCCCAGAACGGTGATGCTGCTGCCGCAGATGGAACGCATGCTCAATCCCTTTTCCCACTCCCGGTTTTTCACGATCTCCTCAAACTTCGGCATCTGCCGCAGCATCATCAGCGTCACCATGAGAATGTGCTCGGAGATGGTGATGCCGTAGGCGCCGGAGGAGTTGCTCAGCAGCACATCCGGGTTGGGATAGAGGGCATCGTCCGTGTAGGCATCCACCCCGGCAAAGCTGCAGCAGAGCCACTTGAGGTTGGCCGCCGCCTTCAGCTCCTGGGTCGGGCAGATGCCGTAAATGATCTCATAGTCCGCCGCCCGGTCCGCGGGCAGATGTCCGTCCGTGTAAAAGTCTACCGCGAAGCCGCACTCCGCCGCCGTTTTTTCGATAGTCGTCCGGTGCTCCGGGGAAAAGAAGGACTCCACAGCCGCAATTTTTTTCATCTTATGTATACCTCCTATTGACCTATTGATATAACTTATGGACACCGGCGGAAAACGCGCCCCGCCGGGCCCCATGCAAACGGTGTCTCATAAAAATTTGCGGAAAAATCCTAAAGAATTTTCGCCAGAATTTTTTCCGCGCAGCGCATTCCGTCCGCCGCCGCCGAGAGGATCCCGCCGGCATAGCCGGCCCCCTCGCCGCAGGGGAACACCCCCCGGATATTGCTCTCGCAGTTTTCATCCCGGGGAATCCGCACCGGGGCCGAAGATCGGCTCTCCACCGCCGTCAGCAGGGCGTCCCCGTGGGCAAAGCCCGGGAGCTTTTTGTCCAGAATGGGCAGCGCCTGCTCCAGTGCGTCGGCGATGAACTCCGGCAGACACTCATGCAGGTCTGTATAGCGCACCCCGGGCCGGTAGCTGGGCTTCACGCTGCCGCAGCCGGTGCTGTCCCGGTGCAGCAGGAAGTCCTCCACCCGCTGGCACGGAGCCGTGTAGCCGCCGCCCAGGCGGTAGGCCGCCTCCTCCAGCCGCCGCTGAAAGGCGATGCCCGCCAGGGGATGCCCGCTTCCAAAGTCCTCCGGCGTCACATTCACCAGCAGGCCGCCATTGATGTTTTCCCCACTGCGTGCGTATTCGCTCATGCCGTTGGTCACCGTGCGCTTTCTTTCCGAGGCCGCCGCCACCACCTCTCCCCCGGGACATACGCAGAAGGAGAACACGCTCCGCCCGCCGGGCAGGTGGCAGGATAGCTTGTAGGTGCTCACCGGCAGAGCCGGGTGCCCGGCGTATTCCTTGTACTGCACCGCGTCCATGCGGCTTTGCAGGTGCTCAATGCGCACCCCCACGGCAAAGGGCTTTGCCTCCATGGATAACCCCTGGTCATAGAGCCCTTCCACCGTATCCCGGGCGCTGTGGCCCAGGGCCAGGATCATCTGCCGGGCCGGGAGCCTGTAGCGCCCCTCCGGCCCGGAAACGGTCAGCGCCGCCAGTCCGTTCTCCCGGACCTCGATCCCCTCCAGCCGGTGGCCGAAGCGGATGTCCGCGCCCAGGTCCAGCAGCCGCTGCCGCAGATTTTTCAGCGCCGCATGCAGCTTATCTGTCCCCACATGGGGCTTTGCGTCAGTGAGGATGCTCTCCGGCGCGCCGCAGGCGACCAGCTGCTCCAGGATCCACCGGTGCCGCAGATCCTTGGTGCCGGTGTTCAGCTTTCCGTCGGAGAACGCCCCGGCGCCCCCCTCGCCGAACTGCACGTTGGACTCCGTGTTCAGCTCTCCGCCGGCCCAAAAGGCCGCTACGTCCTTCTGCCGCTGCTCCACGGGCTGTCCCCGCTCCAGGAGGATGGGCTTGCACCCGGCATTTGCCAGGATCAGCGCCGCAAACAGGCCCGCCGGGCCCGCCCCTACCACCACCGGCGGTGTTTCCGGGGCCCTGACCACCGGCCCCGGCGGCGCGTAGTGCTCCGGCGCATAGACAGTCACGTTTTTATCCCGGCACCTGCGCAGCACGGTCTTTTCGCCGCGCACCTGCACCGCCAGGGTGTATACCAGCCGCAGCGGCTGCCGGGCGTCCACCGCCTTTCGCAGCACGGACAGCTCGAGAATATCCTCCGGGGGGACGCGCAGCATATGCGCCGCCTTGCCCGCCAGCAGTTCCTCCGGCTGCCCCGGTCTCAGCTTTATCTGCTCCAGCTTCAGCATCGCGCTCCCCTCCTTAAAAAAATTCATAATTTTTAAAGCTTTAGTTAAGATAGAGGTGTAGTATAATAATCAAAGCTAAGCCATAGTATACAACATTTTTCCGCAGCTCACAAGCATTCCCCTGCGGAAAAAGTGAGAAAGATAGACAGGAGGTTTCGTTATGAACGAGAATAACGATTTCAGACCCGAAAACGAAGGATACAGCGATCCCAACAATCTCTACCATTATAATTACCGCTCCCAGGCGGACCAAAGCGGGCACGAAGCCCCGGCGGCATCGAAAAAGCCCTCCTTCTGGCACAAGACCGGCGTGAAGATCACCGCCCTGCTGCTGGCCTGTGCAGTGGTCGGCGGTGCGGCGGGCTACGGCGGCGCGGCCCTGTCCCGGAGCGGCAAGACTACCATCCAGCAGAGCGATCGTACCGCCCAGGAGGTCACGGTGAAGCAGGTCAGCGGCCAGACTCTCATGTCTCCGGCCGAGGTATACGCCTCCACGGTCAACAGCGTAGTGAGCATCAACTGCTCCTCCGTATCCACCAACATTTTCGGCCAAAGCGTAGAGTCGGCCTCCTCCGGCAGCGGCTTTGTCATCACCCAGGACGGCTACATCGTCACCAATCACCACGTCATCAGCGGCGCTTCCTCCGTGAAGGTGACCATGTATGACGGCTCGGAGTATCCCGCCACCGTAGTGGGCAGCGACAGCGACTATGATGTGGCCGTGCTGAAGATCGATGCCACGGGCCTGCAGCCCGTGACCCTGGGCAAAAGCAGCGATGTGAACGTAGGCGACACGGTCTTGGCCATCGGCAATCCCCTGGGCGAGCTGACCTTCTCCATGAGCCAGGGCATCGTGTCCTGCTGTGACCGGGCCATCAATGTGGACGGCACTCCCTTCAACATGATCCAGGTGGATGCCTCCATCAACCCCGGTAACTCCGGCGGCCCGCTGATGAACCTGTACGGTGAGGTGGTGGGTATCGTCTCGGCCAAGTATTCCAGCTACTCTGACACCACCGTGGAGGGCCTGGGCTTTGCCATTCCCATCGGGGACGTGCAGGCCATCATCACGGACATTATGGAAAACGGCCAGATCACCAATAAGCCCTCCTTCGGCATCACCGCCGGTACCATGACCCAGCAGATGGCGGCCCAGTATCAGATCGACCAGACCAGCGGTGCCTTCGTTTACAGCGTGAATAAAGGCGGCGCCGGCGAAAAGGCCGGGCTGAAGATGGGCGATGTCATCACCAAGATCGACAGCACCGACATCACCTCCATGGAGGATCTCACCGCCGCCAAGAAGGGCCACAAGGCCGGTGACACCGTGACCGTGACCTATTACCGGGACGGCCAGACCCAGACTACGGAGCTGACCTTCGACGCCAAGACCGACGACACAGACACCACCCAGCAGCAGACCCAGCAGGACAGCAGCAACGGCAATAGCTTCGGCTCCCTGTATGATTACTTCTTCGGCAGAAGATAAATGAAACAACGCAAAAGGGACACATCCTCCGGATGTGTCCCTTTTTTATTGCTGCGTTACGCCTTCTTTTTCTTCCTGCCCAGGGCGCGGTACAGCAGCGCGCCGCCGCCCAGGATCGCGCAGCCCACGAGCCAATAGTCCTCTGCCGTGACGGGTTCCTCGCCGCCGGGCAGGGACACCAAAACCAGCACGCCCGCCAGCGCCAGCACCGCGCCCAGGATAATGTATAGAACGCGCAGAGCCTTGGGCAGCTCCGGCTGCCGCTGGTTCACCTTGCAGAGGATGAACACAGCGCTCGCGATGAAAAGCACGGTGAACACCCCGCTGAACAGCCGATCGGAGGGCACGCCGTCCCACAGCCCGATGCCCAAAAACGCCGCCAGCCCCAGCAGGAAAACGCCGGTAATGCGCAGGCCCGCAGCCGGAAACCGCTTGGCCGCCGGCTGGCCGTTCAGCCGCTCCAGTCCCTCGGCCGCGCCGGGGACGTTCTCCCGGGCGGCCAGGGTGAAATACTTCCGGGCCTGTTCGGGATCCTTCTCCACCCCCAGTCCCTTTTCATACAGCAGCGCCAGGTTTTTCCAGGCCAGGGGCATGCCCATGCTGCCGGCCTTTTCATAGAGCTTCGCGGCGTAGGCCGGGTCCGGCGCACAGCCCAGGCCGTGCTCATAGCAGGTGCCCAGGTTGTTGATGCCCACCTCGTCGTCATTTTCCGCGCTCTTGCAGTAATAGGAAAAGGCCTTGTCCATATCCTTCTCGCAGCCCAAGCCCCGCTCGTAGCAGAAGCCCGCCTGGCACTGGGCCCCGGGATGCCCGTCGGCGGCCGCCTTTTCGTAGAGGGCCAGGGCCTGGGTGTAGTCCCGGGGAACGCCCTGCCCGGAATAGAGCATGTTGCCCAGGCAGTAGGCGGCAAAGCTGTCGCCCAGATCTATGGCCCGGCGGTACAGCTCCACGGCCCTCTCAGGGTCCTTATCTACGCCCGTGCCGTTTTCATAGCACACGCCCAGGGCCCGCACACCGTCGGGATAGTCCTGCTCCGCCGCTTTTGCGTATAGCTCCGCCGCCCGGGCAGGGTCCTTCTCCACGCCGCTGCCGTCCTCATAGTGCAGGCCCAGGAAGAACTGCGCCCGGGGGAATTCCTGCTCCGCCGCCTGCCGGAACAGCTCCGCCGCCTTGGCCCTGTCCTTGGCGACGCCTTGTCCGTAGCGGTACAGCACACCCAGGTTGCACTGGGCCTCGGGGCTGCCCATCCGGGCAGCCTTCTCATAAAGCTCCGCCGCCCGGTGTATGTCCTCCGGCACGCCCCGGCCCGACTCATAGCACAGCCCCAGCTGGCAGATGGCCCGGGGATGCCCCGCCTCGGCAGCCCGGCGGAAGCAGGCCACCGCCTGCTCGTCGCTTTGGGTCACGCCGTGGCCGTATATATAGCACATGCCCAGGCGGAACAGCCCGTCGGGGAAGCCGCCCTCGGCGGCCTTCTGATAGCACTGCGCGGCCTTTTCCGGGGACTCCTCCACGCCGCTTCCGTCGTCGTAGCAGCGGCCCAGGAGGTTCCAGCCCCGGGCCAGGCCCTCCTCGCCCGCCTGGCGGAACAGGTCCGCGGCCTTGGCCGCATCCTCCTCCACGCCCTTGCCCAGGTGGTACATGACCCCCAGGGCGCACAGGCCGTCGGCGCTCCGGCCCTTGGCGGCCTCTGTGTACAGCAGCACCGCCTTGTTCACGTCCTCCTCCACGCCGCTGCCGAACTCATAGCACAGCCCCAGGAAATACTGCGCCCGGGGCAGGCGCTGCTCGGCGGCCAGGGTGAAATAGTGCGCGGCGGCGGCATCGTCCTTTTCCACGCCTATGCCGGCGTAGTACAGCGCCCCCAGGTTGCACTGGCCCTGGGGATATTCCATCTCCGCGGCCTTTTTATACAGGGCCACGGCCTTGTCCATGTCCTTTTCCGTCCCCTGGCCGTTTTCGTAGCACACGCCCAGGTCGCATATGGCGGGGGCATAGTCCATGTCAGCGCTCTCCTGAAAGAGGGAAAAGGCCTTCTTCTCGTCCGCCTCCACCCCGGCGCCGCTGTCGTAGCACACGGCCTTCCAGTAAAGGCCCACGGGGTCATCCGGCGCGGACTGGCTGAACCAGTAAAATGCCTGCTCCGGGTCCCGCTGCACGCCGCCGGTGCCGTAGAGATAGTTCACGCCCATCTGCACAGCGGCGGCGCAGTCGCCGCTGTCGGCGGCCTGACGGCACTCCTCCAGGTATTGCTGGCGCTGGCGGTGTGCGTCCGCCAGCTTCAGCAGCTCCGGGGAAAAGACCACCACATCGGGCTGCCGAGAATCCGGCTGGTCGTGGGGATATTGCTCTGCCATGGAAAAACCCTCCTTGCAAGGGCGCGGGATGCAATGCAAGATGCGCCTTTTTTCGGCATTTTATCACACCCCGCCCCAACTTGCAACGCCCAATCCCCCAACCGCGTCAGCTTTTCACCCCGCCCACGGTCTCGGCAAACCCGGCGGCAAACAGCCGGGCGGCATAGATGGCCTCGTCCAGGGAGTTCCCCGCCGCCCCGATCTCCACCAGCATAGCCCCCGTACTCAGGGACTGGTTGTAGCCGTAATACCGCAGGATGATCGGCCGCATCAGCGTGGGGTGCTGCTCCAGCAGGTGTCCCTGCACCGCCGCCGCCAGGCGCAGATTGTCCATCCATGTGTCATAGCTGCTGCCCATAACGATGCTCACCTGGGCGGCCCGGGGATCCTCCTGGCTCACCACCTTGTACTGCTGCCCATCCGCGTCGGATATGGCGTCCCGGTGGACGTCCAGCACAAAGGAAATGGACGGATACTGCTCCAGATACGCCGCGGCGCTGCTGTAGCTCTCGTCGTAGGCGCTGTTGTAGTCCGTGTCGTGGATCTGCCGGTCGTGGAGCACGGATATGCCGTATTGCGACAGCACCGCCGCCATCTCGTCCCCGATGCGGATCATGTTCTTTTCCGTGTCCGCCGTGCGGTAGCTGCCGCTGGGGGTGTATTCCTCCCCGGCGGGCATGGTGTAGGCCTCGCTGCCGTGGGTGTGCAGGATCAGCACCTGGGGCGCATCGGCGCTGCCCAGCTCCGCCGGGAATGTCCCGTCCAGGGCGGCAGGGTCCAGGGTGTAATCGGAGCTGTTTTTGATGTATACGTTCCCGGCCACGGTATAGTTTTTCCCGGAGCTGGGGATCACCGTCTGGCTGGGCGCGCCGTTGTCGGCGAAGGTCAGCCCCGCCGCCGCGTCCCCGTCCACAGGCCCCGCCGGCTGCGGCTCGGGCTCCGGGTCTACCGGCTGCGGCGCAGGCTCCGTCTCCTCCTCCGGCAGGGCGCCGTAGGCCGCCCATAAAAGGGGCGACTGCCCCAGGCACAGCAGCGTGGACAGGTTCATTCCCTCCTTCCGGGCCGCACCGCCCAGCTCCAGCTGCACCAGCAGCCGCTGCAGATGAAAGGAATCCCGCATGGCACTGACAGCCGCGGCGGCGGAGGAACTCTCCACCGTAGCCGCCACCACCCAGATGGTACCTGCGGCCAGCAGAGCCGCCGTGCAGCGGCGCAGAAGTTTTTTCACGCAAAGCCCTCCTCTGTAAATACTGATAGACAAGCATATGCGCCCGGTCCTCATTTATGCCCCCAGCGAATTCCAGGGAAAATTGTAACCGAAAAAATGTTGACGGCCCGGCCCCGCGGCTTTATAATGGCGATAGAAGCATACTATAGGAGGTGTACCTATATGGAACAAGTCATGGAAACCGTGCGTGAAACCGGCGGCCGCGTACTGGATGCGCTGTGCGAAACGGGCAAGGCCGTGGTGGGCTTTGTCACGGGGCTGGTGAAGTCTGTCAGCTGCTCGGCGGCAAAGTTCGTGAAGGACAGCACCTGCAAGGCAGCCGGCTGCACCTGGGACAAGACCAAGCAGGTGGCCAAGGAGTACCGCCAGGTGCTGCTGATCGTGGCGGCCGGTGTGTCGGCGGCACTTGCAGCCACGGCGGCAGTGTTCTACTTCCTGGGCAGGAAGAAGTGATCCGCCGGGCGGAAAGCCAAATCATACAATCATGCATAGTGGATAGGGACCGCCAACGCGGTCCCTATCCGTCTGTCGATAAAGCGGCATAATTACGATACCGGAAAGGAAGAGTGTGTGAGGGAAACCCAAGAAGGGTGTCCCTCACTATTAAAATCAGTAGTTTGTGAAGCTTTTTCAAAGCTTCACAAACTTAGGCAGCGGGACGAAAGTACTTTCGCCCCGCTGATAGAGGGACCGCTTCGGCGGTCCCTCTTTTTTCCCCGCAGGAATTGATTTTCCTCTGCCGATGCAGTATAATTGTTACTGATTATAGAGCAGGAGGAATCCCTGATGAACGAATATCGCAAAGAACTCATGCCCAATGTCTATCTCACGGTCTTGCCCGCCCGGAAATTCAAAACCGGCTGTCTTTCCGCCCAATTCATCACGGCGCTGGACCGGGACCGGGCATCCTATAATGCGCTTTTGCCGTCGGTCCTGAACCGCGGCACCATGCGCTATCCGGATATGGAGTCCCTGTCCGCCGCCATGGACACTCTCTATGGCACCACCGTCACCGCCACCGTCCGCAAAAATGGCGAGCGTCAGTGCGTGGGCTTTGTGGCCAGCTGTATCGACGATCGCTTCGCCCTGGGCGGTGAAAAACTGCTGGAGCCCATGGCCGAGCTGGTGGGCGAGCTGTTTTTGGACCCCGTCACCCGGGGCGGCCGGTATCTGAAGGAATACGTAGACAGCGAAAAGGTCAACCTCATCGACAGCATCCGCGCCATCCGCAACGACAAGCGGGACTGGGCCAATCTCCGCCTGCTGCAGGAGATGTGCGCCGGGGAGCCCTACGGCGTCAGCCGCCTGGGCGATGAGGAGTCGGCCCAGAAGATCACCACCCATACCCTCTACCGCCACGGCCAGCAGCTTTTGTCCGATGCCCGGCTGGAGCTGCTGTATTGCGGCAGCGCCGAGCCCCAGCGGGTGGAGGAGGCGGTGCTGCAGGCCTTTGCCGCCCTGCCCCGTGGGCAGATGGAGCAGCTGCCGCCCATGCAGCTCTTTCCCGCCCCAGAAACGCCCCGCTTCGTCACTGAGGAGATGGACGTCACCCAGGGCAAGCTCTCCATGGGCTTTCGCTGCGGCAGCGACGATGTCCCCGCCATGATCCTGGCCAACCTGATCTTCGGCGGCTCCAGCAATTCAAAGCTCTTTCTCAACGTCCGGGAAAAGCTGTCCCTGTGCTACTATGCCTCCAGCTCCTATGCCCGGTCGAAGAAGATCCTCACCGTGTCCTCCGGCATCGAGACCAAGGACTATGACCGCACGCTGGAGGAGATCCTGCACCAGCTCCGCCAAGTGCAGCAGGGCCAGTGGGAGCCGTGGGAGCTGGAGGGGGCCAAGAGCACGGCCCTGAACTCCCTGCGCTCCGTGGGGGACTCCCAGAGTGCCCTGGAAAACTTCTATATGAGCCGCGCCGCGGTGGACCAGCAGGAAACGCCGGCGGAGCTGATGCAGAGCCTTTCCGCCGTCACGCCGGAGCGCATCTGCGCGGCGGCCCGGAGCATCCGGCTCGACACCGTATATTTCCTGCGCGGAAAGGAGGCAGCACAATGAAGGAAATGACCTATCACCGCATCGGGGAGACGGCGGTTTGGCAGACCCTGCCCAACGGCCTGCCCGTGTGCGTCATCCGCAAGCCGGGCTATACCCGTAAATACGCCTTTTTTGCCACCCGCTACGGCGGCATGGACCTGCGCTTTCAGCTGGGCGGCCAGTGGCTGGATACCCCCGCCGGCATCGCCCATTATCTGGAGCATAAGATGTTTGATACCGAGGACGGCAACGCCCTGCAGGAGCTGGCCAAAAACGGTGCCGAGCCCAATGCCTTCACCTCCAACGCCATCACCGGGTACTATTTTGACTCCACCGAGCATTTCGAGGAGAATCTGCGCATCCTCCTGTCCTTCGTGTCCATCCCCTATTTCACCGATGAGAGCGTAGAAAAGGAACAGGGCATCATCGGCCAGGAGATCGGCATGATCGAGGATAACCCCGAGTGGCAGGTATATAAGCGCCTCATGCAGGCCCTGTACCACACCAGCCCCGCCCGCATCAGCGTGGCCGGCTCCGTGGAGAGCATCAGCCATATTACCGCCCAGACCCTTTACGACTGCCACAGGGCCTTCTATACCCCCGCCAACATGTGCCTGGTGGCCGTGGGCGACCTGGATCCGGCGTCCGTGTTCGCCCTGGCGGAGGAGGTGCTGCCCAAAGAAAGCGGCCCCGCCATCCCCCGGGACTACGGCCAGGAGACGGACCTCACCCCCCTGGAGGCGGAGGTCTCCTGTAAGATGGAGGTATCCATGCCCACTTTCCTTTTGGGCTTCAAGTGCCCGCCCATGTCCGGCGGTCAGGAGCAGATGCGCCGCACCCTCATCGGGGAGCTGGCCTGCGATGTGCTGCTGGGGGATTCCAGCCCCCTGTACGCCAGGCTCTACAGCCAGGGCCTTATCAACGGCACCTTCGGCTATAGCTTTGACACCCTCCCGGGCGTGGCCTACGCCTACATCGGCGGTGACAGCAAGGATCCCCACGCCGTGGCGGAGGAGGTGCTCCAGGAGGCCCGGCGCCTGGTAAAGGACGGCATCGACCCGGATTACTATGCCCGCATTGTCCGTGCCAACTACGGCTCCACCCTCAAGAGCCTCAATTCTTTTGAGTCCATTGCCATCTCCCTGGTGGAGGGGCAGTTTGACGGGTACGATCCCCTGCTGTTCCCGGAGATGTTCGATTCCATCACCCCCCAGGACCTGCTGGCCTTCATCCGGGAGAATCTGTGCCGGGAGCATATGGCCCTGTCCGTTGTATATCCGAAGGAGTGATTTTATGATCGATATGAATGATATGATTATGACCGACAGCCCCATCCGTTTCCCGGGGCTTTTCGGCGACTGGACCTTTACCGCCAGCTCCAAGGCCATTGACGTGGGCCACGGGGTCTATTGGTACGGGATCCTCATTGCCCTGGGCCTGCTGCTGGCCTTGCTGCTGTGTATGAAGGAGCGGGTAAAATACGGCATCAGCGAGGATAATCTCTATGACGGCCTGATCTGGGGCATCCCCATGGGCATCGTGGGCGCCCGGGTCTACTATGTTCTGTTTTATCTGGACCGTTTCCGCACCGCCGACGGCAAGTTTGATCTTGGCAGCGCCATCGCCTTCTGGGACGGTGGCCTGGCCATTTACGGCACGGTCATCGCCGTGATCGTCCTGGCCGTCTGCCTCTCCCGGCGCAAGGGCAAGCGGGGCTTTAAGTTCTTCGCCATGACAGACCTGGTGGTCATGGGCCTGCTGGTGGGGCAGATCGTGGGCCGCTGGGGCAATTTCATGAATCGCGAAGCCTTCGGCTCCGAGACCACCTGCCTTTTCCGCATGCAGCTCACCACCAAGGCCGGCCAGCTCATCGAGGTACACCCCACCTTCCTGTATGAGAGCGTGTGGAACCTGGTGGGCCTGCTCCTGCTGCTGTTCGTGGTGTCAAAGCACCGCAAGTTCGACGGAGAGAATACCTGGTTCTACTTCCTTTGGTACGGCATCGGCCGTTTTTGGGTGGAGGGTCTGCGCACAGACAGCCTGTATCTGTTCAACTGGCAGCTTTTCGGCCAGCCCATCCGGGTGTCCCAGGCCCTCAGCGCCGTCATGGTGCTGGTGAGCATTTTCATGCTGGTTTGGAATCTCAAGGTGCATCCCCACAAGCCGGAGGAGCTGTATGTGAATCAGGTGGCCGCCCGGGAGCAGGCGGAGCAGAACAAAAAAGCCCAGGAGGAATGATATGAGCGCTGTGGTCATGGACGGCAAGGCCCTTGCCGCGGAGATAAAGCAATCCCTCCGGGATCGGTGCGCCGCCCTGTCCCGGCCGCCCCGGCTGGCGGTGGTGCTGGTGGGGGACGATCCCGCCTCGGCGGTGTATGTGCGCAATAAGGAGCAGGACTGCGCCCAGTGCGGCATCTCCTGTGCCGACCACCGTCTCCCAGCGGGCACCTCCCAAGAAGAGCTTTTAGCCCTGATCGATACGCTGAACCGGGACAGATCCATCGACGGCATCCTGGTGCAGATGCCCCTGCCCGCCCATCTGGACGCAGGCCAGGTACTCCGGGCCATAGACCCGGTCAAGGATGTGGACGCTTTCCATCCGGAGAATGTGGGCCGCCTGCATCTGGGGCAGCCCCGGTATCTCCCCTGCACCCCGGCGGGGATCCTGGTCCTTCTGAAAAAGTATGGCATCGACCCGGCGGGCAGGCACTGCGTGGTGGTGGGCCGCAGCAATATCGTAGGCAAGCCCATGGCCGCGCTGCTCCTGCAGGCGGACGCCACCGTCACCGTCTGCCACAGCAAGACCCCCGACCTGCGCGCCCAGTGTCTGCAGGCGGATATTTTAGTCAGCGCCGCAGGCCGCCGGGGCCTTATTACGGCGGATATGGTAAAGCCCGGCACCGTGGTCATTGACGTGGCCATGAACCGGGGCCCGGACAGCAAGCTCTGCGGGGACGCGGATTATGCCGCCGTGGCGGAGAAGGCCTCCTTCATCACCCCCGTCCCCGGGGGCGTAGGCCCCATGACCCGGGCCATGCTTCTGGAAAACACCTACCAGGCGGCCCTGGGCCGTGAAGATCCATGAGAGGGGGACGAGCCATGCGTTCCGATATTGAAATTGCACAGTCTACGCCCCTGCAGCCCATTGCCCATGTGGCAGAGAAGCTGGGCCTTGGCGAGGAAAATCTGGAGCCCTACGGCCGGTATATGGCCAAGCTCTGCCTGCCGCCGCAGCAGCCCGGGCATAAGCGGGGCAAGCTCATTTTAGTCACCGCCATCAACCCCACCAAGGCCGGAGAGGGCAAGACCACCACCAGCATCGGCCTGGCGGACGCCCTGAACCGGTTGGGAAAGAAAGCGGTTCTGTCCCTGCGGGAGCCGTCCCTGGGCCCGGTGTTCGGCATGAAGGGCGGCGCCACCGGCGGCGGCTATGCCCAGGTCGCCCCTATGGAGGACATCAACCTCCACTTCACCGGGGATTTCCACGCCATCGGCGCGGCCAACAATCTCCTGGCCGCCATGGTGGATAACCATATTTACCAGGGAAACGAACTGGGCATAGACCGGGTGGTCTGGCGGCGCTGTGTGGATATGAACGACCGCCAGCTCCGCTCCCTGGAGACCGGCGTAGGCGGCGGCATAAACGGCGTACCCCGGCCGGAGCATTTTGACATCACCGTAGCCTCGGAGGTCATGGCGGTCTTCTGTCTGGCGGAGAATTTGAGCGACCTGAAGGCCCGGCTGGGCCGCATGATCGTGGGCTACACCCAGGCCGGAAAGCCCGTTACCGCCCATGACCTGAAGGCGGAGGGCGCCATGGCGGCGCTTTTAAAGCAGGCGGTGCTGCCCAACCTGGTGCAGACCCTGGAGGGAAATCCCGCCATCGTCCACGGCGGCCCCTTTGCCAACATCGCCCACGGCTGCAGCAGCGTGCTGGCCACCCGGGCGGCGCTGCGCCTGGGGGACTACTGCGTCACGGAGGCCGGCTTCGGCGCGGACCTGGGCGCGGAGAAATTTTTGGACATCAAGTGCCGTGCAGCGGGCCTCTGGCCGGACGCGGCGGTGGTAGTAGCCACTGTCCGGGCCCTGAAGCTCCACGGCGGCGCGGAAGGGGACCTGGGCACGGAGGATCTTGCCGCCCTGCAAAAAGGCCTGCCCAATCTGCTGCACCACATCCGATCTCTGCAGGAGACCTTCTCCCTGCCGGTGGTGGTGGCGCTGAATCAATTTGAAAGCGACACCCCAGCGGAGATCGAATGGGTGGAAAATGCCTGCCGGGCGTACGGCGTCCCCGTGGCCCTGTCCCGGGTGTGGGAGCAGGGCGGCGCCGGCGGCGTGGACATGGCACAGAAAATCATAGAATTGACCGAGGGC
Organism: uncultured Oscillibacter sp.; assembly: GCA_945868085.1. Classification (GTDB taxonomy): domain Bacteria; phylum Bacillota; class Clostridia; order Oscillospirales; family Oscillospiraceae; genus Vescimonas. The sequence goes on from CAMBKF010000012.1 coordinate 23,394, forward strand.
AATACAGCAAACGGTATAGTACCGTGCTATGCCTATGATAGTAATTCTCCCCTGCGCGAAAAGCTCCTGGCCATCACGCAGCGGGTCTATGGCGGCGGGGATGTCTCCCTCGCGCCCCAGGCGGAGCAGGACCTGGCGGAGCTGGAGCGACTGGGCTTCGGCTCCCTGCCGGTGTGCGTGGCCAAAACCCAGTACAGCCTTTCGGACGATGCCAAAAAGCTGGGCGAGCCGAAGGATTTCACCCTCACGGTCCGCTCCCTGCGCGTCAGCGCCGGCGCCGGATTCGTGGTAGCCCTGGCCGGAAATATCATGACCATGCCGGGCCTTCCCAAGCACCCGGCGGCGGAAAATATCGACATCACCGCTGACGGAAAGATCACCGGCCTGTTTTAACCGGAGAATATAAAAAGCTCACCCCAAGGGGTGAGCTTTCCTCGTTTTTATCGGGTCGATCACTTGCCGGCCAGGGCCCTCTCCAGCCAGATGGCACCTACGTCCATGGCGGCGTACAGGCTGTCCTTCTCGGTCTTTTTTACCACCCGATCCCGGCTCTTGAGGTCCGGCGCGGTGAGCTGGAGCTGCACGGAAACGCGGGAGGCCACATCCATGTCCTTCTCCTTCTTGGTCTCCAGGATCTGCAGCATCACAATGTATTCGTCCGCCATGCTGCCGTAATAGATCAGGTTGTCCACCCGGCGCAGCGGATGATTTCTATAAACAAGGCCCTCGCCCTTTTTTACATCAGCCATAGTTCAGCAACTCCTTTTCCCATAACATATTCCCTATCATAACACACGGAGAATCGTCTGTCAAATATCCGGGTGGAAAGCCGGGCCGCGGGTTGCCGCGGCCCGGTTCATAGCGGTCACAGATCCAAATAACTCTTCACCAGAGCCTGCAGCATCTCGTCCCGGTCCAGCTTGCAGATCAGCGTCCGGGCGCCGTTATGATTGGTGATGTAGGTGGGGTCCTCGGAGAGGATATACCCAACGATCTGATTGATGGGGTCATACCCCTTTTCCTTCAGCGCATCGTAGACCGCGGAGAGGATGTAGTGGGTCTGCACCTCCCGGTCCTCCGACGTGTTGAATTTGCGGGTAAATTCATCCATAGAGAACACCGCCTTTCCGAATTATCCGTTGGATATAGTATATGCTTTTTTATGGTAAAAGTAAAGGGGAATTATTCCTTGCGGCAGATTTCGGCCGCCAGCCCGTGGGGCGAAAAAAATAGGGCTTGTGCTTTCTTGTATTTTATATTATAATGAGGTGCTATCATAGACGTTTTATAAGCCTGTACAGAAAGGAAGTCTGTTTATGGTTAAAGTCCTTACGGAACAGGGTGAGATCGGCATCAGCAACGCCGTCTTTACCACCATCACCGGCGCCGCCGCCACCAACTGCTTCGGCGTGAAGGGCATGGCCTACCGCAGCATGACCGACGGAATCGTCCACCTGCTGCGCCCGGAGGCCATGAGCAAAGGCGTGAAAGTCATTTATAATGAAGACAACACCGTTTCCATCGAACTGCACATCATTGTGGAAAACGGCGTGAATATCGCCACGGTCTGCCGCTCCATTATGGGAGAGGTCAAGTATGTGGTGAGCAAAAACACCGGCGTGGAGGTCCGCAGCGTGAACGTGTGCGTGGACTCCATCACCATGTGAGCCGGGCAGAAGGAGAAGCTAAATGACAGATAGAATCAGCGGCAGCGTATTCAAGCAGATGGTTCTTTTTGGCGCTGCCTGCATCACCCTGGAACGAGAAGCCATCAACGACCTGAACGTGTTCCCCGTGCCGGACGGCGACACCGGCACCAACATGAGCCTGACCATCCAAACCGCCGCCAACGAACTGAAAAAGAATCAGCCCGTCACCGTGTCTGACGCCGCGTCCATCACCGCCTCCGCCCTGCTGCGGGGCGCACGGGGCAACTCCGGCGTCATCCTCTCCCTGCTGTTTCGGGGTGTGTCCAAGTACCTCAAGGGCGAGGAGGAGGCCGACGGCGTGCAGCTGGCCGGCGCTCTGAAGGAGGGCGTGACCACCGCCTACAGCGCCGTGATGAAGCCCGCCGAGGGCACCGTGCTGACCGTCTCCCGCCTGGCCGCCGACCGGGCCGCCGAGGCCGCCGAGGAATGCAACAGCGTGGAATACGTCCTGCAGGAGGCCATCCGCAAGGGACTGGAGACTCTGGACGAGACCATCGAGATGAACCCGGTGCTGAAAAAGGCCGGGGTGGTGGACGCCGGCGGAAAGGGGTATCTTGTGATCCTGGACGGTATGCTGCGGGCCCTGCGGGGGGAGGAGATCCCGGATGTGAGCGAGGAAAAGGCTGAGAGCAAGGCCGATTTCTCCGCCCTCAGCGAGGAGGAAATTACCTTCACCTTCGACACGGTGTTCATCGTGCGCAAGTGGGAAAATACCTCCATCGAGCCCCTGCGGGCTTATCTGAGCACCATTGGCGACTGCCTGGTCATCGGTGAGGATGACGAGGCGTTCAAGGTCCATGTACACACGGACATCCCCGGCGTGGCCCTGACCGAGGCGCAGAAATACGGCACATTGGAGCTGGCAAAGATCGAGAACATGCGCACCCAGTACGAGGCCGTGGCCGCCGGGCGCAAGGCCCAGAGCACCGACGATCTGGACGAGATCGAGCGGGAGCTGGAGAGCATGGAGGAGGAGCCCGCCACCGCCCCGGCGGAGAAGCGGTACGGCTTCTTGGCCGTGTGCGCCGGCGAGGGGCTGGCCACCGCCTTCCGGGATCTGGGCGTAGACCGGATCGTATCCGGCGGACAGACCATGAACCCCTCCACGGAGGCCATTTTGCAGGAAGTGAACCGGACGCCCAGCGAGGTGGTGTTCATCCTGCCCAACAACAAGAACATTATCATGGCCGCTCAGCAGTGCGTGGGTCTGACGGAAAAACAGGTCATCGTAGTCCCCACCGCCACGGTGCCCCAGGGCATCACCGCCATGATGAACGCCGACCTGGAGGGGGACGATCCCCAGGCCATTGCCGACGCCATGGCCCAGGCCGCCCAGGCCGTGACCACCGCCCAAGTGACCTATGCCGCCCGGAACTCCGACTTTGACGGCTTTGCCATCAACGAGGGGGACTATCTGGCCCTGGAGGACGGAAAGCTCTTTGGCACTGACCGGAGCATCGAGCCGCTGCTTTCGAAGCTGGCGGAGGATGCCAAGGCACGGGATGCGGAGTTCGTGACCATCTTCTACGGCGAGGATGTGACGGAGGAGGACGCCCAGAAGGCGGAGGCGGTCTTTGCCGCCGCCTGCCCCGACGCGGAGGTCAGCGTGCTGGCCGGCGGACAGCCGGTGTACTACTACATCGTGTCCATTGAATAATAAGTGTTAAAGTAAGCCCCCCGGCGATGCCGGGGGGCTTACTTTTTGTGACGGTGGTGCAGATCGCCGCAGGCGCTTTGCTCTGCGTAATGATAGAGGGTTTTTCAAGAAGTGCGGTGGGTTATTGAGCGGGCGAGGTAGAACCCCGCCCCTACGCATTGCTTGGGAGTTTGTGCGACGGGCGGACAGGGGCGTCCGCCCCTACGAAAAGGGGGACGTCGGTTAAGGACGGGCGACCGCAGCAGGGTCATCGGCTCCTGCGGATGATTTGAACGCTGGTGCGTGAGTATTGCGGATTGCCACACCAGTGACATCAGTCACTGGTTCGCAATGACAGGTTTTTTACAGGGGGTGCGCTTTGGTTTGTTTTGCACAAAGAGCGCGGAGTTTTTCGCTCCGCGCTCTTCCCTGTTGTTTTGTTTTTGGCATTACAGGCCGGTCATGGTCTCCATGACCGCCAGCTCCTCGGGATCCAGGGTCTTCTGCATGGCCAGGCCCTCGTCAATATCCAGATCCACGATGCGGCCGCTCCGATAGCAGATGACACGGCTGGAGCGACCCTGGGCCAGCACGCGCACCGCCTCCACGCCCATACGGGTAGCCATGACCCGGTCGTGAGCCGTGGGGCTGCCGCCCCGCTGGATATGGCCCAGGATGGTGACCCGGGGATCCAGGCCCAGCTCCTTGCGGATCTGCTCGCCCACAGCCATGCCGCTAGCGGCACCCTCGGCCACCACGATCATGAAATTCGTCTTGCCGGCCAGGCGGGCCCGGCGAATCTTCTCCACCACCTGGGTGTCAAAATCGTACGGCACCTCCGGCACCAGCACCGCCGTGGCCCCCACGGCCATGGCTACATACAGGGCCAGATACCCGGCCCGGCGGCCCATGACCTCCACCACGGCGCAGCGCTCATGGGACTGCATGGTGTCCCGCAGGCGGTCGATGCACTCCACGGCGGTATTGGCCGCGGTATCAAAGCCGATGGTATACTCGGTGCAGACAATATCCTCGTCAATGGTGCCAGGAATGCCCACCACGGCGATGCCGTGCTTGCTCAGCTCCTGGGCGCCCCGGAAGGTGCCATCGCCGCCGATGGCCACGATGCCGTCCAGCCCCAGCAGCTTGCAGGTGTTCACCGCCTTCTGCTGGCCTGCCTCCGTGCGGAACTCCTCGCTGCGGGCGGTATAGAGCATGGTGCCGCCGCGGTTGATGATGCGGCTGACGCTGGTGTTATCCATCATCATGATGTCCCCGTTGATGAGGCCGCTCCAGCCCCGGCGGATGCCCACGCACTCAATGCCCCGGCCCAGGGCCGCGCGGACTACGGCGCGGATGCAGGCGTTCATACCCGGAGCATCGCCTCCGCTGGTGAGAATGCCGATCCGCTTTACTGCGTTTTCCATAGAAATGACTCCTTTCGGAATTATTTTTCTCGATTATAACACAGATGACAGCAGATGTGAATCCTGTTTTTTAGGTTGCTCCCCGCCGTGCGCTCGTGGTATACTTAGTTTATATTGGCATGTTAGGAGGACGGTCATGCATCCGTATTTTGAGGTTTTAACGCCCCGGTGGTTCAAGCGAGCTTTTGTCTACACCGGCAGCATCGGGGAGTTTCGGTATCGGTTCGCCAACGACAAGGAGAACGATCTGATCCACGCCGCCGTATACACCCATTTCTGCTATGAGGCGGCCAAGGATGTGCAGGAAAAGGATTTTTCCTGGGACGACGAGGGCGTGGAGCAGCTGAAGGCGTGGCTGCAGGAGAAGCTGGAGGCGAACAGCAGCCAAAGCCGGTGATACATTGCAAGAAATATAGTGGAAAATAGGGGCGGGGTGAGAGTACCCCGCCCCAGTTTTTTGGACGATGGGGCAAATTTGGGTGGGGATTTTTGTGAGTTTTTAACCATTTGAAAATTTTGTTATTATTTTGTAATTTTTATGTAGCTTTTTTGATAAACTTATGTTATACTACTTTCCGTTGAGCCAAATGACCCAGAATCCCAAAAGGAAGAAGGGAGTTTTCCATGTCCAGAAAGCTCTGCTGCATCTGCCTGGCCCTGTCCGTTTTTATCTCAACGGTTTCCATCGCCTACGCAGACAGCACATCTATCACACATCCCACCGCGGAGGATTACCGGCAGGCCGTGACCTATTTGGAATCCACAGGCCTGCAGACCGGCTTTGACTCCGCCCGGACTAGCACCCAGCGGCTGTATTCCGCCGACCTGCCTGCAGGCGGCCAGGACGCATCCGTCACGCAGCTGCAATTCATGGCGCTGGATGAAATGGAAGCCGAGCTCCAGGCCCAGCAGGCCGCCCGGGAGCAGGTGGCTGACAACCTGGCCCTGCTGGCACAGTATGACGGCGTGATGCTCAGCGGTGACACCACCGTTTACTCCGACGCCGGCGTGACCGCCAGCGACAAGGTGATCGAGGACGGCAAGGTCGCAAAGCTCCAGGATATTGACGAATCCGGCAGCTGGTACTTTGTATCCTTCAGCGACTTTTCCGGCTATGTTTCCGCGGGCGCCTGCACACCGGTGGATTACGCCGAGTATGACGACACCGACGCCGTGCGCACCCAGGCGGAGATCGACGCCTTGGCCAAGACCTCCTATGCCGCCACCTTCGGCTCCGGCGTGGTGTCCGGCGGCAGCTCACTGCGCAGTGCCATTGTGGACTACGCCTACTCTTTCCTGGGCACGCCCTATGTGTACGGCGGCGCCAGCCGCTCCGGCACGGACTGCTCGGGCCTGACCATGCAGCTGTTCGGCTACTATGGCATTTCCCTGGGACACGGCTGCATATCCCAATACTACGCCAGCCAGCCCATCTCCCGCTCCGAGCTGCAGCCCGGCGACCTGGTGTTCTTCTATGAGGGCATCGGCCATGTGGGCATCTATATCGGCGGCGGCCAGTTCATCCACGCCAGCGACTACGGCGTGGTGGTGGCCTCCCTGTACACCAACTACTGGTCCGCCTGCTACTACGGCGCAGGACGGATCCTGGCCGACTGAAGTACATATTTGTTCCACAAAGAGGGTGCCCCACAGTGGGGCGCCCTCTTTTCATACGGTATATTTGTATAAATATTCGTATATGCAGAATATGCTTTGTGCGTTTTGCGGTGTTTACGCTATGATATCACTGTTTTCAACGGTCATTTTTCACAAAGCAGGCAATTTGCGCGAATTTTTATGCAAAAAGTGGTTGACATTTATGCATGCCGGGTGTATAGTATGCATTGTCAAGGGGGAACACCCCAAACAAACCTCATCTATATACCGCGAGACGGATCATATAGAGCCATTTCAAAAAAATCGAAAGGAAAGATGAAAATGAAAAAGTTCGTATCCCTGCTCCTGGCTCTGCTGATGGTAGCAAGCCTGGCAGCCTGCGGCAAGAAAGCCGATGACAGCAACAACAATAGCAATGAAAGCAAGACTCTGGTGATGGGCACCTCCGCCGACTATGCTCCCTTTGAGTTCATGTATAAGGGCGAGGACGGGACCATGCAGTACGGCGGCATCGATGTCTCCGTGGGCCAGTACATCGCCGACAGCATGGGCAAGGAGCTGAAGGTAGAAAACATGTCCTTCGACTACCTGCTGCCCTCTCTGGTCAAGGGTGACTTTGACATCGTCATCGCCGCTATGGAAGCAGACGGTGACAGACTGAAGAGCGCCGACTTCTCCGATCCCTACTACACCGACCTGCCTCCGGCCATCCTGGTGAAGGCTGCTGACGCGGATTCCTACAAGACCCTGGCTGATTTCTCCGGCAAGTCCGTGGCCGCCCAGACCGGCACCACCAAGCTGGACATCGTGAATGAGCAGCTCACCGGCGCCAACGCCGTGCCCCTGTCCCTGGTGACCGACATGGTCAACGAGCTGGTAAACGGCAAGGTGGATGCCATCCTGGTGGACGGCGCCGTGGCACAGCAGTACGCCTCTACCAACAAGGACCTGGTCATTGCTGACGCTTCTTCCGAGCTGGGTGCTGCTCAGCCCTACTGCGTGGCCGTGGCCAAGGGCGACCCCAAGGGCCTGCTGCCCGCTATCAACGCCGCCATCGCCAAGATGAACGAGGAGAACAAGCTGGAGAGCTTCATCAGCGCCGCTGACGCTCTGAAGGATGTATGGCAGGAAGTCACCGCTGACGATCCCTCCTGAACAATCCCCTCTCTCCTTTAACTAAAGCACAATGCGTGGTGCAAAGCCGCATAACGCGGCTTTGCACTTTCGCACTGTATATGAATCCCTACGAAGAAAGGACTGAACGCTTATGTGGTGGACCAACCTGTTCAAAGATATGAGCAGCACCAGCTTTTTCAATTTCTCTTTCCTTCCTGCATATGCCGGATACTTCCTGCAGGGCATGGCCTATACCCTGCTGCTGGCCGTGGTGTCCGTGGCGCTGGCGGTGATCCCCGCCTTGCTGCTGGCCTTGATGCGGCTGAGTAAAAGAAAGGCCATTCAGTGCGTTTCCGGCGCATACATCGCTGTTTTCCGCTCCACCCCCCTGCTGGTACAGCTTTCCATTATCTACTTTGGCCTGTTCAACGCGATCTCCATTCCCCGGATCACCATTTTGGGGTTTGTGGACCTGAGTCGTTTTATCCCCGGCGTGGTGGCCCTGGCTCTGAACAGCTCGGCCTATGTGGCGGAGATCTTCCGGGCGGGCATCCTGGCCGTGGACAAGGGGCAGACAGAGGCCGCCCGGTCCCTGGGTCTGTCCTCCTGGCAGAGCATGAAGCTGGTGGTGCTGCCCCAGGCCATCAAGAACGTGCTGCCGGCTCTGGCCAACGAGATCGTAACCATGGTGAAGGAGAGCTCCATCTGCTCCATGCTGGGCATGGCTGAGCTGATGTTCGTATCCAAGACCGTAGCCACCGGCACCTACATTACCCTGGCGCCCTACACCATTGCCGCTCTTATTTACTTCTGCATCAACTACCCGGCCTCCAAGGCCATCGAAGCGATCGAGAGGAGGATGCGTCGTGGCGACAAGCAATAAGCTGATCTCCGTGCAGCACCTGGTGAAAGAATACAACAACGGCACCGTGAAGGCGCTGAACGACTGCAGCCTGAACATTGCCCAGGGCGAAGTGGTGGCCATCATCGGGCCCTCCGGCTCCGGCAAGTCCACCCTGCTGCGGTCCCTGAATCTGCTGGAGGTGCCTACCAGCGGGCAGATCATTTTTGACGGCGTGAATCTGGCGGACAAGTCCGTGGACATCAACCTGCACCGGCAGAAGATGGGCATGGTATTCCAGCACTTCAACCTCTTCCCCCACAAGACCGTGCTGCAGAACATCACCATGGCCCCCCTGGCCCTGAAGAAAAAGACGCCGGAGGAGGCGCAGAAGCAGGCTATGGGGCTGCTGGAGCGCATTGGCCTGGCGGACAAGGCAAACGAGTACCCCAACATGCTCTCCGGCGGCCAGAAGCAGCGGATCGCCATCGTGCGGGCCCTGGCTATGGACCCGGAGGTGATGCTCTTTGACGAGCCCACCAGCGCCCTGGACCCGGAGATGGTGGGCGAGGTGCTGGACCTGATGCGCAGCCTGGCCAAGGACGGCATGACTATGGCAGTGGTGACCCACGAAATGGGCTTTGCCCGGGAGGTAGCCGACCGGGTGGTGTTCATGGCCGAGGGCAAGATCCTGGAGGAAGGCAGCCCCTCCGACCTGTTTGACTACCCCAAGGATCCGAGATTGCAGGATTTCCTCAGCAAGGTGCTGTGAAAAAAGCCAGAAAGACGCTCTCCGCGGTGGAGAGCGTCTTTTTTCACAGATTTTTTCCGATATTTATAGACTTTCCTCCGATTTTTGTATATAATAGTATGGATTCTGCGCCGGCAGGCTGCCGGGACAGAAGATCGTGTGTAACTTAGGAGGAGGAGCCAATGGCCTCATTGAAAGAAGAAATCTCCCGGCGGCGGACATTCGCCATCATTTCCCACCCGGACGCCGGTAAAACTACATTGACGGAGAAATTCCTGCTCTACGGCGGGGCTATTGCCCAGGCCGGCGAGGTCAAGGGCAAGCGCGCCCGGGCCGCCACCTCCGACTGGATGGAAATTGAGAAGCAGCGCGGCATCTCCGTCACCTCGTCGGTGATGCAGTTCCGCCACGACGGCTTCTGCATCAACATCCTGGACACCCCCGGCCACCAGGACTTTTCCGAGGATACCTACCGCACCCTTATGGCCGCCGACAGCGCCGTGATGGTCATCGACGGGGCCAAGGGCGTGGAGCCCCAGACCCGGAAGCTCTTTAAGGTCTGCGCCCTGCGGCACATCCCTATTTTCACCTTTATCAACAAGATGGACCGGGAGACCCGGGATCCGCTGGAGCTGTGCGAGGAGGTGGAGCGGGAGCTGGGCATCGCCACCTACCCTGTCAACTGGCCCATTGGCTGCGGCAGCGAGTTCCAGGGGGTTTACGACCGGGAGAAGAAGCGCATCCTGCACTTTACCGACGCGGGCCACGCCCGGAAGGCCGCCGTCACCGAGGCGGAGCTGGACGACCCCGCCCTGCCGGAGCTCATAGGCGAAAAGCTCACGGGCATCCTGCGGGACGATGTAGAACTGCTGGGCGCCGGGGCGGAGTTCGACCTGAAGGCCGTCCAGTGCGGCAAGCTCTCCCCCGTGTTCTTCGGTTCGGCCCTGACGAACTTCGGCGTGGAACCGTTTTTGGAGTCCTTTCTGCGCATGACCACGCCCCCCCTGTCCCGGGAGAGCGACCAGGGCGTGGTGGACGCTTTCTCCCCGGATTTCTCCGCCTTTGTGTTCAAGATCCAGGCCAACATGAACAAGGCCCACCGGGATCGGCTGGCCTTTATGCGCATCTGCTCCGGGAAATTCGAGCGGGACGCGGAGTATTACCATGTGCAGTCAGGCAAGAAAATGCGGCTGTCCCAGCCCCAGGCCATGATGGCCGCCGAACGGGAGATCGTGGACGAGGCCTATGCCGGGGACATTATCGGCGTGTTTGACCCAGGCATCTTCTCCATCGGCGACACCATCACCGTGCCGGGGAAGAAGTTCCGCTATTCCGGCATACCGTCCTTTGAGCCAGAGCTGTTCCGCTCCGTGTCCCCCAAGGACACCATGAAGCGCAAGCAGTTCATCAAGGGCGTGCAGCAGATCGCCCAGGAGGGCGCCATCCAGATCTTCAAGTTCCCGGGCAGCGGCTACGAGGACATTGTTGTGGGCGTGGTGGGCTCCCTGCAGTTTGATGTGTTTGAATACCGCATGCGCAGCGAATACGGCGTGGAGCTGCGGATGGAGGGGCTGCCCTACAGCCACCTGATCCGCATCAAGAGCTACGAGGGCGACTACCAGGATATGACCCTGTGTACCGACTCCCGGGTGCTGCAGGACTTCAAGGACCGCTATTTCATCGCCTACTGCGGGGCGTGGTCCCTGGGCTTCCTTACCAAGCATAACCCCGGGCTGGTGCTGGACGACCAGTTGAGCGTGTGAGAATCTGATAGAAATACCCCGGCAAATGGCGACATTTGCCGGGGTGGTTTTTTTGTGGGCGCAAGATGGGGACGGATTGCCACGGGCGCAAAGCGCCCCCGCAATGACAGAGTTTTTTGCGCGGGGTACGGTGCAAATCGGCGGCGGGGTGGGGGCACCCCGCCCTACGCATGACAAAAAAACTGTGCAAGCCCGGTTCGGGCCGTCGGGGACGCCGGCCCCTACGAATGTAGCAGATGTGCGGTACGGACGGGCCGATGTAGGCATCGGCCCTACGGGGGGGGGTGCAGGGTCAGGGCGTTTCCCAAAGGTCGTAGATATCCTCCATGGATACGGCCCACTTATCCGAAAACACCAGGCGGTTATTGGGGCGGTCGATGGCGTGGAGAACTCCGGTATGCTGCAAATACGCGCCGCCGGCCTTCCGGTCATCGGGCTGAAAATAAGTGACGGTGACGGTGGGGCGCTCGGGCAGGCGGCGCTCCAGGTGCTGCAAGATCGCATTCAGGCGCTGCTGCTCCTCCTCGCTGTACTCTATGCGCTCATCCGTGAGCCGGGCGGTCTCGCCCAGGGCATCCTCGTACCCCGTCAGGGCCCGGAAGGAGGAAAACTGCGCCGCCCGGTCCCGCATGGACATGGGCGGATGCTTTTCCGACCGGTGGTGGGGCAAGTGCATGATGTCGTCGTATGCGCCCATATGGTCCTCCCTTCTCACGCCTTATGGCCGCCGATCTGCCGGTTGCGCTGGGCGGCGGTGGCCCCCTCTTCATAGTTCATGCCCTTCAAAATGGCGTTTTTGCCGTACTTGTTTTTAATGTGCAGCACCGCCTGCTGCAGCTGCTTCTCCCGCGCCAGGGCCTCCTGCTCCGCCGCCTGCTGCTTTTCCCGGGCCCCGTAGTCGGTGAACAGGTCCAGCTGCTCCGGCTGGGGGGCGGCGGGGATCAGCTCCTCCGCCGTCACCTGCTCGGCCACCAGGTACATCCGCCGCACCGGCAGGCGCGCATCCACGATGCGGTCAAAAAGAGCCATGGCGGCGGCGATGATATATTTGGAGGACGCGGTGGGACAGGGCAGATGCTCCGTGCCGTGGGCGGGCTTGGGGATGCTGCGGCCATAGGGATCGGTGGTCAGGGGGCCGGTATAGCCCTGGGTGCTGCCCGCCCGGTCATAGCCCACGGTGAGGACCAATTGCCGGGCCACCACACGCTTTTGCACCAGGTCCAGAGCCAGGGCATCCGCCATTTCCCGGACCACCAGGCGGGCCTTATCCGCCGGATAGGGGCAAGAGAGCACCTGCCCCGCGCCCATGGAGCTTTTCTCCGGGCGGTAGGACTTGATGTCCGCCAGGGTCACTGGCTCCCAGCCCCAGGCGTGGTCGATGAGCAGCTCTGCATTCACGCCGAAAAGGCGGTACAGAAGGTCCTCATCCGTTAGGGACCGCCGGGCCACGTCCCCCAGGGTGTACATGCCGTTGGCCTCCAGCTTTTTGGCGTAGCCCTTACCCACCCGCCAGAAATCCGTCAGGGGCCGGTGGGACCACAGCTTCTCTCGGAAGCTCCGCTCGCTCAGCTCTGCGATGCGGGTGCCGTTTTTATCGGGCTTTATGTGCTTGGCGCCCACGTCCATGGCCACCTTACACAGAAACAGGTTGGGCCCGATGCCCGCCGTGGCGGTGATGCCCGTCTCCCGCAGCACCGCCGCCATGAGCTTCTGGGCAAAGCCACGGGCGTCCAGGCCATACAGGGGCAGGTAATTGGTGGCGTCAATGAACACCTCGTCAATGGAGTAGACATGGATGTCCTCCGGGGCCACATAGCGCAGGTAGATCTGATAGATCCTGGTAGAAATTTCCATATAATAGGCCATGCGGGGCGGGGCCACGATATAATCCAGGGCCAGGGAGGGATCCGAGCGGATGAGCCGGTCGTCGTATTCCCGGACATACAGCCTGTGCTGCGGATAGGCCCGCTGGCGCTGTTCGTTCACGGCGGCCACCTTCTGCACCACCTCAAACAGCCGGGCCCGGCCGGAGATACCGTAACCCTTCAGAGACGGGGACACGGCCAGGCAGATGGTCTTTTCTGTCCGGGTGGCATCCGCCACCACCAGGTTGGTGTGCAGGGGATCCCGGCCCCGGGCCACGCACTCCGCCGAGGCGTAAAACGACTTTAAGTCGATGGCCACATACACTTTTTCCGCCACGGGCTCCCCTCCCCTCCCGGCTGTATTCTTACCTCTATTGTACAGGATAGAACATCTGTTTGCAAGTCCAAATCAAAAAAAACGGCCCTCACCAAACAGGTGAGGGCCGTCAGTCCGTCCATAAGGATGCCGGTTTCAGCTTTTTCCGTGGATGGAGGTGCCGCACTTGGGGCAGGTGATGATGATCTTGCCCTTGCCCCGGGGCACGCGGCAGACGGTGCGGCAGTTGGGGCAGGTGAAATACTTATGCTCCTTATCCGCGCTGCGGGCCCGGCCGTTCTTGATGGGGTTCACGATCTTGTTAAGAAACCAGGCATTCTCCCTGCGCCGCTTGGGCAGGTTCCGGGAGAACATGCGGAACAGGGTCCACACCATCAGAAGGAAAACCACCGTGGATAGAATTGTGTGGACCGTCTCGCTGCTGTATTTTACAAACAGATTCACGGTGTTGAGCACCAGCAGCAGCACCAGCGACGCCCAGCCCAGCTGGTCGGAGCCGTTGCGCCCGTACATAAAGCGGGAAAGCGCGTTGCCCAGTTTTTGGAAGAAACTCATAGCGTTGCCTCGATTCCTGCGGGGAATTTTTCACCTGCATTATTTTACAGGAAAAGGCCCGCCAGGTAAAGGGCGTTTTTACAAAGTTTACAAATTTGTTACGAATTATTTGCGCCGGGGCGCTTTACTTTCACGAACTAAAATAGTAAAATGAGGAGAAACTATAAAGGAGGGCAAACGCCATGCTGCATCCTGCCAAATCAAAAATCGCCACCAAGCAAAAGAGCGACCTGCTGTATAAGGCCATTTTGAAGCTGGAGACCGAGGAGGAGTGCTACAACTTCTTCCAGGATCTGTGTACCATTTCGGAGATGCGCTCCATGGAGCAGCGCTTTGAGGTGGCCAAGCTGCTCAACGAGGGCATGATCTACAACGACATTCTGGAGCGCACCGGGGCCTCCAGCGCCACTATCAGCCGGGTGAACCGGTCCCTGCTCAACGGGGCCGGGGGCTACGAGAGCATCCTGGAGAAAATGAAGGAGAGCGGCGAGGAATGAACGCATACCAGGGCCTGGCCGGGGCTTATGACTCCCTCACCGGGGATGTGGGGTACGAAAAACGGGCGGATTATCTGGAAAAGCTCTTTGCCCGCAGCCGCATCCCGGTACACACGGTGCTGGACCTGGCCTGCGGCACCGGCACCATGACCTGGCTGCTCACTGGCCGGGGCTACGAGATAATCGGCGCGGACGCCTCCGAGGAGATGCTGGCCGCCGCCATGATGAAAAGCGGCAGCGTGGAGGGCATTGCGCCCATCTTCCTGCACCAGTCCATGCCCAAGCTGGACCTGTACGGCACCGTGGACGCGGCCATCTGCTGCCTGGATAGCCTCAACTACCTCACCTCCCCCGCCGACGTGCAGCGGACCTTTCAGCGGCTGCATCTGTTCATCGCCCCGGGTGGAGAGCTGATCTTCGATGTGAATACCCTGGATAAGTTTCAGAGCCTGGACGGCCAGGTGTTTCTGGACGAGACGGAGGAGAGCTACTGCGTGTGGCGCACGGAGTTCCGGCGGAATATCTGCTCGTATTGGGTGGATTTGTTCCGCAAAGGGGCGGACGGGCGCTACCGCCGGGACACGGAGCTGCACCGGCAGCGGTACTATGCCCCGGAGGAGCTGACGGGCTGGCTGCGGGAGGCCGGATTCGGGAACATCCGCGTGTACGGCGACTGCCGCCTGCGCCGGCCGAAGGACGGCGAGCAGCGGGTTTACTTCTGCTGCACGCGGGAGTGACGGAGGAATATTGAAAAATGGATTCGGTGTTTGATTTGCTCAGAAAATATGAGAAAAAGGGCGATTTTGCGCACGCCACTGTAACCCAGCAGATGATAAAGGAAGCCGAGGAAAGGCTGAGTGTAAAGCTGCCGGAAGCATACAAGAAATTTTTGATGGAATTTGGGTTTGGCGGCTTAGATGGCATTGAAACATTGGGAGTTGCCAAAAATGGGCGAATGGTTTTTGTAGATACAACTTTGGAGTTGCGCGCATCGGGAATGCCCAAAAACCTTATTGCCATCGAAGATTGTGACGAATGGTTTTACTGCATTGAAAACGAGTCTCAGCAGGTAGTTTCTTGGTCGATAGAAGATGGAAACGATTATAGAGAAAGCTACTCTGATTTCGAGGCCTATTTGCAGGACAGAGTGAATGACGCGATAGATAATTTATAAAGAAGGAATTTTCAAATTATGAGCGATAGAATCGTAAGAGCCATCACCTCCGATGGCATGGTTCAGGCGGCAGCCATCAGCAGCCGCGACCTTACCGAGCGCGCCCGGCAGATCCACAAGACCCTGCCCGTGGCCACGGCGGCCCTGGGCCGCACCCTGGCCGGCTGCGCCATGATGGGCAACGCCCTGAAGGGCCAGGGCGCCAGCCTGACCCTTCAAATCAAGGGCACCGGCCCCCTGGGCACCATTCTGGCCGTGTCCGACCCGGCGGGCAACGTCCGGGGCTATGTGGCCAATCCACAGGTGGACCTGCCTCTGCGGCCCGACGGCAAGCTGGACGTGGGCACGGCGGTGGGCGCCGAGGGCGGCACTATGACCGTTATCAAGGACCTGAACATGAAGGAGCCGTATGTGGGCACCGTGGACCTGCTGGGCGGTGAGATCGCCGAGGACATTGCCAGCTATTTTGTGGAGTCGGAGCAGATCCCCACGGCCTGCGGGCTGGGGGTGCTCATTGAGCGGGACCAGAGCGTCCGGGCCGCCGGAGGTTATCTCATCCAGCTGATGCCCGGGGCCGACGAGGACACCATTACCAAGGTGGAGGGCGGCGTCCTGGCGGCGGGGAATGTGTCCGCCATCCTGGACAAGGATCCGGACCCGGAACACCTGCTGAAAACCGTCCTGTCCGACTTTGATGTGAAGATCCTGGAGTCCGACCCGGTGGAGTACAAGTGCTATTGCAGCCGCGAACGGGTGGAGCGGGCCCTCATTTCCCTGGGTGCGGAGGAGCTGAAAAAGATCCTGCAGGAGCAGGGCTCCTGCCAGATGACCTGCCAGTTTTGCGATGCGGTGTACGAGTTTGACGGGGCGCAGCTGCAGCAGCTCATTGATAGTTTGGAGACAAAAAAATAATTGGCAAAATATGATTTTTGGTGTTGACAACGGGGCACATTTTCGGTATAATAAACCCTGTCGTTACGAGTGGAACGGCTGAAGCGGGAGCATAGCTCAGCTGGTTAGAGCACCTGCCTTACAAGCAGGGGGTCACTGGTTCGAGTCCAGTTGTTCCCACCAAAAATATGGCCAAGTAGTTCAGTTGGTTAGAACGCCAGCCTGTCACGCTGGAGGTCGTGGGTTCGAGCCCCATCTTGGTCGCCATATGCCTCTGTAGCTCAGTTGGTAGAGCAGCGGACTGAAAATCCGCGTGTCGTTGGTTCAACTCCGACCGGAGGCACCATTTGCGGGCGTAGCTCATCTGGTAGAGCGCGACCTTGCCAAGGTCGAGGTAGCGAGTTCGAGCCTCGTCGCCCGCTCCAAATACAGAGAGGACTTCGGTTCTCTCTGTCATTCGGTGACATAGCCAAGTGGTAAGGCAAGGGTCTGCAAAACCCTCATTCCCCGGTTCAAATCCGGGTGTCACCTCCATATTAACTAAACGGTATGGATGCGTCTGGCGAAAAGCCAGGCGCATCAACCGTTTCCGGGCTATTTAGGGCCCGGATTACTTCTTTCAAACCATAGATGCAAATCGCTGTTTCAGAGCGTCTGCCCCGATTCGAACTGGGCGTTTTCCCTTTTCGGGCAGATGCATTCAGCCAGCGCCCTTTTTGAATGGTGATTTTTCCGACTGGCAGCGGTATTTTTCTCAAAAAAACTCACAAAGAATTGGGCGTCGTTTTGTTGGTCCTGACGGACTGAGAAAGCGGCGCCCTTTTTCATTTCAAAAAGGGCGCTGGTTGTAGCGTTAATATTTTGTGGGCCGGAGTCTTAGCAATAAGATTCCGGCCATTTTTTGTTTCAGAGAGGAGTTCACTTATGCCGCGCTATTTCATGCGAGACACGCCGCTGCAGGCGATGGAGCAGTTGATGATGTCTCAGCCTGGAAAAAAGCCCCGAGGCGGTGGGATATACCGCAGCCCATTTCATTACACGCCCAAAGATGTGGCGTGCAAATACTGCCAGAACTATGATCGCAAGCATTCGTGCCGCCTGTATGAATGCACCTGTCTGGAGGAACGGATCGAAGCAGGTGTACTGGAGCTGAATGCGTTTGTGCGGGACTGCTTCGCACTCTCTATGGGGCCACAGCTCCGAAAACGGATGCATCAGCAATTCAGAGAACGGAAACCTCAATTCTTCCTGTCAGATGCCCACCGGCGAAGATGGACACACTGGCGAGAGCGCTGCTGGCGCTTGTCCGACCGGAACAAAGCTGCCCTCTTCCTTCTCACGGCATACGAGAGCCTTTGGCGCAGGATGGTCTGGAAATGCGGGAATGACGGCTTTGACTTCCAAAGCGTCCGCCTCGGAGGGATCGAGCCGGAGCTATACAGCGTATACCAGGCGGCGAAGGCCATTGCGGTCGGCTGCTGCAATATTACTCTTGCGGACCTTGCGTCTCCCGAATTGGTCACAGATGAGGCGTTCCACCTGATTACCGGCGCACTGCTGATGGCCAAGTACGGAGATGTGGTTTTGAATTTGGAAAAAGGAGCTGATATAACATGATGATACAGGCGGTGCTTGGCAATCCGTATCACCCAGAATATGGCGTGGCAACCATCCCATTCCCCATCCCCCATGACCAGTACACACACTGCATGGAGCTGCTGGAGGCTCTGGAAATCGGCGACGCGGTCAAAGCCGATTGCCAGGTGCAGGAGATCAACAGCTTTTACTCTGTGCTCAAGCGCATGGAGATGCTTACGGTCAATGTGGAGGAGCTGAACTATCTCGCCAAGCGGCTGGATAGTTTCGATACCGGCGAAGCCGCACAGTTTCAGGCGGTGGCCCACAAGCTGGAGCTTTTCGAGCTGAAGGATCTGATCAACCTGACCTTCTGCTGCCAACAGGCCACGGTCATCACAGATTTTTCCGACCTATCCGCTGTTGGCCGGAACCACTACATGAGTCTGCACGGTGGCAGCGCCAAAATGGAGGAACTGGATGCTCTGGACGGTGAGGAAACGGCACGGCGGCTCATCGAGAGCGGCAGCGGCACGATCACGCCCTACGGCGTGGTCTATGATAACGGCATGAAATTGGAGCAGGTCTACGACGGGCGGTTCTTTCCCTGCTATTACTATGAGCCGAATGCCATCACGGTTGCGGTGACCGCCAAGTCCGAGCCGGAGGATACGGAGCATATCACATGGCTGTACCTTCCTATGGCGCAGGAGGAGGTGGACCGTGCCCTCCAGCGTGCGGGCATTATGAATCTTGCGGATGCCCGGCTTCACTTGGAGGATACGCAGCTGCCGGATGAAGTGGATGCGCTGCTGGATATGCGGGTCTTTGCCTTCCAATGCGGGGACGCTGGAGCTGAGTTGGGACGGAAGCAAGTTTGTGGGCAGCGTCACGGATGCAAATGAGATGCTGGAAAGGTACAGCTTCAGCTGTAAGGACGCGGACTTGACTTTCAGCAAGAGCGGGAATGTGCTGACAGTTTCCACGGAGAAGCCTATCCCGGAGGCTGTCACCGTGGTGGGCAGCAAAAATGGCACTACCCATGCGGGCGTGGTAGTCTGGGGCGACGGCGTGTGGGGATCGGCTACCGGTATTCAGGATGTGGTCACCTACTCTGCCAGTGTCCGGGATCCGGTGACGGCTTACCTTAAAATCAAGACCGCCACCATCCCCGGCAGGATCACGGTAAAGAAAGTGGACGCTGCGGGTGCGCCTTTGCTCGGGATCCGGTTCCTGCTGGAATCCTCTGCGGACCGGGTAAAGTGGCAGGAGGTGAGCACAGCGGAAACGGGTGCGGGCGGCTCGGTTTGCTGGGAAGATTTGACAGCAGACGGCGGCACCTACTACCGGGTGACGGAGGTGCAGGCGACGGAGGGAATGACGCTGCTGACAGAGCCTTTGTTTTTGGGGACGCTGGATGCAAGCGAACACGACATCACCATTACCGCCTGCAACAACGCGGGCTTTGCGCTGCCCTTTACGGGCGGGGCGGGATTCACAATTTATATTCTGTTTGCGGCACTCATGCTCGGCATGGGTGTTTATTTTTGCAAAAAATCCACTACGAAAAAGGAGAACTGAACGATGAAGAAAACAAAACGACTTTGGGCGCTGCTCCTGGCTGTGGTCATGGCCTTGGGGCTTATCACCACGGCGTTCGCGGCGCCGACCATTGACTCCGGGCGAAAGGCGTCCCTTTCCCTTTACAAGTACGACATCACGGCAGCCAGCGCAGACGGAGCGTGGGATGCGGCGTCCTATGTCAGCACCGGTGTGCAGGACGATGTCGTTACCGACAAGCTGGCAAAGTACGCCATCCAGGGCGTGGAGTTTAGCTATCTGCGGATGGCGTCCATCTCCACTTACAGTCAGCGGGAGAGCGGTCAGTACAAGGTGGGTGTGCTGTATGGCTTTGCGGACGACGCAGTGCTCCAGGCCATTGGACTGACTAAGGCGGACGCTTACAAGCGCGGGAGCGGTGTATTTTACTTCACCTCCGACAAGCTGAACAAAGCCCTGGCGGATGCCCTGGCTGTCAACGCCACTACCGTTAAAAATGCGCTGGAGATTGCCGTCCGGAACGGCGGCAAGGCCATGCCTGAGACGGACGCAAACGGACACAGCAAGGTCAGCGGTCTGGAGCAGGGGCTGTATCTGGTGGTGGAGACCCGTGTGCCGGAGAATGTCATCAGCACCTGTAATCCGTTCTTCGTCTCTCTGCCCATGACCACCATCGACGGCAAAGACTGGAACTACGATGTGACCGTGTATCCCAAGAACCAGACCGGCAATCCCACGCTGGAAAAAACCGTCCGGGAGGATAAAAACAGCACAGGCAAGAACGGCGGCACGGGGGATATTGCGGACGGCTATGCACACACCGCCACCGCTTCTGTGGGCGATGTGGTGGACTATCAGATCATCAGCACACTGCCCACCATTACCTCCAAGGCTACCAGTTTGACTGCTTATACCTTTGTGGACACGCTGAGAGAGGGGATTCGCTACAACAGAAGCGATGTGCTCATTGAGTTCTTCCGGGATGCCGGATGCACAGATCAGATTACGGCATGGGAGGAGGATTCCGGCAAGTTTGTCGTCAGCTATGATGACGCACAGAACACCATGACCATTGGTATGACAGAGACCGGGCTGGCGGACATCAATGAATCTGAGAGCGTCTACACGGGCAGCGTGAAGCGTGGTTACAGCGACTGTACTATGCGGATCACCTATGCCGCTACCCTTACCGCTGACGCACAACTGGGTGATACCGACAACCCCAACGAGGTGGTGCTGACCTGGAAGCGCACCAATACCGGTTACTTTGATACGCTCCAGGACTGCTGCCATGTGTATACCTACGGTGTGGATGTGCTGAAGCAGTTTTCGGACGGCAAGGGCGACCTGACGAATGTCAACTTCCTGCTGCACAACGACACGGACGGCTATTTTGTGACGGCAAAGCTGGTGGGCGGCGTGTACTATGTCACCGGCCATGAGGTGAAGGAGAGCAAGGCCACGGCGTTCGTGCCCAACGGGGAGGGGCACATCCGGGTCATGGGTCTGGAGGACGACACCTATACGCTGACGGAGACAGACACAGACAAGGGGTATGTGCTGCTGAAGGATGGCATCGAAATTATCATTACCGCTGCGGAGGGCGAGAGCGCCTGCGAGACCTGCGGCGTGAAGCTCCTGACGGCCAGCGGCAGCGTCAACGGCGACGCGGTGGACATGGAGGACGGCAATGCCATCGTGCCGCTGACGGTCATCAACAACCCCGGCTTTGACCTGCCTAAGACAGGCGGTTACGGCACCTGGATGTTCACCGTGGGCGGCTGTATGCTGCTGGGCGTGGCGGCGTTTATTGTGGTCCGTGGGCGGAAGCACAATAGGAACGACCAGTGAAATGGCGACTGCTGGCGGTAGCCTGTATGCTTCTGGCGCTGGGATTGCTGCTCTACCCGCTTATGGGTGAACTGGTAAGTGAAAAGTATCACTCGGATGTGGAGGCGGTGTACACCGCCGCTATTGCGGGCACTGACAATGCGGAGCTGGCCGAGCAGCGGCGGGCAGCGGAGGAATATAACGCCTTGCTGCGGGGCGAGGCGGCAGTCAGTACGGGAGGGGCTTCTGCTCCTCCCATGCTCTATGCGGGGCAGCTCACCGTGGGCGGGGCCATGTGTACTATCGACATCCCGAAAATCGGCGTGTATCTCCCGGTGCGGCACGGCACGGAAGCGGAGACGCTGGAACGGACCGTGGGGCATGTGGTGGGGACTTCCCTGCCTGTGGGCGGGGCAGGCACCCATGCGGTGCTGTCGGCTCACAGCGGGATGGCTTCGGTGAAGCTGTTTACAGACATTGACCAGTTGGTGAAAGGCGATGTTTTCTACATCCATGTGCTGGGTGAGGTGCTGGCCTACGAGGTGGACCAGATTGCCAAAGTGCTGCCTGGGGACACATCGCTGCTGCAAATCGAGGACGGGCAGGACCTGGTGACTCTGGTGACCTGTACGCCCTTTGGGGTGAACACCCACCGGCTGCTGGTGCGGGGACATCGGGTGCCGTATGTGCCGGAGCTGGTGGTAGAAAATGGAAAAACTCCGAAGGCTGCGTCTTCGTGGACGCAGCACTATCTCACGGGCTTGGGCATCGGTCTTGGTGTGTTGGCTGCGGCTGGCGGGGTCTGCCTCTTTGCAAGGAGGAAACGCCGTGGGTAAAAAAGCTGCTTTGTTGGCGGTGGCGCTGGCCGTGGCGGGGCTTTGTATTCTGCTGTGGCCGGTGGTTTCCGGGCATAGGCTGCAAGCGGACATGAGCGCGGCGGCACAGGGCTTTTTGGAGGAGGCGAGACAGTCATACCCCGAGTTGCTGACGGACTTGCAGGGATATAACCAGCGCATTTATACGGAGCGGCAGGCGGGGCTGGCCGATGCTTTGGCCTGTGAGGAGCCTGCTGTATTGCTGAGAGACTGCGGCGTGGAGAACGAGATCATAGGTGTGTTGGAGATACCCACGCTGGAGCTGGTCATGCCGGTCTACTTGGGCGCGTCGGATTCGCACCTTGCCGCAGGGGCGGCGGTGCTGGGGAACACTTCGGTGCCCATTGGCGGCGCAAATACCAACTGCGTTATTGCCGGGCATAGAGGATGGCATGGCTCAGATTATTTTCGGCACATAGACCGCTTGCAGGTGGACGATATGGTAACGATTACGAATCTATGGGAAACACTCACCTATGCCGTGGTTGATACGAAGATCATCCAGCCGGACCAGGTGGACAAAATCAAAATCCAGCCGGGGCGTGACCTGCTGACGCTTGTCACCTGCCATCCCTACGCCAGCGGCGGACGGCAACGGCTGGTGGTGTATTGCGAAAGAAGGAAGTGATGCATTATAGAGCCTATTGGCACGGCCACATTTGTCGGGGACGATGACATCCTCTATTACGATGCAGAGTCGTTTCTGGACTGTAAATTTGTATATTTCACATCCACAGAAAAACGGCAGGCCAACGAGGTTGACCTGCCATCTTTTCTGCGTGACCGGGGCGAAAAGCTCCTCCAGGCTGGACGGGAGTACCGGCTGGCCAGCGACCACAGCATCACTGTACGCGCCAACAGGTGGTATGATCACGCTGCACGGAGGGGCGGCCACGCCATCAGCTTCGTGCGGCAGTTCTATGACAAGACCTTCCCGGAAGCCGTGTCCATGCTGCTGGGCCGGGACGGACAGGGCATCATTCCCATTGCAAAGCAGGAGCCGGAGCCGCAGGAGCCAAAACCCTTTGCCCTGCCAAAGCCTTACCTGACTATGCGCAGGATGTATGCCTATCTCACCAAACACAGGTGCATCGACCGGGATGTGGTCACGGCGTTTGTGCAGGAGAAGCTGCTCTATGAGGACGACCCACACCACAACTGCGTGTTTGTGGGGCGGGGCGAAAACGGCGAAGCCCGACATGCGCATCTGCGCAGCACCGGTTCCCAAGGCAAAGTGTTCCGCATCAATGTGGAGAGCAGCGACATAAAACACAGCTTCCACAAAAACGGGACGGACCGTTCCCTCTATGTCTTTGAAGCACCCATTGATCTACTGTCTCACATTACCCTCTATCCGGCAGGCTGGCTGGAGCACAGCTATGTGGCCTGCTGCGGCACCTCTATCCAGCCCGTACTGGAGCGCCTGCGGCAGAACCCGAAGCTGGACACGGTGTACCTCTGTTTGGATAATGACGAGGCGGGTGAGGATGCTTGCGACGGTATGCTGGATACCCTGGAGGATATGGGCTACGATGTGGAGCGCCTGCGTCCGGAGGGAAAGGACTGGAACGATGACCTGTGGGCGAAGCGGGGCAAAGCGAAAACCCCGACAGCATAAGGCTGTCGGGGTAAATTCATTCATCCAACATCAATTGCCCATCCAGCGCCTGCTGCTTTAGTCGCTGGAGCTGTTCTTTTTCCAGCTGGGCAATGCTCTTTTCGGGTGTAGGCAGATCTTCCGGCATTGTGCCGCCGATTTTTTCGATAGCCTCGCGGACCTCACTGCCGACTTTGTAATGCACGGCGGTTGCGGTATCAGCGCTATCCACGCCATCCTTCCGAAGCTTTTCCTCTGTTTGGGAAATGCGGAACAGATTTGCGATCAGTTCCGTGCTGCCCATATAGTCAAGGATCTTCTGTCCTACTTCCAAATTTTTCTTCCGATGTATGTCGTCCACGGTCATGCCGCCGTACAATCCCATGTACCCGGCGTTTTGGAATACGGCGAACTCATCCGCTGTGATCACGCCGGCATTCCGTGCGGCCTCGGCCAACAGCTGATTCCACTGTTTTATATCGCCGCGAACGACCAACCGACGGCTATCTTCGTCCAACTGATTAAATCGGTCCGCAACCTCCTGCCGATAAGTTTGGATAGCAAAGTAGGTTTGCCCCAAAGCAATGACCTCTTTGCGCGGATCGCCGTTCTGCACGATCAGATAACAGGCATAGCGAGACAATTCATAGTCGACAATGCTTTTTGTCGTTGCGCCGGCTTTAACGATTTTCCTAACCTCAGGAAAATCGGCAGCTGTGTCGTGGCCGCTGTTTTCACAGGCGATCATAGCGCGTTTGATGACCTTGGCAAAATTTTCCCATTTCGCATAATCCAAAACCGGGGCCAATTCTCTGGCACACCAGTATTCAGACCCGTCGGGACGGGTCCTGCGTATATCCTCAAAACATTTATATTCAGAGGCAACGAGATGACTCATGTACTGTCCCTCCCTTAGTTTTACACGATAATAGTAACATAGATCCATAAAAAAGGAAAGGAGAAAACTCGTGACAGATGCTCTATGGATCCTTCTTGCAGCGGGCGGCGTCATGGCGGCGGTCATAGGCTGCCTGACGCTGCTGAACAATCGCTACACTCTCAACAACATTAAATCCAAAACCGTAGGCGACGGCCAGCATGGCACGGCCCGCTGGGCCACCGATGCAGAGATCCGCAAGACCTATGCCCTCGTGCCGTTTCAAGTTGCGAACTGGCGCAAAGGACTGTGCCGCCCGGAAGTGCAGGGACTGGTGCTGGGCAGCATCAGCCATAAGCATGACATCACCGCACTGGTGGATAAGGACGATGTGCATTGCCTTATGATCGGCGCATCCGGCGTGGGCAAAACGGCCTACTTTCTATATCCCAATTTGGAATATGCCTGTGCCAGCGGCATGAGCTTTCTGGCATTGGATACCAAGGGTGACTTGGCTCGCAACTACGGCGCCATTGCGGAGAAATACTACGGCTACCATGTATCCGTGGTGGATCTGCGAAACCCTACCCGCTCAGATGGCTACAACCTCATGACGCTCATCAACCACTACATGGATGCGGCGCAGGCCACCGGCAGCCTTGCCGCCCGTGCCAAGGCGGAGAAGTACGCCAAGATCCTGGCCAAGACCATCGTGTCACCGAATGGGGATACGGACTACGGTCAGAACGCCTATTTCTACGATGCCGCAGAGGGACTATTGACTTCCGTGGTGCTCTTGCTGGCGGAATTTCTGCCGCCGGAAAGGAAACAGGAGCGGCGGCACATCGTGTCCGTGTTCAAGCTGGTGCAGGAGCTGCTGGCTCCATCGGGGGTGCGGGGCAAAAACTGGTTTACCATCCTCATGGAGAAGCTGCCCCCGGAGCACAAGGCACGGTGGTTTGCCGGGGCGGCGCTGAACACATCCGACCAGGCCATGGCCTCGGTCATGAGCACGGTATTGTCTCGCCTCAACGCCTTTCTGGACTCCGAGCTGGAGCAGGTGCTGTGTTTTGACAGCACCATGAACGCCGAGCGGTTTGCGGCGGAAAAGTCCGCTATCTTCCTGATTTTGCCGGAGGAGGATCAGACCAAGAACTTCATGGCGGGCTTGATGATCCAGACGCTGGCACGGGAGCTGTTCGCCGTGGCGGATGAAAACGGCGGGCGACTGCCGGGGCGTGTTGTGTTCTTCTGCGACGAGCTGGGCACCATGCCCGCCTTTGATATCTTGCCGCTGTTCAGCGCAGGGCGCTCCCGCGGGCTGACCATGGTGCCTATCATCCAGGCGCTGGCGCAGCTGGAGAAAAACTATGGGCGAGAGGGGGCGGAGATATTGACCGATAACTGCCAGGATACAATCTTCGGCGGCTTCGCCCCCAACAGCCAGACGGCGGAGCAGCTCTCCAAGGCGCTGGGCAGCCGCACGGTATTGTCCGGCTCGGTCAGCAGAAGTAAAAATGATCCCAGCCAGAGCTTGCAGATGATGGAGCGGCCCCTCATGACGCCGGACGAACTGAAATCCATCCCCAAAGGCAGCTTTGTGGTCATGAAAACGGGGACGCACCCCATGCGGACAAAGCTGCGCCTGTTTCTCGACTGGGGCATTACCTTTGGTGAGCCGTACATTACCCCGGAGCACGCGGCACGACCTGTAACCTATGCCAGCCGACAGGAACTATTCCTCCACATTGACCGGGCCTACGGAAAGAAGAATAGTCAGCCTACACAGGTACCTGTTGCCGAGCGGAGAAGCCCCTATTCGGCAATGGGACTTTACAATGAGGACGCAAAGACATGAGTTACTTTGGAAGCATCTATGCGGATCAGGAACTATCCCATCGGGCCAAGACGGTCTATATGTACCTCAAGGACCGCTCTAACGCCGACGGCACCTGCTGGCCCAGCGTCCGCAGGATCGCGGAGGACTTGAAGCTGTCCCGCCGCACCGTGCAGCGGGCATTAAGTGACTTGGAACATCATGGTTTTCTGGAACGCACCCACCGCCGTCGTCCCAATGGCAGCCTGACCAGCAGCCTGTATCGCATAAAATGAACGCAGACAGAGCGCACCTCCCACCAAGGGGAAGGTGCGCTCTCGAGTTGTCACGAGGGTAGCGTCACCATGGCGCATCCAGAAGGACTCACTCTATCGGAGATATTAGTACAGAGAAAAGAATAGAAAAGCCCACGCCGGAGCAAGAAAGTATCGTATACGCATAGATGCCTTGGATAAGCTTAAAGAGACCAAACAAATTGTTTCGAATATCTTGGACGGAAGGTCAAATATTGCAGACAGAATCACTATTGTTTTTTGGAAAGCAGCAGATTTTATATTGCTTTTTGACAAATTTTCGATATAATAGCAATGTACAACAAATAAAATTGAATTTCACGAGCCGACATAATTAGAAAGAGAGGGAAGCGAAATGTCACAAGGAAATATTGAAAAGAAGGATCCTATCACAGCAGAAGTCAAGGACTTCTCAATATACCGTTCGATTACCGGTGGACCAGTGTGCCTTCGCAAGTATCAAGGACATGAAAAGCATGTAATAATCCCTAATGTTCCCGGTGTTGGTGGTATTCTGAACGGCACCTTTACCGGGAATACCGACATTGAAGTGGCGGATTTTTCACAAATAACCTGCGATCGGTATGAAGTTCAAAAGGGCGCTTTTCGTAATTGTGTAAATCTCAAGAAGATTCTTTTCCCCCAAACAGGAGCTCAGATTTGGTTTGATCCACAGGCCTTCTTGGGCTGTACCAGTCTTGCCGATGAAAATGATTTAGTCATTATTGGCGACACTTTGTATGGTTCGATTCGGAATAAAGACGATGTGAGGTCGGTTGTTATACCACAGGGCATCAAGAAAATTGCACCTCGTGCTTTTCAACATTGCAACCTTTGGGAACTTACGATTCCGGACTCTGTGGAAGAAATTGGTAACTGCGCATTTTTACGCACTCACTTGACAGTCGTGGAACTGCCCAATGGACTAAAAAAACTTGGCCCGGGTTGCTTTTGCGGCACCGATTTGAAGAAAATTCGGATTCCGGGCAGCGTCGAAGTTGCGCAAGGATTTTCAAGTTGTGATGCTCTGCGGGAGATTATTATTGAAAATGGCGTGAATCGCATTGATGACCTGGATTGGAATTCGGCTTTGAAGAAGATCGAACTTCCCGAGAGCATCCGCGAAATTTCAAAAGGCGCCTTTAAATGGAGTAATAGAGCTTAGCAGAAAAGAAGTCACAGGTGTGCACTCATACCCCGATCCGGTTGAGAGTAGATTGGAATGCGTCTATCTTCTCTATATAAACGATATGATATCTGATATAAGTGCTTTAAAAGAACTGTCTGAGGGAAGACCGCATTTGCAGTTCCTATTAGATTCGGAGAGTTTTGACTACTCTCAAGTAGACTTTTCCAATTATATGTGGGAAAACTTTGCTCGTCATGAAAAGTACATGAGTTGTTTTATTGCCCACAAAGATGCTATCATACCGATAATTCAAAACCGAATTAAATCGGAAGAGGCAAGTGAGACCGAAAAAAGAATCCTATACGGTTTTCTGCTTAGCGGCAATGAAATTTGGAAAATATAAGCGTTTTATATGCCTATATGAAGAATATGCGGATGTAATGGTGTGATATCTATAGTGTTTCGCTATTACAAGTGTAAGGATTCTGAGCAGAAATGCTTGGAATCCTTTCTTTTTTGCGCAAAAAGCTGCAAAATACACAAGGAAGTGATCCTGAGTTTCCTTGAAACTACATTCTTAAATGAGGGTTTCGTGATACTGGATAAGCAGAAGAAAAGGGCCTGGATGCACACCGGAAACAACCGTGCCGTCATTACCCTTAAAACTACTTTTGCGGAAACCAATTATTTTCATCGCTGTACAAGCCTTTCGTTGTATAAAATTTGCAGGGCACAGAGCGCCGTGCGGACTTCCGTACCCTGCAATTACATATTAAAACTTGCCGCGCGGGGAGGCAGACAATTTCCGCTTGTGTTTTGCCAAAAAGAAGTGTATAATGCAAATAAAAACCACTATAAGAAAGGAGATATTTTATGGATCGCAATGTATTTGAAAAGCTGAATTATGGCCTGTATATCGCGGCAGTCGCGGAAGAGGGCCGCAACTATGGATGCCTCATCAGCTCCTTCTCCCAGATCACCAGCGGGAATCCCTGCAAGTGCGCGGTGATCCTCAACCGGGACAACCGCACCTGCGACGCGCTGCTGAAAACGGGCACGCTGGCCGTTTCCATGGTGGGCCAGGATGCCGACAAGGAGCTGCTGAAGACCTTCGGCTATAAATCCGGCCGCATCGTGGACAAATTCGCCGGGCTGAACTTCCGTCAGGATGCCGCCGGGAACCCCTACCTGACCGATAATATGGCCGCCTGGGTCAGCCTGAAGGTCACGGAGACCGTTCCTGTGAAGAACTATTACCTGTTCATCTGCGACGCCGTGGAGGGCGAGGTCCTCAGCGACGCGCGGCTGATGACCATGGACGAATTTTTGCAGAAGGGTTCCTTCGCGCCGCCTCCCACCGCCACCGTATACCGCACCATGGCCGAGGACGAGGGCTGGGTCTGCCCCATCTGCGGCTATCACTACACCGGCGAGGTCATTCCGGAGGGCTATATCTGCCCCCTGTGCCGCTGCCCCGGTGAGAAATTCGAAAAGAAAAAGGCCTGACCGGACGCTTTCCGCCCCACGCGGATCGGCCCATAACGGCAAAGCACGGAACAGGATCGTGCCGGCCAATGGCCGGTGTGCGTAACGCAGTGCGGTCCGTGCAGGCGTCATATGCGGCGATTGACGAAAACAAGCCCCACGGGAGTTGAACCCCGTGGGGCTTGCGGCTTTGTTTGGTTTTACGCTTCCCACTCGGACTTGTGGGTCTCCCACCATGCGGGGAAGGCGGGGTCTTTCGGGGAGAGGGTGGGGGTAATGTCACTGCTGATTATTGTGGTATCATTATATTTTTTACTAAATCGATAACCTAACCCCAAAGCACTATTACAACCTAAATATAGTAATTCCAATAAGCTGGATTTACTTTGGGCCCAAATGGTACCCTGATAGGCAGTCTTAAAATCATTTAAGGATAAGCAGTTGGTTTTACTTTCAGCTGTGTGAACAACTTTCAGCTGGCCATATAAGTATCTTATATTCTTTTCATTCTCTAATAGTACATTTTTATCAAATGCTATTTCGATTTCATCTTCCGGAGCATATCCAAGAACACGGGAGAACAGCGTTGTTCTTGTGATTTCTTTACTGTCCTCTTTCCGCAGGCACCGATTGAAGATGGCCTGGACATTGCCCTCGTTCAGTTCCAGCGGAGTAAATTGGGGCCGTCTTTCCTCTATTTCTGCCGCTTTTTTAATCATTTTATCCTTTAAGCCCACAACGCAAGCCCCCTAACGCACCCAACGGCGCAGATTTTTCGATATTGATATTATTACTCCGGCAATAAAATAATCACAAATCAGTCCAGCTTGTAAGGTTTGAGCTTCGGGTGGTCAAAATTGGACTTCACATGCTCAGTGTCCGCTGAAAACTGGTTCAGCACTTCCGTTGCATTCTCTTCTAATTCCTGGACTGTCTTAACCATCGCCTGTGTCCCCAGATTCCGCTTCAAGTCATTGTTGAGATATTCATCAGGGTTGTATTCAGGGCAATATGGTGGCAAGTGGAACAGGCGGATTTGAGCTTCATGCTCTTTGACCCAAGCCGATACCTTATTGCTGTGATGTACCTTCAGGTTATCCAGTATCAGATATACACGTCTTCCTGCGGCTGTTTTTATGATGGCATTCATGAAAGAAATTAGACGGTCTGAATCAATAGCATCGGAGTAAAGAAGGAAATGCAGTTTCCCTTGGTTGCTGATTGCGCTAATCATGTTGATATGCATACTCGTGTCAGCTCGGACTCCGAGGATCAACTCAATTCCTTTGCGGCCCAAAACCGCTACTACACGGAGCTGATCTCAAGCAAGGCCGAATGGCGGATGCTGACAAATTGTCAGCAACTGAAAATGAGATCTCCCAAAGATGGGAAGCGCTA
>CAMBKF010000013.1 GCA_945868085.1 uncultured Oscillibacter sp.
GGTACGACACCA
This sequence comes from uncultured Oscillibacter sp., assembly GCA_945868085.1. GTDB lineage: Bacteria > Bacillota > Clostridia > Oscillospirales > Oscillospiraceae > Vescimonas. The sequence continues at coordinate 13 of CAMBKF010000013.1, forward strand.
AGGGCACCTGGGATGCCGTTCACGCCCAGGCCAAGGATCTGGACGAGCTCATCAACGAGTTCAACGAGGCCACCGGCCTGCTGAAGAACCTGTAAGAAATACCCCCACATTCGCCGCAGGGGCGGGACAGCCGTCCCGCCCCTGCGATTTTTATTGCAAATAGATGCAGACGAGAAAATCGCTGAGATTAAAAAAATATGACTATGCCACACCCGGCGCATATTTTGTAACTATGTGTACCAGGGACAAGCGTTGGTTGTTTGGGGAAAACAATTTGTCCCCGTGGTGTAGCCTTGTTTCTGTAGGGCGGGACCCATGTGTCCCGCCGCCTGCAACGACTCCGCCATGCGCTTTGCGGGTCAACATCGTTAGAAAAGTTATATCGGAATGGATAGGCAAAATACAAAGTAAGTTTCCCAATTGGACAGTAGATAAGTGGGTCGTAATGCCAAATCATATCCACCTTCTTTTACAGCTGCATGCCGGTAATGCGGCAGGGCACATGGGCCCTGCCCTACAGGATGTTATGCGTTGGTATAAAACCATGACAACAAATGCATGCATACAAGCGGTAAAGGCTGGGAAAATTAAGCCATTTGAAAAGGCAATTTGGCAAACCAGTTTTTATGACGAAGTTATTCGCGACCAAGCACACTATCTCCGCATCTGGCAATACATCGACACCAATCCCGCTCGATGGGCGGAGGACGAATATTATATTATTTGAGGAGAACACACTATGAAAAACGTAAAATACGGCAAGTGCGTCCGCTGCGGCAAGACCTATGAGGCCACTCCCGACCTGACCAACTGCGAGTGCGGCGGCATTCTGGACATCGTATACGATTACGATTACATCAAGTCCGTCCTCACTAAGGAGAAGCTGGCCCAGCGGGAGAACCGCTCCATGTGGCGCTACCGGGAGCTGCTGCCCGTGGAGGAGACCACCCCCGACACCCCCCTGCGTGTGGGCTGGAGCCCCCTGTACGAGGAGCCCAAGTTGGCCGAGATGCTGGGCATCAAGCGCCTGTGGGTGAAGGACGACGGCCAGAATCCCACCGCCTCTCTGAAGGACCGCGCCAGCGCCATGGCCGTGGCCAAGGCCTATGAGGCCGGCGCCAAGACCATCGCCTGCTCCTCCACCGGCAACGCCGCCTCCTCTCTGGCCGGCAACGCCGCCGCCGCAGGCTTCAAGACCTATATTTTCGTACCTGAGCGCGCCCCCAAGGGCAAGGTGGCCCAGCTGATGATCTTCGGTGCCAACGTCATCTCCGTGAAGGGCAACTATGAGGAGACCTTCAAGATGTCCGCCGAGGCCATTGAGAAGTACGGCTGGTATAACCGCAACGCCGCCATCAACCCCTACCTCTCCGAGGGCAAGAAGACCGTGGCCCTGGAGATCGCCGAACAGCTGAACTGGGAGATGCCCGACTATCTGGCCATCTCCGTGGGTGACGGCTGCACCATCGCCGGCGTGTGGAAGGGCTTCAAGGACCTGTACGCCATCGGCTTTATCGATAAGCTGCCCCGGCTGATCTCTGCCCAGTCCTACGGCTGCTATCCCATCAATCGGGCCATCCAGGAGAATAAGCCCTGGGAGCCCATGGAGGAGAACACCATTGCCGACTCCATCTCCGTGGGCGTGCCCCGGAACGCCGATAAGGCCCTGGCCGCCATTCGTGAGTCCAATGGTATCGCCGTCTGCGTCACCGATGAGGAGATCCTGGCCGCTCAGCGCCTGCTGGGCCGCACCTGCGGCGTGTTCGGTGAGCCTGCGGGCGTTACCGGCGCGGCGGCTCTGAAGAAGGCCTGTGAGGAGGGCCTCATTGAGAAGGATGCTACCGTGGTATCCGTCGTCACCGGCAACGGCCTGAAGGACGTGGCCAACGCCATCAAGTCCGCCGGTGAGCCTCTGCATATCGAGCCGGACCTGGACCTCATGGTCAAGGGCTTCGCCGAGCGCGGCGTGACCGTGGAGTAAGAATAGTAATTAGATATGTAGCAAACCGCTCCGGCATAGGCCGGAGCGGTTTGCTTTCTTAAAATGTGTCAATAAAAATTTTTGCCTTCTTTGTAAGCCCTGCGGCACTGATTTAAAGACATGAAATTACCGCAGCCGGCCCAATCTGGATAATCAGCCTGTACAATGTCATTTACCCATCCACAAACAGGACATTCTTCAAAGGGCTCCTTAAACATATATTTTCCGCAAACGGGACACATAAATTCATGCGGCTCCTTACCTTTATCCATACAGATTCACCTCTTGCTTCTCAAATGTACTGCAGGTAGTTAAAAAACTACATAAGTGTTTGCGTGCAGACTACCCGCTATGACTCGATTACCCTGGGCAATAAGGGGGGCAGAAAGCTGACACGCCAGGGAAAGACGGACGGCATCATCCGCCTGGTTGAGAAAATAGGTGTCCGCCAGATGCTCCCGCACCAGCGCCCGGGCCACCCGCTCCGGCGTTGCCTCGTCCTCCGGGGCGCAGCCCGCCATAGGGCAGAACAGCTCCGGCCGGTGTACCGTTTCCGCCACCGGATGGTGCAGCCCCGACAGCCCCACTACACAGATGACCTGCCGGGCGCACGCCGGGATCACCGGCTCATGGCCCGCGTGGGCCTTCAGGGGTAACTGCCGGGAGCCGTCCGCCTCCACCAGTACATAGTCTGCCAGGGAAGCCAAAACTTCATAGTCGATCCCGCAGTCTACCAATTTCCCAATGGGAGAGCGTCCGGCGGCGCAGACGATGGGATGCTTTGCCAGTGCTTCCCGCAGCGCTTCCTCCGTGGGATCCAGCACCGTGGGCAGATCCGCGTAGCCCTGGAAGTGGGTGCTGGTACACAGCAGCACCCGCCTCGGCAGCTCATCCGCCAAGGTGCGCAGCAGGGTGGTTTTTCCGCCGCTGCCTATGATGGCCGTAACGCCTTTTTGAATGCCCAGCAGGGGAGCGAGCTCCATCTCCGCCACCTCCTTTTTTTACACTAGTATACCCCACCGGCGGCCCATTGTCCAGTTGACACGGCCCGCACAAGCGGGTAAAATAGCCATAAGAAAAAGAAAGTAGGGATTCTTATGGCCATTTTGATCCGCGGCGCCGGGGATATTGCCACGGGCATCGCCCTGCGGCTCCACCGCTCGGGTTTTCAGATCGTTATGACAGACCTGCCCCAGCCCACCTCCATCCGCCGCACCGTGTGTTTTTCCGAGGCCCTGCGCCTGGGCCAGGTGATGGTGGAGGATGTCCGGGCCCGGCGCGCAGCCACAGCCCGGGAGGCTCTGGACATCGCCGCCGCGGGGGATATTGCCGTGCTGGCGGACCCGGACTGCGCCCTGCTGCCCCAGCTGCACCCGGCGGCCCTGGTGGACGCCATCCTGGCCAAGCATAACCTGGGCACCCGCCGGGACATGGCCCCGGTGGTCATCGCCGTGGGCCCCGGCTTCACCGCCGGAGAGGACTGTCACGCCGCCGTGGAGACCATGCGTGGCCACACCCTGGGCCGGGTCCTCTACCACGGCTCGCCCATCCCCAATACCGGCGTTCCCGGCATCATCGGCGGCTACGGCGCCGAGCGGGTGCTGCGGTCCCCGGCGGCAGGGGTGTTTGAACCGAAAATGGAGATCGGCCAGATGGTGAAAACCGGGGAAGTGGCGGCGATGGTGAATGGCCAGCCCATGCTCTGCACCATCGATGGCTGCCTGCGCGGCCTGCTGCAGGGAGGGCTCACGGTGCCTGCCGGTATGAAGTGCGGGGACATCGATCCCCGGTGCAAGCAGTCCCACTGCTTCCAGGCGTCGGATAAGGCCCTGGCCGTAGGCGGCGGTGTGCTGGAGGCGCTGCTGCACTTCGGCTGCCGGCCGGATTGAGTAAAAGTCAAGTAAAAAATGTCTGCCGTTTCCGGCAGACATTTTTTATCGTATAAGCATCCCCGCTCCCACCAGAACGCAGCCCAGCAGGAAAAACAGGACCAGCAGCGCCGCCGCGTTGCGCAGGAATTTCTTCCAGCCCAGCCGCTTCAGATCCATGAACGCATAGGGATACAGCAGCCCTGTGTGGCCGATGGGCTTTCCGCCGGTGGCCCGCAGCAGGGCGTAGGCGGTGTAGGCCAGGGGCAGCGCCAGCCACCACACGGCGCACAGCAGGGAAAGCCCCGTTTTGTCCGCCAAAAACAGCCATTGGGCCACCACCAGCAGCGGGGTCAGATAATGCACACAGATGTTGCCGAAGCTGCCGCCGAAGTCGGCAAATTTCTGCCCCTTGCGTTTTTGCTCGGGCACCAGCACAAATTGATAGATCAGGTGCGTTACCCAGATGTACAGAGCCATAGCGCAGGAGAGCCGCACGTCGGTCAGAACCGCCCACAGCCGCCCTCCGGGCCAGAAGCCTGCGCAAAACAGCAGCAGCTCATACACCGTCAGCAGGAGGTTGCTCTGATTGGTGTAAAAGCAGAACATCCCCGCCCGGATCCGCCCCCTGGGGATGAGCTGCGAGTGCAGCAAAAGCCCCACGGTATTCAGTAAAAAGAGAAACAGAGCCGAAAGCTGTAAGCCGGACATTTCGCACCCTCCCTTATATCCGATAGGTGGAGCAGTCCACCCGGCCGTCTGTGATGGTTATGATGCCGTAGGTGCGGGGATCGCCCCGACCGACGGATCCGGGGTTCATGACCCACAGCGTCCCGTCATAGTCCACCAGCGGCCGGTGGGTGTGGCCGAACAGCAGGATCTGCGCGCCCATCTCCCGGGCGGCGTAAATGGCCGACAGGGTGCTGGCCTTTACATTCCTTGTGTGGCCGTGCATCATCAGGATGCGCACGCCGTCGTATTCCGTGAGCACCTCCGGGGCGTCCACCGCACCCCAGTCGCAGTTGCCGGGGACGCCTTGCATAGGGATAGCCGGGAACTGCCGGTGCAGCGCCTCCGTATCCCGCTGGCAGTCGCCCAGGTGCAGGATGATGTTTGGGTCCGTCAGCTCCACGCACCGGGCCATATTTTCCACATTTCCGTGGGAATCCGATAAGACTAAGATACGCATTTTTGACCTCTTAAAATAGTATACCCGGATTATACAAGGAAACAGTTGAAAAAGCAATGATTTCCGGCTACAATAGGGAAAGAAAGGGGGCGGCGCCCATGTATGAGAGCATAGTGAGGCTGGACCTCCACGGCAAAAACGCCTATCAGGCCCGGGTGGCCCTGGACGTGGCCCTGCGCCGGGCCAGGAGCGGCACCTATCGCATCCGCTGCATCCACGGCTGCCACGGCGGCACGGTGCTGCGGGATATGATCCGCGGGGAATACGCCCGGCACCCCCGGGTGATCCGTCTGGAAGTGAGCGCTGACGGCGGCACCACGGACCTGGTGCTGCGGGAGCTGTAAGGAGAGATAAAGATGAAAAATACCTTGACCATCGCCCAGGTGCAGATGTCCGTGACCCGGGATAAGGGGGAGAATATCGCCGCGGCCTGCCGCCTGATCCGCTGGGCTGCACAGCAGGGGGCGGAGCTTGCCATGCTGCCGGAAATGTTCTGCTGCCCCTATGAAAACAGCGCCTTCCGGCCCTATGGAGAGCCCCTGGGCGGCCCGGCTCAGCAGGCCCTTTCTGACCTGGCCAGGGAGCTGGGGATCTGGATCGTCGGCGGTTCCGTACCGGAGCTGGAGGGGGAGCGGGTGTATAATACCTCCTTCGTCTATGACGATACCGGCCGCCAGGTGGCCCGGCACCGGAAGATGCACCTGTTCGACATCAGCGTAGAGGGAGGCCAGAGCTTCCGGGAGTCCGATACCCTGTCCCCGGGGAATGACGTGACCGTGTTTGACTCTCCCTGGGGCAAGCTGGGCCTTTGCATCTGCTTTGACCTGCGGTTTGAGGAGCTGGCAAGGGTCATGACCCTGCAGGGCGCCCGGGCCATTTTCGTCCCGGCGGCCTTCAATATGACCACCGGCCCCGCCCATTGGGAGCTGCTGTTCCGCCAAAGGGCGGTGGATAACCAGCTGTTCACCGTCGGCACCTCTCCGGCCCGGAACGAACAGGAGACCTATGTGGCCTGGGGCCACTCCGTGGTCTGCGATCCCTGGGGCAGCGTTCTGCACCAGTGCGGGGCGGGGGAGGAGCTGGCTGTGACGACCCTGGACCTTAAACGGGTGGAGTCCGTGCGCCGGCAGCTGCCTATTCTCTCCGCCCGGCGGGAAGATGTATATTCCATCGGTCTGAAGTGAGGGAAAGTCTGTGCTATTTATCTCTTGCGGCACATTTGCACCCATGATATAATCAATAAAACTCTGTAAGGAGGAAGGAAATATGAAATACACCGAAATGACCGCCCAGCAGCGTCAGGCGGAGTACGCCGCCGTGCTGGCGGACTACGAAAAGCAGAAGGCTCTGGGGCTGAAGCTGAACATGGCCCGGGGCAAGCCCAGCAAGGCGCAGCTGGACATGGTCACGGAGATAAGCAATATTCTGGTAAAGCCCGAGGACTTTATCTCTGACGGTATCGACAGCCGCAACTATGGCAATGTGGACGGCCTGCCCGCCGCTAAGGCCCTGTTTGCGGAGATCCTGGGCTGCAAGCCGGAGCAGTGCTTCGTGGGCGGCAACGCCAGCCTGCAGCTGATGTATGACGCTATTTCCAAGGCCTATACCCATGGCCTGCTCCATTCCGAGAAGCCCTGGAGCAAGCTGGAAAAGGTGAAGTGGCTGTGTCCCGCCCCCGGCTATGACCGGCATTTCAAGGTGACCCAGTCCCTGGGCGCGGAGCTTATTACCGTGCCCATGACGGAAAACGGCCCGGATATGGACGTGGTGGAGGAGCTTATCAAGGATCCCGCCGTGAAGGGTATGTGGAACGTGCCCAAGTACTCCAACCCCGATGGTATTGTTTATTCCAATGAGACCATTCGCCGCATCGCCGCCATGAAGCCGGCGGCCCCGGACTTCATGCTCATGTGGGATAACGCCTACTGCATCCATGAGTTTGAGGGTGAATTTGTCCCCTTTGCCGATATCCTCTCCCTCTGTGCCGAAAACGGCAACGCCGACATGGTGTATGAGTTTGCCTCCACCAGCAAGGTCACCTTCCCCGGCGCGGGCGTGGCCGTCATGGCCACCAGCGAGGCAAACCTGGCCTATCTCAATAAGATTATCAATGTCCAGACCATCGGCTACGATAAGGTCAACCAGCTGCGCCATGTGAAGTATCTGCAGAATAAGGCGCATACCCTGGCTCTGATGCAGCGCCACGCGGCCATTCTGCGGCCCAAGTTCCACGCTGTGCTGGACGCACTGGACAGCGAGATCGCGCCCCTGGGCATCGGCTCCTGGAAGCGGCCTGTAGGCGGCTATTTCATCTCCTATAACGCCATGCCCGGCACGGCCAAGCGTGCCCTGGCTCTGTGCAAGGAGGCAGGCGTCACCATGACCGGCGCCGGCGCCACGTTCCCCTATGGCGTGGATCCCCAGGACAGCAACATCCGCATTGCTCCCTCTCTGCCCCCGGTGGAGGAGCTGCAGCAGGCCATTGCCATCTTCTGCCTGTGCGTGAAGCTGGCCGCGCTGGAGAAGCTGGGCGTATGAGATGGTTGGCTGCATCTGACATCCACGGCAGCGCCACCGCCTGCCGCCGTGTGCTGGAGGCTTTTGAGCGGGAAAAGGCGGATAAGCTCCTGCTGCTGGGCGACCTTTTGTACCATGGACCCCGGAACCCTCTGCCCGAGGGGCACGACCCCAAGGAGTGCATCCGCCTGCTGAATGAGTACCGGGACCATATTGCCGCCGTGCGGGGCAACTGCGAGGCGGCGGTGGATCAGATGGTGCTGCAGTTTCCGGTGCTGGCGGACTATATGCTGCTCCAGCTGGGGAAAAAGCTGGCCTTTGCCACCCACGGAGATGTGTATAATCCGGACAACCTCCCACCCCTGGCCAAGGGGGGCATCCTGCTGACGGGCCACACCCATGTGCCCGCCTGCGACGTGTATCCGGACTTTGTGTATCTGAATCCCGGCTCCGTATCCCTGCCCAAGGACGAGCAGAAGCGCCGGGGCTACATCCTGCTGGATGATGAGGGCGCTGCATTTAAAGAGCTGGACGGCACGGAATACCATCGGTATAAATTCTAAATAAAAACAGCGGAGCGTGACGGCTCCGCTGTTTTTGCGTATTTACTTGAGGAGTTTGATCCGGGCGTCATAGTCCGGCAGGGTCCGGCGGACCAGGGCGTAAAAGTCCGGGCCGTGATTTTTGTGGCGGATGTGAGCCAACTCGTGGACCACCACCGCTTCTATGGCTTCCCGGGGATATTCCATGAGGTGCAGGGAAAAGCACAGGCTGTTTTTTCCACTGCAGCTGCCGAACCGAGTTTGGGCGGAAGTGATCTTCACCCCGGTGGGTGTAACGCCCATCCGCTGAGCCCATAGCTGCACCAGGGGCGGCAGTACCTCCCGGGCCTTTTGTCGCAAGGCTTCCTGCTCCTCCCGGGAGAGGGGCGGATGCTCTGCCAGACGCTGACTCTGCCGGGCCAGCTGGGCCGTGATCCAGGCATCGTGCTCGGCCACAAAGCGCTGAATGTCATCCCGGGGAGCGTAGATGGGGGCCCGGACGACCACCTGGCCCTCCCTTGTCACCTGCAGGGCCAGGGTGCGCCGCCGGGAGCGGATGAGGGTGAACTCCCTCATGGCTCCACCCAGGTGAAGCGGGGGCCTGTGTAGCCATCCCGGCTCACAGTTTCCTGCCACATGGCGGCCGGGCGGACCCAATAGCCCCGTTCCTCGTAGAGGGCCTGATAGACCACCATTTCCTCCCTGGTCTCGCTGTGCCGGGCGGTGAATAGCACGCGGTATAGATTCCCTTTGAAGTGGCGGTAAACGCCGGGGCGGATGGGCTCCATTGTGCATCGCTCCTTTGACAATATATAGTATTCGTTGGCAAAAAGTATAGCATACTTGCTGGAAAAAAGCAAAGCGCTGTGGTATACTGACACAAGTAAAATGAGGAGGAATGCTCCGTGAAGAATACGACCCTGTGTTACCTGCTCCGGGGAGACGATGTACTGCTGCTGCACCGGGTGAAGAAGGAAAACGATCTGAACCACGACAAGTGGATCGGCATCGGCGGAAAATTTGAGGAGGGGGAGAGCCCCGAGGAGTGCCTGATCCGGGAAGCCTGGGAGGAGACGGGTCTCACCCTTACGGATTATCAGTACCGGGGGATCGTGACCTTTGTGTCCGACGAGTGGGAAGGGGAGTATATGCACCTCTACACCGCCACCGGCTGGACGGGGGAACTGAAGGAGTGTGACGAGGGCGTGCTGGAGTGGATCAGCCGGGAGAAAATGAAAACGCTGCCCCAGTGGGAGGGGGACAAGATCTTCCTGCGCCTGCTGGAGGAGGGAGCACCATTCTTCTCCCTGAAGCTGTGCTATGAGGGGGACCGGCTGGCCTATGCGGCCCTGAACGGGAAGGAGCTGGCGCGATGACGGTACTGGTGAGCGCGTGCCTGCTGGGGGTTTCCTGCCGGTATGACGGACGGAGCAAGGGCCATCCCCTGGCCGGGGAATTGCTGCAAAAGCACACGGTCATCCCCGTGTGCCCGGAGCAGTTGGGAGGACTCTCCACCCCGCGGCCGCCGGCGGAGCGCCGGGCGGGCGGAGTTTTCAGCCGCGAGGGAGCGGACGTCACCGCGGCCTATGACCGGGGCGCCCGGGAAGTGCTGCGCCTGGCCAGGCTCTACGGCTGCACCGTGGCCATACTCAAGGAGCGCAGCCCCGCCTGCGGCTCCGGAAAAATCTACGACGGCACATTCACCAAGACCCTGGTGGATGGCTATGGGGCGGCGGCAGAGCTGCTGGCAAAAAACGGCATCCGGGTGCTGGGGGAGAGCGGCCTGGAGGACTTCCTGCGGGAGGAGCTATAATTTTATGATGTAAATCTGCGCGGTTTCGGGCGGCGGGGTGTGGTCACCCCGCCCTACGACAGCATAATCGATCCCATGGGGGCGGGGCGATGTGGGCATCGCCCCCTACGGAATTTTATCGATGAACGGTGCGCAGGGGGCTTACATCGTCCTGATGCGATAAATATTCATAAAAAGTGCGAATCCCGGACAGGCCCTTGCCTGTCCGGGATTCTGTATGAGAAAGGTAAATCAAAAAAGCATGTTAAGAGAGGAGCAGCTTGTCATCGTTGGCCTCGGTGCCGCTGGCCTTGGAGAACAGGGTCAGCAGGTCGGGAACGGTGAGCTTCTTCTTCTCCTCGCCGGAGATGTCCAGCACCACATGGCCCGCATCCATCATGATGAGCCGATTGCCGTGGGCAATGGCATCCTTCATGTTGTGGGTGATCATCATAGTGGTCAGGTGATTCTCCTCCACGATCTTGTCGCTGAGCTCCAGGACCTTGGCGGCGGTGCGGGGATCCAGGGCGGCGGTGTGCTCATCCAGCAGCAGCAGCTTGGGCTTTTGTAGCGCTGCCATCAGCAGCGTCAGCGCCTGGCGCTGGCCGCCGGAGAGCAGGCCTACCTTAGCCTTCATCCGGTCCTCCAGGCCCAGGTCCAGCTCCTTCAGCCGCTGGTAATAATCCTTTTCTTCCTGGGGAGTGATGCCCCACTTCAGACCCCGGTGCTTGCCGCGCCGGGCGGCCAGGGCCAGGTTTTCCTGGATCTGCATGGTGGGCGCGGTGCCCATCATGGGATCCTGGAACACGCGGCCCAGGAGGGTGGCCCGCTTGTATTCGGGCAGGCGGGTGACGTCCTTGCCGTCAATAATAATGGAACCGCTGTCCACGGCGAAGGTGCCTGCGATGGCGTTGAGCATGGTGGACTTTCCTGCGCCGTTTCCGCCGATGACGGTGACGAAATCGCCCTCGTTCAATGTAAGGCTCAGGTTATCCAGGGCGGTCTTTTCATGGACGGTGCCGGGGAAGAAGGTTTTGGAGATATTCTTCAGCTCAAGCATGGCGAGGGCCTCCTTTCTTATGGGCCACTTTGCCCTTCCAGTAGGGCACGGACAGGAAGATCGCGACGATCAGGGCGGAAACCAGCTTCAGGTCGTTGGTGTTCAGGCCCAGCTGCAGGACCACCTGCAGCACGAAGTAATAGATCACGGCACCCAGGGAAACGGCGAACATCTTCAGGCCAAAATTGCGGAAGATCTTGCCGAAGGTCACTTCACTGATGATAACGGCGGCCAGGCCGATGACGATGGCGCCGCGGCCCATGCCCACATCGGCTGCGCCCTGGAACTGGGCCAGCAGGCCGCCGGACAGAGCCACCAGACCGTTGGAGAGCATGAGGCCCAGTACGATATTGGCGTTGGTATTGATGCCCTGGGCCCGGGCCATATTGGCGTTGGCACCGGTGGCGCGGACGGAGCAGCCCCGCTCCGTGCCGAAGAACCAGTACAGAGCCACCACCACGATCACCGTGGCCACCAGCAGCAGCGGCAGGGGATTCTCCAGCGACAGGTCGCGGACATACCGCTGGGAAACGGCCAGGTGGTACTTATCCACGCCTACAGGCTGGTTGGCTTTGCCGCCCATGATCCGCAGGTTCACAGAGTACAGGGCCAGTTGGGTGAGAATACCGGCCAGGATGGCGGGAATGCCGCACTTGGTGTGGAACAGGCCGGTGACGAGGCCCGCCAGCAGGCCGGAGACAAAGGCGCACAGCAGGGCCAGCCAGCAGTTCATGCCGCCGCGGATCAGCATCACGGCCACGGCACCGCCGGTGGCGATGGAGCCGTCCACGGTCAGATCGGCTACATCCAGCACCCGGAAGGTGATGTATACGCCGATGGCCATGATGCCCCATACAAGTCCTTGTGCCGCCGCACCGGGCAGCGCGTTTAATAGTGAAGCCAGGAAAGCCATTTTCTATCCTCCTCAAACGGCTGCCCCAGGACGGGCAGCTCGGTGTATCGGGGGAGGGGACAGGTGTCCCCTCCCGATGGTGGTTGGTTTACTCGGCGGACTGGGCGGTGTAATCAGCGGGAACGGTGATGCCCAGCTTCTCGCAGTTGGCCATGTTGGCCTGCTTGGTCACATTGGGAGCAAATTCCACAGGCATGGTGGAGATGTCAGCCTCGCCGGAGAGGATCTTGGCAGCCATCTGGCCGGTGATCTTGCCCAGCTCGTAGTAGTCAATGGAGAGGGTGGCCACGCCGCAGCCTCTGCAGATGCCGGCCTCGCCCGCGATGACGGGGGTGTTGGAGGCCAGGACCACGTTGGCAATGGCTTCGGTGTTGGAAGCGGCGGTGTTATCGGTGGGGATGAAGATCACATCGGACTCATCGCAGGCCTTCTGAGTGACGGAGGAAACGTCGTTGCTGTCGGTGAAGGCGAACTCGGTGCAGGTGATGCCGGCGTCGGTGAGGATCTTGGACACCTCATCTACCTGGTATTTGCTGTTGGCCTCGCTGGAGCAGAACAGCATGCCTACCTTCTTGGCATCGGGGAACAGCTCCTGGAGCATGGCGGCCTGCTTGTCCAGAGGAGCCAGGTCGGAGGTGCCGGAGATGTTGCCGCCCACGGTGCCGTTCCAGTCAGAGATCTCCAGAGCGGTGGCGTAATCAGTGACGGAGGTGCCCAGGATGGGAATGGTGCTGGTGGCGGAGGCAGCGGCCTGCAGAGCGGGCGTTGCGTTGGCCATGATCAGATCCACATTCTCGGACACAAAGCCGTTTACGATGGTGCCGCAGGTGTTGGCGTCGCCGGAGGCGTTCTTCACTTCCACCTCTACCTTATCGCCCAGGGCATCCTTCAGCGCGTCGGTAAAGCCTTTGGTAGCGGCGTCCAGGGCCTCGTGCTGCACCAGCTGCACAACGCCCACCTTGAGGGTCTTGGTTTCGGAATCTTTGCCGGTGTTGGTATCCTTGCTGCCGCAGGCCACCATGGTCAGGGCCATGGCCAGGGCAAGGATCAGTGCCATCAACTTTTTCATGATTTGTTCTCCTTTGCATTTTTTGATGTGTTGGTTGGATGTTATAAAAAGAGGCCGCTCTGTCCGGGAACAGAGCGGCCTTTTCTTAACGAATTGAGAAAGGAACGAAACTCTATTGATAAACGGACGGCTTTATGCATTTGTCGCAGCAAAAATAACCCGCATAAAAGCGAGCCATAAAGCCGTAATAGAAGCCCCGACGGGAGAGAATGGAATTGGAACGGATAGCGGTACGCATTGTGGGGCTCCTTTCTGCCGTCGGGCGGCGATTTCTTTTGATGCACCTACTATAGAACTTTAAACCTTTAAAGTCAACAGTGAAAATGCACAAAAACCAGGTCGATTTTTAGATATTTTTATACTCGCGAGGATTTTTTCTTAAAGCAAGGGGACAAAATGCGAAAATGAATGGGCTTATTCCCAAAGGAAAAGCCCATAATTTTTATTCTGCGGTATCGGACCCGCTGCCAAAGAGCTCCGCATACTGCTGCGCGCCGTAGGCCTGCATCCGGCGGCACAGCTCGTCATACCGCTCCAGCAGATCTTCGCCCTCCGGCGTGAGCACGGCCCCGCCGCCGCCCTTTCCCCCGGTGGAGGAGTGGAGAAGCTTGAAGCCCAGCTGCTCCTCGGCGGTGCGCAGCACCGTCCAGGCCTTGGAATAGGCCATGTTCATGGACTGGGCTGCCGCACGCAGGGAATGATACTCCCGGACCCGGTGCAGAAGCTGCGCGATCCCCGGCCCAAATACCTTGTTATCCGCCGCGTAAAAACGGACGGTCATTTTGAAAATCATGTTATCACTCATACCTTTATTGTATCAGCATTCCCGGAAATGTCAATGGAGCAGGTTACCAAATGTTATTCTTTAGACATACTTTTTGTTAGGATGGCTAAAAAACTTTGCCAAATTAGTGAAGAAATACAGTGGAAACTTGGCATTGACTGTGCTATAATGCAGATACTAAAATAATGGGAGGATGTTTATCTTGAACGATTCCCGTATTAATTTATACGAAAAGGAGTAATCATTATGGCCATTGATCTGAGTAAGTACGGTATTACCGGCACCACCGAGATCGTCCACAACCCTTCCTATGAGACCTTGTTTGCAGAGGAGACCAAGGCGGAGCTGACAGGCTACGAGGTCGGCCAGGTCACCGAGCTGGGTGCCGTGAACGTGATGACCGGCATCTACACCGGCCGCTCTCCCAAGGACAAGTACATTGTCATGGATCAAAACTCCAAGGACACCGTCTGGTGGACCAGCGAGGGATATAAAAACGACAACCATCCCATGAGTGAGGATGTGTGGGCCCAGGTGAAGAAGCTGGCCGTCAGCGAGCTGTGCGACAAGCGCCTGTTCGTGGTGGACGCCTTCTGCGGCGCCAACAAGGATACCCGCATGGCCGTGCGCTTCATCGTGGAGGTGGCCTGGCAGGCACACTTTATTAAGAATATGTTCATCCAGCCCTCCGAGGAGGAGCTGAAGAACTTTGAGCCGGACTTTGTGGTGTACAACGCATCCAAGGCCAAGGTGGAAAATTACAAGGAGCTGGGCCTCAACTCCGAGACCTGCGTGGCCTTCAACATCACCTCCCGGGAGCAGGTCATCATCAACACCTGGTACGGCGGCGAGATGAAGAAGGGCATGTTCTCCATGATGAACTACTACCTGCCCCTCAAGGGCATTGCCGCCATGCACTGCTCCGCCAACACCGATATGAACGGCGAGAACACCGCCATCTTCTTCGGTCTGTCCGGCACCGGCAAGACCACCCTGTCCACCGATCCCAAGCGCCTGCTCATCGGCGACGACGAGCACGGCTGGGACGATAACGGCGTGTTCAACTTCGAGGGCGGCTGCTATGCCAAGGTCATCAACCTGGACAAGGAATCCGAGCCCGACATCTATAACGCCATCCGCCGGGATGCTCTGCTGGAGAACGTCACTGTGGATGAAAACGGCAAAATCGACTTCAACGACAAGTCCGTCACCGAGAACACCCGCGTCAGCTACCCCATCGACCACATTCAGAACATTGTGCGCCCCGTTTCCGCGGCTCCCGCTGCCAAGAACGTGATCTTCTTGTCCGCCGACGCTTTCGGCGTGCTGCCTCCCGTGTCCATCCTGACCCCGGAGCAGGCCCAGTACTACTTCCTCAGCGGCTTCACCGCGAAGCTGGCCGGTACCGAGCGTGGCATCACCGAGCCCACCCCCACCTTCTCCGCCTGCTTCGGCCAGGCCTTCCTGGAGCTGCATCCCACCAAGTACGCCGAGGAGCTGGTCAAGCGCATGCAGATGAGCGGCGCCAAGGCCTATCTGGTGAACACCGGCTGGAACGGCACCGGCAAGCGCATTTCCATCAAGGATACCCGCGGCATCATTGACGCCATCCTCAGCGGCGCCATCAATGAGGCCCCCACCAAGACCATCCCCTACTTCAACTTCGAGGTGCCCACGGCGCTGCCCGGCGTGGATCCCGCTATTCTGGACCCCCGGGACACCTATGCCGATGCCTCCCAGTGGGAGGAGAAGGCCAAGGATCTGGCCAGCCGCTTCGTGAAGAACTTTGTCAAGTACGAGTCCAACGAGCACGGCAAGGCCCTGGTGGCCGCCGGCCCCAAGGCGTAAATCAACCGAACCGAAAAGCGCCGGAATGTTACATTCCGGCGCTTTTTATAAGGAGAAAGCAATGATCGAACTGAAGATCCTGATTGATGATATAGACTACGACTCCATCGCGGAGTATCTGATCCCGGCCCTGGCCGAAAGCATGGCCAAGGAGCAGAAGGGCGGCGTGCTGGGCGGCGTCCTGGCCGGGAACCCGGAGGTGTTCACCTCCATGGCCCGCACGCTGCTGCACACCATGAGCCAGGAGAAGCGGGACGAGCTGCTGGTGCAGCAGCTGAACAAGAACCGGGACAAGCTGCTGCAGAAGGGGAGAAAGGCCGCTGCCGGCAAAGGCATCCGCGTGCAGCTGTGCGACCTGACTGCCAGAAAGTTCTGATGTAGGGGAAATTACAACTATATATAAGGGCGGGGTTATCCCCGCCCTTATGTGTGGAACGCTGGTGCGGGGCAGGGGGGTACGGATTGCCACGCCAGTGACGTCGGTCACTGGTTCGCAATGACAGGGGCTGCAAGAGGTGCGGCGGTTGGCGGCGGGGTGAGGGCACCCCGCCCTACGGATGATATGAAAGCGGGTACAAGAAATTACGGATCGCCACAGCCAGTGTGCGCACTGGCTTCGTAATGACAGGATTACCGAAGGTTTGACGAGCGGTGGGACACATGGGTCCCGCCGCACAGCAATTATTTTTGTAGGGCAGGGCCCGTGTGCCCTGCCGGGAGTGCGGTGCAAAATCGGCGGGCGGGGCAGAGCCCCGCCCCTACGAAAAACAAGAAACACCTATAGGCGGGCCGATGTAGGCATCGGCCCCTACGAAATACTATGGGTAAACGGTGCGTAGGGGGCGGAGTCCTAAACGTCCCTTTTACCCCGCACCTCATGTCCACTCCAACTAAAAAGATCCGGCCCACATGGGCCGGATCTTTAATCAAACGAAAGTATCACTTCTTCAGCGCTTCCACAGCCTGGCGCAGGGCGGCTACATTTTCTTCCGTGGTGGCCCAGCTGGAGGCGAAGCGGATGGCGGAATGGGTCTCGTCGATACGCTCCCAATACTCATAGCCGAAGTTCTGCCCCAGAATGGCCAGCTCCGCATCGCTCATAATGGGGTACTGCTGGTTGGTGGGGGAGTCAAAGAGGAACTGATAGCCGCAGTCTTCAAAAATGGCGTGGATCTTTTTAGCCATAACGTTGGCGTGGCGGGAAATTTTGAAATACAGGTCATCGGTAAACAGGGTGTCAAACTGCAGACCCAGGAGCCGGCCCTTGGCCAGCATGCCGCCCCGCTGCTTCATCATAAACCGGAAGTCCCGCTTCAGAGCCGGGTTCATGATCACTACCGCCTCGCCGAACAGGGCGCCCACCTTATTGCCGCCGATGTAGAAAACATCGCACAGCCGGGCCAGCTCCGGCAGGGTCAGGTCGCAGTCGTCACAGGTGAGGCCGTAGCCCATGCGGGCTCCATCGATAAACAGGGGCAGGCCGCACTTTTGGCACACCGCATACAGCGCCGTCAGCTCCGCCTTGGAGTACAGGGTGCCGCCCTCGGTGGGGAAGGAGATATACACCATGCCGGGCATGACCATATGCTCATAGTCGGGGTTGAAATGGTGCCAGTTGTAATAGTCCTCCACCTGCTGAGCGGTGATCTTGCCGTCGCTGGAGGGCAGGGCCAGCACCTTGTGGCCGGAGGACTCGATGGCGCCGGTCTCGTGGCAGTTGATATGGCCGCTGGCGGCGGTGAGAACGCCCTGGTAGGGCCGGAGAACGGAGGCGATCACCGTGGTGTTGGTCAGGGTGCCGCCTACCAGGAAATGCACATCGGCTTCCGGGGCCTGACAGGCCGCCTTGATCTTCTCCCGGGCGGCGGCGCAGTATTCATCCTCGCCATAGCCCACGGTTTGCTCCATATTGGTCTGCAGCAGGCGCTCCATAATGGCGGGATGCGCGCCCTCCAGATAGTCGCTGTTGAAATAGATCATGCGAGATCGCTCCTTTCTATACCATATCTGTATTCTATCGCAAAAGATTGGCCCTGTAAAGCCTGTAGGGAAGAATTCTTTTACCTTGCCAAATGGTGTGAAATCCAGTATAATGAGCCCAAAGGGGGAGGAAGCATGAAGAATAAAACCGGAAAAAAGATCCTCTATTATGTCATCCTGGCTGTGCTGCTGGGTGTGTTTTGCTTCTCGGGCTACAAGATCTACAGCTATTACTCGGAGCAGAATGCCAGCACCAGTCTCAACGAGGAGATCGTCCGGGAGTACACCATCCGCAAAACGGGCGAGGCCAAGGAGTACTTCGAGGTGGATTTTGACCAGCTCCGCCAGCAGAACGAGGATGTGACGGCGTGGCTCTATCTGCCGGACTCGGTGATCAACTACCCCGTGCTGCAGCATGGGGACAACGACTACTATCTCACCCGGCAGATCGACGGCTCTTACAATAAAAACGGCAGCATTTTCATGGATTACCGCAACGCGCCGGATTTTTCCGACCGCAACACCATCATCTACGGCCACCATATGCGCACGGGGAATATGTTCGGCAAGCTGGTGAACTTCAAGAGCGACAGCTACTACCAGGAGCACGACCACATGTTTATTATGACGCCCCAGGTCACCTACCGGCTGGATCTGCTGTGCGGCGCGGTGGTGGAGCCCGATGACCCCATCTACTCCATCGACCCCACGGAGGAGGCCCTGGCCGCCTGTATGCGGCGATCCACCTTCCAGACCAAGTTGGAGATGCCCGGGGAGGAGGCAAGGCTTGTGACCCTGTCCACCTGCAGCTATGAGTTTGCGGACGCAAGATACATCGTCATCGGCGTGCTGACGCCGCTGGAAGAAACTGCAAAAAACTGAATCATGTTTTTCTCCGGGAGCCGGCGCATAGCGCCGGCTCCCGGCTTTTTTGTCGGGAATTGCCATATTTTACCTGGACGAATAGCGCCGCGTCCGGCGGGCCATACTGTTTTCAACGACAGTTGGAGGCGGTTTGGATGCGGGGAAGAGTCGAGATCTGCGGGATCAACACGGCAAAGCTGCCGGTCTTGAAGCACGAGGAAAACATGGCCCTGCTGCGCCGCGTGAAGCAGGGGGATGAGCAGGCCCGGCAGGAGCTGATCTGCGGCAACCTGCGCCTGGTGCTGGCGGCGGTAAAGCGCTTTGCGGGCCGCAGCGAGAACGTGGACGACCTGTTTCAGGTGGGCTGCATCGGCCTGATGAAGTCCATCGACGCCTTCGACCTGTCTTACGACGTGCGGCTGAGCAGCTATTCACTGCCCATGATCATCGGGGAGATCCGCCGCTACCTCCGGGACAACAGCCCTATCCGGGTGAGCCGCAGCGTCCGGGATACGGCCTATCGGGTGCTGCAGGCCCGGGAAAAGCTGCTGGCCCAGCAGCAGCGGGAGCCCACGGTGGAGCAGATCGCCCGGGAACTGGGCATCCGCCGGGAGGAAGTGGTCTTTGCCATGGACGCCATGGCCGACCCGGTCTCCCTGTATGAGCCGCTGTATGATTCCGGCGGCGATGCCCTGCGGGTCATGGATCAGATCGGGGATGAAAACAGCTCGGACAGCTGCTGGCTGCAGCAGCTTGCCCTGAAGGACGCCATCTCCCGGCTGACGCCCCGCCAGCGGGAAATACTGGCCCTGCGCTACAGCGAGGGCAAGACGCAGATGGAGGTGTCCCGGGAGATCGGCATCTCCCAGGCCCAGGTGAGCCGACTGGAAAAGGGCGCCATCGGGGAGATCAAAAAAAATATGTGAGAGTTAAGGCGGGCGGCGATGCCCGCCTTTTTAGTTTATCAATCATGGATGAACGGAATAATTCTGACTGGTCAGCGAAAAAAGCGCCTTTACTTGCGGCGGCGGGTTTGCTATACTTTTGACAAAAGAAACCGGGGGGAATGGAAACCATGATCTATCTGGATAACGCCGCCACAACGCTCCATAAGCCACCCCAGGTGCTGGAGGCGGTGCTGCATGCCATGACCACCATGGGCAACGCCGCCCGGGGGGCGCACAGCGGCGCGCTGGAGGCATCCCGGACGGTGTTTGACGCCCGGGAGAAAGTGGCCAGACTTTTTGCGTGCCCGCGGGCGGATCATGTGGCCTTTGCGGCCAATTCCACCGAGGCGCTGAACATCGCTATCAATGGGATCCTTCATCAGGGTGACCACGCCATCTCCACGGACTGCGAGCACAACTCCGTCCTGCGGCCGCTGTACCGGCTGGAGGAGGAGCGGGGCGTGGCCCTGGATTTTGTGCCGGCAGACAGGCGCGGCCTGGTGGACTATGGGGATTTTGAGCGGCTCATGCGGCCTAATACCCGGGCGGTGGTCTGCACCCATGGCTCCAACCTTACGGGCAATCTTTTGGATATTGCCCGCATCGCAGGCATCGCCCACCGCCACGGGGCGCTGCTGATCGTGGACGCATCGCAGACGGCGGGCACTGTGCCCATCCATATGCAGGAGATGGGAGTGGATGTGCTGTGCTTTACCGGCCACAAGGGGCTTATGGGCCCCCAGGGGACCGGCGGACTGTGCGTCCGGCCCGGGGTGGAGATCGATCCGTGGAAGGTGGGCGGCTCCGGTGTGCACTCCTATGACCGCCGACAGCCCCGGGAATATCCCACCCGCCTGGAGGCCGGTACGCTGAACAGCCACGGCATTGCGGGTCTTTCCGCGGCGCTGGATGTGATCCTGGAGCGGGGTGTGGAGGACATTTACCGGGCGGAGCACGCCCTGATGCGGCGGTTTTACGAGGGCGTTTCTGCCATTCCCGGCGTCACGGTGTACGGCGATTTCTCCGCTGACCGGCGCTGCGCCATCGTGGCCCTGAACATCCGGGACTATGATTCCTCCGCCGTGTCCGACGAGCTGGCTGTGACCTACGGCATCGCCACCCGGCCCGGCGCCCACTGCGCGCCCCGGATGCATCAGGCCCTGGGCACCACGGACCGGGGAGCTGTGCGCTTCAGCTTTTCCTGCTACAACACGGAGCAGGAGGTGGACGCCGCCATAGAGGCCGTCCGCGCCATTGCGGAGTAACTTCATAGGGAAATAAAAAACGACAGGTTTCCACGGAAACCTGTCGCTTTTTGATGCAGGGCAATGGCAGGGTGTCAGTGCTGGGGGCGGTTTTCCGCGGTCCAATTCCTGGGGTTGGTGTCGTCCGGGGCCAGGCCTGCCAAAATCGCCTCATAATGCGCGGCCTTATCATCCATATATCTGGCGGTGGCCTGGGCTTCCGCCAGCCGGTGATAGGCCGCCTCCCGCTGCTTCAAAATGATCGCATATCTGGTCCGGAGGTTCTCCTCCGACTCCTCCAGCAGGCAAAGACGGCAATACGCCTGAATGTCCTGGATGGAGGCCCCGCAGCCCTTCAGGCATTGGATGCCCTGCATCCAGTTGACGGATTCCTCGTTGAACACCCGGCGGTTGCCGCCGTCCCGCGCGCAGGGCAGCAGGCCCTTATCCGTGTAGAACCGCAGAGTATGCTCCGTGACGCCGAACATCTCGGCCATCTGCTTGATGGTATAATACATGGCTGCACCTCAAATTTTCTCTTGACTTCGTGTTACTCGAACTTATTACAATGATTATATTCGGTTTTGCCGCCATACTCGGCCTTGGCAACGCAAAGCACCCCCGGATCATACAAATACGCTGGGAAGGTCTGTCCGTCATATGACCGTTGGAACGGCGTGTTTTCGTCCACGAACAGCATTCCGTGTTCGGTAAATATGCCATTGCCGGACTGTATCAGCTCCCGTCCGAGCTGCGCATATTTCGGGTCATCCTCATCGTGTGCCGGTATGCAGCCGTTGACCGTGAGCAGATACTCTCTGCCGATTTTGCCCATGTCACCGATATCCCGAATCAGCGGATAGCGATTGAGATTAAAACTCAAATTGATGAGGTCGGGCAAGGTATCGAAGCCCTCTAATTTCATCGCCTCGTAGAACTGATATTCCTCATCGCCGAAAAAGCTGTCCATCCGTTTTCCGAGGTAGTTGACTTCATCGAGATTAACGAATCTGTCTTCCAGGAAGGCGAGTTCTTCGGGAAATACCACCTCGGTCACATACCATTCCAGCGGTCGTACCTGCTCTGCGTCGATCTCGGCAAGTGCCTCTTGCAATGCCTTTTCCGTGCAGGGAAAGCGGATGTCGGTCTGATCGTTGCCGTATTTGATTTCCAGTTTAATCATGGCAGTTCTCCCTTATGGCGGCGAGTCCGAATCTACGGATTGCCATAGCATTGCAGATGGTGCGGAACAGCATAGGCGGAACAAGGTCGGCATCCGATAGATCCGACACGGTAATATGCTTTGTGCCGAGCGTCAAATCCTTTGCCGCACAGTAGAGGGTGTAGGCTCGTTCGGTGCAGTTATTGAGCTTGATGTTCTCAAAGAACACACAGCCGTTATTTATATGGTGCTTGCAGCAGCTCCACAGCCTTTGATCGGCAGTGAGCAGATACAGCGCTGAAAGCAATGCGTAATTTGCTTTGGGGATGTTCTTGGCGGCAAGTTCAAATCTTGCCCGATGCTTTTCATTTATATATGTCATTGGTTTTTCCTCGCTTTCTATATATTCGTTGAATCTCTTGCGGAAGGGCGGACAGCGTATCTGCCGCATGGTTTCCGCAAGTATTTCCGTGGGTGTTGCAGCGGTTATTGTGATGAGCACCTGTGATTCCGAAAAACGAACACCGACACCTCTCGGCTTGAAGTTCGGGATTGCGGTCATAAACCGTTCGATTCGGCGGTCATGTGGATTATCTGAAAATATGGTCATTGTTTTTTCTCCTTGCTGTGAAATAAAAAAAGCCCTCCGGTTTTTGTGTAACCGAAGGGCGATTGATAGTATTACATATTCTGTTGTGGGGGTGACACCTGTTCAAAGGTCGGCGGCTCGGCTTCGAGGGAGGGATATCCGTCCGTGAGCTTTTCTTGGAGCTTATCCAACTGCCGTTCCTGCTCATAGGTCAGCGTTTCGCAGTTGGCCTTGGCAAAGTCCACACAGCGACAAAGGTATGCCGATTCATTCTCACTGAAAAGTCGGTCTTTGCTGACGAGACCGGAGCGCACGGCAAAGGCTTCCTTGACATATTCATAGTTCGGCGAGTAATCTCCCCAGAACACCGAGTCGCCGTCGGCTTTCATCTGCGGTGCGTGTTCGTAGAGTCCGACATATTCCCGCACCGTAGAGATCTCATCCTGAATATCTGCAATTTTACTGCGGTATTCATCCGAGAGGTTTTGGTCGGCGTTGCTTAGAAATTGACCGTTGTATTTTATCCGGCAGAGGGGGATGCCGTCCGAGGACACTTCCATCCATTCGTTGCCGTCCATCTTGGTGTCATACCGAGCTTTGAGGCGTTTGGCTAATTCTTTCTGTAGCATATTTGATTTCTCCTTTTTAGGGTAATAAAAAAGGCAGATAGATTTTTGCTTTCTATCTGCCTGAGTATCTGATATTTACTTTTCGGGAGTTCAAGTCTATCCACAAAGGGAAAACGGCGATTTTACATCTGTGTTTTGGTACAGAGAAAAATCGCCGTTTGGGTAGCAAAAAAGCCCGATATAATCGGGCTTTTCGCGGGAGACATCTTTTTTGTCTCCACATTATGGTCGGAGTGGGGGGACTTGAACCCCCGGCCTCTTGGTCCCGAACCAAGCGCGCTACCAGCTGCGCTACACCCCGTTTTTCTGCAGCTTACTTATTATATGGATTTTTCTGCCGGATGTCAAGTGTTTTGCCGGATCTCGGGGGATAAAAATTGCGGTGGGCGCTATTTGCACCACGGGAAGTCCTATGATATAATCAATATAACGCGAACAGACAGGGGGAGGAGTCAGTCCATGCTGCATCTGTGGATCGGCCGGGCCGGCGCCGGAAAGACGGCCCGGATCCTGGAGACTATGAAGAAAAACCGCACCCGGCGGGGCCAGATCCTGATCGTGCCGGAGCATGTGTCCCACGAGGCGGAGGTGGCGCTGTGCCATGCCCTGGGGGACACGGCCAGCCGCAACGCGGAGGTGCTGAGCCTGCGCAACCTGTCCGGCCGGGTGCTGGGAGAGGTGGGCGGCCTGTCGGACTTTACTCTGGACGGCGGCGGCAAGCTTCTCACCATGCGCATGGCGCTGCAGGAGGTGGGCAGCAGTTTGCGGGTGTTCGATAATCCCTCCCGCCGGGCGGCGTTTTTGGAGCAGCTGGTGGCCCTGATGGACGAGCTGTACGCCTACGAGATCCCGCCCCAGGAGCTCTATGCCCGGGTGCAGGAGGTCCCGGGGCAGGAGGGGGACAAGCTGCGGGACGTGGCGCTGCTGTACGCCGCCTATGACGCCCGCCTTCGGTCCGGCGGGCGGGATGCCCGCTCCCGGGTGCAGAAGCTCCGGGATGCACTGCCCCAGGCGTCCTATCTGCGGGGCAAGGATGTATATTTTGACGGGTTCTCCTATTTTAATAAAACGGAGGAGGGGATCCTCCTCACGGCGCTCACCCAGGCGGAGAGCGTTACCGTCACCTTGCTGGGAGACCGGTCTGCCGCCGAGATCTTTCAAAACGCGCTGCGGCAGCGGCAGCGCCTGGTGCGTATGGCGCAGCAGGCAGGGTGCCGCTGTACTATGGAGTTTATGGAGCCCACGGGCGACACGGCCCTGGCCCATTTGGAGAAATACTTTTTCGGCGCCGCGGCGCCCACCCGGGAGGGCGGCGGCGACCAGGTGCGGCTGTATGAGGCCACCACGGCCTATGCCGAGGTGGAATATGTATCCGCCCGGATCCGGCAGATGCTCCGCAGCGGGTACCGCTGCCGGGATATTGCCGTAACGGCCCGGGATTTAACAGAGTACGCCCCGGTGCTGGAGCATATTTTCGCACGGGACGGCATCCCGGTGTATATCAGCCGGCGCAGCGATATCCTGCAGAAGCCGCCACTGCTTTTGGCACTGGGGGCCCTGGACGCCGTTACCGGCGGCTTTGAGTATGAGGACATGTTCCGCTATCTGAAAACCGGCCTGGCCGGCATCGACCGGGCGGAGTGCGATCAGCTGGAAAACTATGTGGTGCTTTGGGAGATCCGGGGCAAAATGTGGCTGCGGGATGTCCCATGGACGGCCAATCCCGACGGCTACGGCGCAGAGATGACTCCGGAGCGCCGCGAGCGGTTGGAGGAGATCAACGCCATCCGGGAGAAGGTGCGCCTGCCGCTGCTGCCCCTGTACGAGAACATGAAGGCCCCCTCTGCCGCCGCAGACAAGGCCGCGGCTCTCTACCGATTTGCCCGGCAGGCAGGCGTGCCGCAGCTGCTGGGACAGCAGGCACAGGCGCTGATGCAGTCCGGCCGGGTGCAGACGGCGGAGGAATACCGCCAGCTTTGGGAGATCTTCTGCGGTGTGCTGGATCAGTTCGCCGAGATCCTGGGAGACACCGCCCTCACCGGGGAGGAGTTCTGCCGGATGCTGCGCCTGGTGCTCACCCAGTACAGCGTGGGCACCATCCCGGCCACCCTGGACCAGGTGAAGGTCAGCGAGATGACCCGGGCTGACCGGCGCACCGTCCGGGCGCTGTTCCTGTTGGGATGCAACGACCATCTGCTGCCCCGGGTGGACCAGGCGGGGGGCATTCTGGACCGCCGGGACAGGGCCTTTCTCCAGGAGCATGACCTGCCCCTGGCGGACGCCACCTTTGACGAGCTGGACCAGGAGCTGCAGAATATCTATTCTACCCTCACCCGGCCCACAGAGCTGCTGCATGTGAGCTATCCCACCGTATCCCTGGACGGCTCGGCCCTGCGCCCGGCCTTTGTGGTGGAGCGCATCCGCCGCCTGCTGCCGGACGTGGCCCTGGAGCGCGAGGACGGGGAATACCGGCTCACCGTGCCCGCCACGGCTCTGGAGGCCGCAGGGCGCTGCCCGGACAGCGCCCTGGCCGCTTATTTCCGGGCGGATCCCCGGACGGGGCCTGTGCTGGAGGCCATAGGCCGGGCCAAGCTGCTGGACCGGGGACGCCTTTCCCCGGCGGCTGTCCGCACCCTGTACGGCACCCAGGTGCAGATGTCCGCCTCCCGCATGGACCGCATGAAAAGCTGCCATTTCGGCTACTTCATGGAGTACGGCCTGCGGGCCAAGGAGCGCAAGGCCGCCGGGTTCCAGGCTCCGGAGATCGGCACATTCATCCACTATTTGCTGGAGAATGTCCTCCGGGCGGTGCGGGACCGGGGCGGGTTCGACAGCGTCACCCAGCCGGAGCTGGACGCGCTGGTGCAGCGGTACATCCGGGAATATGCCGACATGAAGATCGACCGCTACAGCGAAAAAAGCGCGCGATTCCGCTATCTGTTTGAGCGACTGCAGAAGACGGCCTGCGCCATTGTGAACAACGTGGCCGACGAGATGCGCCGCTCGGATTTCAAGCTCATGGAGTTTGAGCTGAGCTTCGGCGGCCGGGAGGCGGATCTGCCCGCCGTGTCCGTGGAGCGGGAGGACATCTCCCTGCGCCTGGTGGGCAAGGTGGACCGGGTGGACGGCTGGGTCAAGGACGGTAAGCTCTATTTGCGGGTGGTGGACTATAAGACCGGGCGGAAGTCCTTCAGCCTGTCCGATGTGCAGTACGGCCTGGGCATCCAGATGCTGCTGTATCTGTTTGCGCTGGAGCGGGAGGGGGAGAAGCACTTCGGCATGCCGGTGGTGCCGGCGGGAGTGCTGTATCTGCCCGCCCGGGACGTGATCGTCTCGGAAAAGCGGGATGCGTCAGCGGCTAAGATCGAATCCGACATTCAGAAGGAGCTGCGCCGCAGCGGCCTGGTGCTGGAGGATGCCCAGGTGCTCCGGGCTATGGAGCACGACGCCCTGGAAAAGCCGGTGTATCTGCCCATTACCCTGAAGAAGGACGGCACCATCACCGACGGCGTGGCCACGGCCCACGAGCTGGGCCGCCTGGGCCGGTATACGGAGCATCTGCTGGAGCAGATCGCCGGGGAGCTGGCCCGGGGCAACGTGGACGCCGATCCGGCCTACCGCACGCCCCAGGACGGCGCGTGCCGGTGGTGCGCCTATGCGTCCGCCTGCTATTTCCGACCCGGCAGCGGCATGGACCGCCGCCGCATCCTGAAAAAAGCCTCCCCGGCGGAGGTATGGCAGAATATAGATGAACAACTGGGAAAGGAGGCGCGCCATGATCGATCCGAATCTGACAGATGAGCAGCGCCGAGCCGTTACGGATGACGGCGGCAGTCTGCTGGTGTCCGCGGCGGCCGGTTCCGGCAAGACCAAGGTGCTGGTGGAGCGCCTGTTCCGCCGGGTGGAGGAGGAGCACTGCAGCGTAGACGACTTCCTCATCATCACCTATACCCGCGCCGCCGCCGCGGAGCTGCGGGGAAAGATCGCAAGGGAGCTTTCACAGCGTGTGGCCCAGCAGCCGGAAAACGACCATCTGCGCCGACAGCTGTTCCGGGTCTATCAGGCGGACATCAAGACCGTGGACGCCTTCTGCGGCAGCCTGCTGCGGGAGCACATCCATCTGCTGCCGCCGGTGAACGGGCGCAGCCTCACCCCGGATTACCGCCTGCTGGATGAGCAGGAGGGCGCCGCGCTGCGCAGCCGCGTGCTGGACCGGGTCATGGACCGGTTTTATGAGGCGCTGGAGCAGGGAAACGAAAACGCCGCCCTCCTGGCCCAGACTCTGGGCGCGGGCCGGGATGACAGCCGCCTTACAGAGCTGGTCCTGGAGCTGTATGAAAAGCTCCAGAGCCAGGCACATCCCCTGCAATGGCTGCAGGAGACCCGAAAATTCTGGCAGGCTGTGCCCGATACGCTGACGGACACCCCCTTTGGCGAGCTGCTCCTGGCGGATCTCGGCCAGTGGGCGGAGTTCTGGAGCCGCCGTCTGCGCCGGGCCCAGGGGGAGATGGCCGAGTGTCCCAAGGTGGAGGCGGCCTACGGCCCCGCCTTTGCCGCCATGGCCGATGCGGCGGAGCGCCTGCAGCAGGCTGCGGCCACGGGCTGGGACGCCGCCGGGAAAACGGACCTTTCCTTCCCCAGTCTCAAGGCGGTCCGCGGGGCAGAGAACGAGGAGCTGAAAAACCGCATGAAGGCCCTGAAGGAGCGCTTCGGCAAGGAGCTGAAGGAGGTCATGGAGCCGTTTTCCACCTCCCAGGCGGAGCATTTGCTGGATCTGCACGTCATGGCCCCGGCCATGCTGGCGCTGCTGGATCTGACGGCAGAGTTTATCCGCGCCCTGCAGCAGGAGAAGGTGCGCCGCAACGCGGCGGATTTCTCCGACCAGGAGCACTACGCCGTGGAGCTGCTTCTGGCCGCCGACGGCGGCCCCACGGAGCTGGCCCGGCAGATCGCCGAGAACTATGTGGAGATCATGGTGGACGAATACCAGGACACCAACGAGGTGCAGAACTGCATTTTTTCCGCCATTTCCCGCAAAGGAGAGAACCTTTTTACCGTGGGCGACGTCAAGCAGAGCATTTATCGCTTCCGCTTGGCGCAGCCGGAGATATTCCTGGAGAAATACCAGAGCTATCGCCATGCGGACGCCGCTGCGCCCGGCCAGGCCCGCAAGATACTGCTTACCCGCAATTTCCGGTCCCGGCCGGAGGTGCTGGAGGCCACGAACTTCATTTTCCGGCATATTCTCTCCCGGCAGATGGGGGAGATGGACTACGGCCCGGAGGAGCAGCTTTATCCCGGCGCCCGATTTACCCCCGCGCCGGATCGGGAGACGGAGCTGCATCTTGTCAGCGTGGAGAATACCGAGGATGAGGACTTTGACCGCACCCGGGTGGAGGCGGACTTTGTGGCGGGACTGGTGCGCAGAATGCTGGACGAGGGCTATCCCGTGCAGGGGGAGGGAGGCGCCCTGCGGCCCGTGGAGCCAGAGGACATCGTGTTCCTCATGCGCTCACCCAGGAGCCGCATGGCGGACTTCGGGGCGGCTATGAGCCGCTGCGGCATTCCGTATTCCGGCGGCGAAAGGGAAAGCTTTTTTGAGACTTTGGAGATCTCCACGGTCTATTCGCTTTTGCAGATCATCGACAATCCCCGGCAGGACGTGCCCCTCATTGCTGTGCTGCGCTCACCGCTGTTCGGCTTTACGCCGGATCTGCTAGCTGCCATCCGCGGCTGCGGCAAGGGAGATTTCTATGACGCCTGCTGCGCTTGCCCGGAGGAGCCGGTGCAGGATTTCCTGGCGCAGCTGCAGCAGCTGCGGGACCTGGCGGCAGAGCTGCCCGCCGACCAGCTGCTCTGGCAGATCTACGACAGGCTGCATCTGTTGGGCGTTTTCGGCGCTATGGAGGACGGAGAGCTGCGCCGCAGCCGCCTGCTGAACCTGTGCCGCTACGCTTCGGACCTGGCCGGACAGGGGAAAATCACGGTTTTCGAGCTGACGGACTATCTCCGCAGCCTTATGGCCCGAGGGAAGGAGCCGCAGATCGCCTCGGAGCAGAGCGGCGGTGGCGTGCAGATCATGAGCATCCACCGGTCCAAGGGGTTGGAGTTCCCGGTGGTGATCCTCTGTGACCTGAACCACAAGTTCAACGGCGCGGACCAGACCAGCCCGGTGCTGGTACATCCCCGCTTGGGACTGGGCACAGAACGGGTGGACACAGCCCGGCGGGTGCGCTATTCCACCATCTCCAAGATCGCCCTGGCCCAGGAGATGGAAAAGGAGATGCTCTCCGAGGAGATGCGCCTGCTGTATGTGGCCATGACCCGGGCCAAGGAAAAGCTGATTTTGGTGGACTGTCTGAAAAACGCCCGCAGCCATGTGCAGAAGCTCTCGGCCCTGACGGAGCTGCCCGTGCCGCCCCAGGTGGTGCGCAGCGCCAGGACCATGGGCGACTGGGTGCTGCAGGCGCTTCTGTGCAGCACCGAAGCCGGGGCGATCCACGCCTGGGCCGGCACCGCGCCCGCCGCGCGGGAGAGCGCTCCGGGCTGGCGGGTGTATCTCCACGAAAATCCTGCCGCGCCTGCCGCCGCCCGTGCCCAGGAAGGGGAGAGCGCCGGGGAGCCGGCCTTCTACCCCCAGCTGCTGCAGGGGGAATATGCCCACCTGGCGGCCGCCCGCATCCCCACCAAGATCACCGCTACCCAGCTCAAGGGCCGGGAGCTGGATCAGCAGATCGCCGAGGGGGCTGCGCAGCGTCCGCCGGCGCAGATGGAGTTTGCCGTGCCGAAATTCATGCAGGAGCAGCAGGGCCTCACCCCGGCGGAGCGGGGCACCGCCATGCACCTGGTGATGCAGTATCTGCCTCTGGACACCCCGGCCCGGCCCGATGCGGTGCGGAAATTTGTGCAGTCGCTGGTGCAGCGGCGGCTGCTGACCCCGGAGCAGGGAGAAAGCATCCATGCGTTACAGATCGCGAAATTCCTGGCATCCGACCTCTGCCGGCAGATGCGCGGGGCTGTACAGGTCTGGCGAGAGTTCCGCTTTGCGCTGCTGGTGCCGGCATCTATATATGATCCTCGGGTCCAGGGGGAGGAGATGATGCTGCAGGGTGTGGCGGATGCATGCTTCCGCACGGCAGAGGGCCTTGTGGTGGCAGACTTCAAGACGGACCGTTTGCAGCCCGGTGAGGAAATAGAACGAGCGGAGCGATATCGGCCGCAATTGGAGGCTTACAGCCTGGCACTGAGCCGGGTGCTGGAGGAGCCGGTGTGCCGCCGGGTGCTGTATTTCTTCTCCACTGGAGTTCAGGTGGATCTGTGAGTGAAAACAGAGAAACTTCCGCAAAAAAATGCTTGCATTATGCGGCTATATGTGTTATCATGTAATCTGCCTTTGGGATTTCAGGGGACTTGTGTACCGGAAAGGGGTGAACCAGAGCAATGAAGGAAGGAATCCATCCCAATTATCAGCAGACTACTATTAAATGCGCCTGCGGTAATGTAATTGAGACAGGTTCTACGAAGAAGGATATTCGCGTAGAAGTCTGCTCTAAGTGTCACCCGTTCTTTACGGGCAGACAGAAGCTGGTGGACACCGGTGGCCGCGTGGCCAAGTTCAACAAGCGCTTCGGCCTGGACAAGTAATTTGTCAGAACACCAAGCCCTGCACCGATTCGGTGCGGGGCTTTTTTGTTGTCGAAAAATCCCTTGGATTTTTCCGACAAGAGATTTGCAGTCTGCTGCGCGTATAATTTGTGCGCCGGTGGCGCACAAATTCCACTACTTCTCGCCTGAGAGGTATTTTCCCCACGCACATGTCGCGGTGAAAAATGATCTGACTGTTTTACCGCCTGCGGGCGGTAAACTCTGCGAGGCTTTTTTATCGGCTGTTGTACATTTTTACCGCTTATGGTATACTATATAAGATATTTCTTCAAATGAGGTTACGCTATGGAACGCACACAACTGCAAGAGAATAAACGGGACCTGGCGGTGCTGGTGGGCCTGCGCTCACCGGTACTCCGGGAGGACAGCACCGACGAGGAGAGCCTGCAGGAGCTGGCTGCTCTGGTGGAGACCGCCGGGGGCCAGGCGGTGGGCAGCATCCTCCAGAGCCGGGAAAAACCCGACCCGCACAGCTTCATCGGCGAGGGCAAGGTGGAGGAGGTCAAGACCATGGTGACCCTGGAGAGCGCTACCCTGGTCATCTTTGACAACGACCTGTCGCCGTCCCAGATCCGCGTGCTCACGGAGCTTTTGGGCGTGCAGGTCATCGACCGCAGCGGCCTGATCCTGGATATTTTCGCCCAGCGGGCCAAGACCAAGGAGGGCTGCCTGCAGGTGGAGCTGGCCCAGTACCAGTATCTGCTGCCCAGGCTTATCGGCATGTGGACGCATCTGGAGCGCCAGGCGGGCACCAGCGGCAAGGGGCCTATCGGCTCCAAGGGCCCGGGCGAGACTCAGCTGGAGACGGACCGCCGCCACATCCACCGGAAGATCGACAAGCTCAAGGAGGAGCTGGAGGAGGTGCGCCGGGTCCGCAATACCCAGCGCCAGCGCCGGATGAAAAACGAGATCCCGGTGGTGGCCATTGTGGGCTACACCAACGCCGGGAAATCCACCCTCCTAAACGCCATCACCGGCGCGGGCATCCCCGCCAACAACCGCCTTTTCGACACCCTGGACACGACTACACGCCTGCTCACCGTCAGCGACACATTGGATGTGGTCATTTCCGACACCGTGGGCTTTATCCGCAAGCTCCCCCACCAGCTGGTGGAGGCGTTCAAGGCCACGCTGGAGGAGCTGGAATATGCGGACCTGCTGCTCCATGTCATCGACCTGTCCAACCCCCAGTGGGCCCAGCAGGCTCAGGTGGTGGATGATCTGATCCGGGAGCTGAAGGCGGACCACATTCCCTGCCTGCGGGTGTATAACAAGTGCGACTTGACCTTTTCCGGCGCCCTGCCCCGGGAGGAGGACAGCGTGTATATCTCCGCCAGGACCGGCGAGGGCATCGACCGGCTTTTGCAGGCGGTGGATGAAAAGCTGGACAAGGGCACCCGCCGGGTGACCATCCACCTGCCCTATGACAAGGCGGGGCTTTTGGACGGCCTGTACCGGGAGGCCAAGGTGGAAAATGTGGAATACGGCGAGACCGTGGACGTTACGGCGGTGTGTACGCCCCGCATTATGGGCCAGCTGAAGGACTACATCGAGGGCTGGCAGGAGAAAAAGGAGGACTGGGAGTAATGGCCGTGCAGAAGATCCCCTTTTCCGCCGCGGTCAGCGAGTTTACGGAAAAGCGCTCCCGGTTCATCGGCCAGGTCTGGCCCGTTTCCTCCGAGGAGGAGGCCCAGGAGTGCATCCGCGCCGCCAAAAAGAAATACCACGACGCACGGCACAACTGCTGGTGCTACATCATCGGCGACAACATTCTGCGCTACAGCGACGACGGCGAGCCCCAGGGTACGGCGGGCCAGCCTATGCTCAATGTGTTCCAGCGGGAGGGCGTGGGCAATGTGTGCTGCGTGGTCACCCGGTATTTCGGCGGCATCCTGCTGGGGGCCGGAGGGCTGACCCGGGCCTACGGCAAGGCTGCCCGGGACGCCATCGCCGCCGCCGGCGTCTCCGCCATGGGGCTGTGGGAGCAGGTGCAGCTGGAGTGCGACTATAGCATGCTGGAGCGGGTGAAGCTGGAGATCGCCGCCGTGGACGGCATTCTGGACGATATAGCCTATGCCGCCCAGGTCATGGTTACGGCTTCTCTGCCCGGGGATGGGGCTCAGCGGCTGCAGCAGCGGCTTACGGAGCTTTCCGCCGGCAGGATCCGGCTGGAATCTATGGGGCAGGGACTTCGTCCCGGCCCCCGGGAAGAGTTATAATGCGGAACAGGGGCATCGGCCCCTGTTTTTCCCCTTGACAGCTGAAAAATATTTGTTATAATAATTCGGGCTTATTGATAAATAAAAGCCATAAGTGAAAGTTATAGCAGATATTGTGCGGTGTAATACCGCTCACAAGGAGGAACGGATATGAATTACGATGTCATCATCATCGGCGCGGGCCCCGGCGGGATTTTTGCCGCCTACGAGCTGACGGAGCAGGATCCGGCGCTGTGCATCGCCGTTATCGAGGCGGGCCACAGCCTGGAAAAACGCCACTGCCCCATCGACGGCGACAAGGTCAAGACCTGCATCAAGTGCAAGAGCTGCTCCATCATGAGCGGTTTCGGCGGCGCAGGGGCCTTTTCCGACGGCAAGTACAACATCACCAACGACTTCGGCGGTACCCTCCACGAGCACATCGGCAAGGACAAGGCCCTGGAGCTGATGCACTATGTGGACGACATCAACATGCGCTATGGCGGCCAGGGCACCAAGCTCTATTCCACCGCCGGGACCCAGTTCAAGAAGCTGTGCATTCAGCACAAGCTGAAGCTGCTGGACGCCTCCGTCCGGCACCTGGGCACCGACATCAATTTCGTGGTCCTGCAGAATCTCTATGACCACCTGAAGGATAAGGTGACCTTCTACTTCGACACCCCTGTGGAGCATCTGGAGGCGCTGAAGGAGGGCGGCTACCGGGTGACCTCCGCCGCCGGGGAGATGGACTGCGACAAGTGCATCGTCTCCGTGGGCCGCAGCGGCAGCAAGTGGATGCAGACCGTGTGCAAGGAAATGCACATTCCCACCAAGAGCAACCGCGTGGACATCGGCGTGCGGGTGGAGCTGCCGGCGGTGGTATTCTCCGACCTAACCGATGAGCTCTACGAGAGCAAGATCGTCTACCGCACGGAGAAGTTCGAGGACAATGTCCGCACCTTCTGCATGAACCCCAACGGCATCGTGGTGAACGAAAACACCAACGGCATCGTCACCGTAAACGGCCACAGCTATGAAGACAGCGCCATGAAGACCGAGAACACCAACTTCGCTCTCCTGGTGGCCAAGCACTTCTCCGAGCCCTTTGAGGACAGCAACGGCTACGGCGAGAGCATCGCCCGCCTGTCCAACATGCTGGGCGGCGGCGTCATCGTGCAGCGCTTCGGCGACTTGGTCCGGGGCCGGCGCAGCAACCAGAAGCGCATCGAGGAGGGGCTGGTGACCCCCACCCTCAAGGCGACCCCCGGCGACCTGAGTCTGGTGCTGCCCAAGCGCCTGCTGGACGGCATCATTGAGATGATCTACGCCCTGGACAAGATCGCCCCCGGCACCGCCAACGACGACACCCTGCTCTACGGCGTGGAGGTGAAGTTCTACAACATGGAAGTGGCGGTGGACGAGAACCTGGAGAGCTGCTGCAAGGGCCTGTACGTCATCGGCGACGGCAGCGGCATCACCCACTCCCTGTCCCACGCCTCCGCCAGCGGCGTGTATGTGGCCCGGCATTTGACGGGAAAACAATAAGAAAAGAGGAAAGCCCATGGCAGTTTTGGAAGGATTGGAGCCCCGCAGCGTATTTCACTGGTTTGAAGAGCTGTGCCGCATCCCTCACGGCAGCGGCAACACCCGGGCTATCAGCGACTATCTGGCGGCCTTTGGCCGCCGGCGGGGCCTTGCGGTGCGGCAGGACGCCCTGGGCAATGTGATCCTCACAAAACCCGGCACGCCGGGGTACGAAAACGCCCCGGCGGTGATGCTCCAGGGGCACATGGACATGGTCTGCGTGAAGGAACCGGACTGCCCCAAGGACATGGCCCGGGAGGGCCTGGACCTGGCGGCGGAGGGGGACACGGTCTACGCCAGGGGGACGACCCTGGGCGCGGACGACGGCATTGCCGTGGCCATGGCACTGGCTCTGCTGGATAGCCGGGATATTCCCCACCCGCCCCTGGAAGTGGTGCTGACAGTGGACGAGGAGATCGGCATGTTGGGCGCGTCCGGCATCGATCTGACGGGGCTTGAAAGCCGCCTGCTCATCAACCTGGACTCCGAGGTGGAGGGCGTGTTCACCGCCGGATGCGCCGGCGGCGCGCGGGCTGAAATTTCTGTCCCGGTAAAGCGGGAGGATTTCTTGGGGGAGACCATCAAAATTTCCGTCTCCGGCCTGGTGGGCGGCCACTCGGGCATCGAGATCGACCGGGGACGGGCCAACGCCGTGGTGCTCCTGGGCCGGGTCCTGTACGCGGCTTTGCAGGAGGGCGGCGGACGCATTGTGGCCGTCAGCGGCGGCGGTATGGACAACGCCATTCCCGCTTCCGCCGAGGCCGCTGTGGCTGTGACGGACGCAGAAAAGGCCCTGGCCGTCTGCCGGGAGATGGAGAGGATCTTCCGCCGGGAATACGCTGTGGGCGACGGGAACGTGACCGTTGCCGCCGGGCCGTGCCAGGCGGACGCGCTGCCCCTGGACGCGGATTCTTCCCGCCGGGTCCTGGCCCTGCTGCAGTGCGCCCCTAATGGCGTACAGGAGATGAGTCGGGAGGTGGAGGGCCTGGTGCAGACCTCCCTGAACCTGGGCATTCTTACCACGGACAGCGATTCCGTCCGGGCGTGCTTCTGCGTGCGCAGCAATGTGAACAGCCAAAAGGACATGCTGCTGCAGCGACTGGAGCTGCTGAGCGGGTTGCTGGGCGGCGAGCTTTCCATCAGCGGCAGCTATCCTGCCTGGGAGTATCGGGCGGACTCGCCCCTGCGCGCACTGATGACGGAGGTGTTTACGGAGCAGTACGGCCATGCCCCCACGGTGGAGGTGATCCACGCCGGGGTGGAGTGCGGCTTGCTGGCCGATAAGCTGCCGGGGCTGGATGGGGTTTCCATCGGCCCGGAGTTGACCCAGATCCACACCCCCCGGGAGCGGATGCACATCGCCTCTGTCCGGCGCACCTGGCGCCTGGTCACGGAGACCCTGCGCCGGCTGCGGTGAGGAATACCGAAACATATGGGAAGTCGGGGACGCAAAGCCCCCGGCTTCTTTTTTGCACTCTGCGGGTCGGTGTGTACACCGGTCCGGAATGTTCCGTGCCCGCGAAACCCGTACAATCTGCGACAAAAAATATTGATAAAAATTAGGCAATTCTCCAATAATGATATTATTTTCACAAAGGCACTGTTTTTTGTTTTTTCGCGGTGCTATAATGTAAAAAAGGTGCCAAGGGCACACGAAGATTTGGAGGAGGAGTTAAGGTATGGATTACATGGAAATGTACCGGCAAAAGCTGACCACAGCGGATGAAGCAGTGAAGGTCATCAAGTCCGGCGATTGGGTGGACTACGGTTTCTGCGCCATTCATCCCCGGGTGCTGGACGAGGCCCTGGCCCGGCGCGCCCCGGAGCTGGAGGACGTGAAGGTCCGCGGCGGCATCAGCCTATGGAAGCCGGCTATTTTTGATATTGAAGATCCCGTTCACCACATCATTTTCAATTCCCACCACATGAGCGCTGTGGAGCGGCACCATATTGCCAGCGGCGCCGGGTTCCATGAGCCCATGCGGTATTCCGAGCTGCCCCGGTATTATACCGATCATATTACGCCCCCGGATGTGGCCATGTTCCAGGTGACGCCTATGGACAAGCACGGCTACTTTAACTTTGGCCTGTCCGCGTCTCATCTGCGGGCCGTTATCGAGAAGTCCAAGGTGGTCATCGTAGAGGTCAACCAGAACATGCCCCGGTGTCTGGGCGGATTTGACAACTGCATCCACATCTCCGAGGTGGACATGATCGTGGAGGGGCGCAACGATCCCATGGGCATCCAGCCCTCTAACCCCGCCACCGATGTGGATAAGGCCGTAGCCAAGCTCATTGTGGAGCAGATCCCCAACGGCGCCTGCCTGCAGCTGGGCATCGGCGGCATGCCTAACACCGTGGGCGCCATGCTGTGTGAGTCCGACCTGAAGGATCTGGGCGTACATACGGAGATGTATGTGGACGCCTATGTGGACCTGGCCATGGCGGGCAAGGTCACCTGCATGAAAAAGAATCTGGACCGGGGCCGCCAGGTGTACGCCTTTGCCGCCGGCACCCAAAAGCTCTACGATTATCTGGATGACAACCCCGCCTGCATGGCGGCGCCCATCAGCTACACCAACGATGTGCGCACCGTGGCGCAGCTGGATAATTTCATCTCCATCAACAACGCCGTGGATGTGGACCTGTACGGCCAGGTGAACGGCGAGACCGCGGGCATCAAGCAGATCTCCGGCGCCGGCGGCCAGCAGGATTTCGTCCTGGGTGCGTATCTGTCCAAGGGCGGCAAGAGCTTCATCTGCCTGTCCTCTACCCACGAGAATAAGGACGGCACCCGTTCCTCCCGCATTCGGCCCACCCTCCAGACCGGGTCCGTGGTCACGGATACGCGGGTGAACACCATGTATGTGGTCACGGAATACGGCTGCGTGTGCCTCAAGGGTCTCAGCGTCTGGGAACGGGCGGAAAAGCTCATCTCCATTGCTCACCCCGACTTCCGGGAGGAGCTGATCCGGGAGGCGGAGAAGCAGAAGATCTGGTATCCCCACAACAGAAGATAAACCGGCTTTTTGCAGGGGGCGGACGGCACTGTCCGCCCCTTTTTTCACACTCTACCGCCGGTCGGTTGCCAAATAATAACTCTACCGCTATGATGAAGGCGAGGTGACACCTATGGACAAACAGACCTTCGGCGCATACATTGCCGGAAAAAGAAAAGAGCTGGGCATGACCCAGGTGCAGCTTGCCGACAAGCTCCATGTGACGGACAAGGCCGTCAGCAAATGGGAACGCGGGCTTAGCTACCCCGATGTGACCCTGCTGGAGCCGCTGGCGGAGGCGCTGTCCGTCAGCATTGGAGAGCTGCTGCGCTGCCGGGTGCCCACGGCGGAAGAAAGGGAGCAGCCTATGACAGAAGAAAAGAAGAACGAGACCGTGCAGACCGATGAGACCGTGCAGACCGATGAGAGCGTGCAGGCGGTGGTGGAAATTTCCAAGGACACGGTGCAGCAGAAGCGGCGGGACATCCGGCGGCTCATCACCGCCCTGGTGGTGGTCGTGGCGGCGGCGCTTATCGTCCTGGGTGTGGAGCTCAGCCGCAAGTGGCAGGAAAACAAACATTTTATTACCGTAAAGGACGCGGAAATTGAGGTACTGCGTACATATCGCGGATATATGAATGACTATGACTGGGCGCTGGTATCCTGGGAAGGCCAGTTTCTGCGGCTGCAGTTTTACGAGGAGACATGGAGCCAAGATGTAGATGCCGCTAATCTGATCGATGGCAACAGGATTGTTTGGCGGACTATGCAGGCGGATTTTACCTATGACGACCGTACCAATAAGGGAAAATTTACAGAGCTGAAATCGGAGATCTACCACCAAGAATATGTGTACGCTGGGGAAGGAAAGCCCACAGAGCTGCCGCTATTCGGGTTTGAGGAGACCTTTGTGAAAAAAGGGGAAAACGGCGACCTGTTCTTCTACCGAGAGGTGGAGGATGAGTGGCTGGGACAACCTGTTGCCGAAGCTCTTTTGCGTATGCCATCCTATTATTTGACGAATGGATATGGATTCTTTGATTTGAATAGGGACGGCGTATATGGTTTGCTGGCGGATGACGACAGCCAAGAAAACACGCAGGTTTTCTATGATTATTTTGACGGAAAGGTAGGTATCGGCTGGAAAAGCCCACGGACTCTCTATGAGCGATACGACTGATGAAAAGACAAAAGGCTCCCGATTTCGGTCGGGAGCCTTTTGTTGCAAATGGACTGCTGTTGTGGTACACTGGCGATGAGACTTGATGAAGTTATGGCGCCGCCCGGCGCCTGAGGATTCCTAAAAATAGGAGGCTGCTGCATGGGAAAGCTTTTGGATAAAATTCGGGGTCTGCGCAAGCCCGGCCGGGCATTCTGCACGGCTGTGGTGGTGGCCGCGGGCCGCTCGGAGCGCATGGGACAGGACAAACTTCTTCTGCCCCTGGGAGAGGGAACGGTGCTGGAGCACACCCTCCGGGCGGTGGACGCGGCGGAGCGGGTGGACGAGATCATCCTGGTGACCCGGGAGGACCTGATGATGCCCCTGGCGGACCTGTGCAAAAAGTGCGGGCTTCACAAGCCGGTGAAGGTGGTGCGGGGCGGCGAGACCCGGCCGGAATCCGTGCTGGCGGGCGCCCTGGCGGCGGACAGCCGGGCGGAGCTCATCGCCGTACACGACGGGGCCCGGCCGCTGATCACCCCGGCGCTGTTTGACGCGGTGGCGGAGAGCGCCCAGACCACCAATGCCTCGGCCCCGGCGGTGCCGGTGACGGACACCATCAAGGCGGCGGACGAAAACGGCGTGGTGCGCTCCACTCCGGATCGGGCGACCCTGTTTGCCGTGCAGACGCCCCAGGTGTTCCAGGCGGAGCTTTTAAAGGCCGCCCTGCAGTCGGCCATTACCTGCGGGGTGAATATCACCGACGACTGCGCCGCCGTGGAGCGGCTGGGCAAGCAGGTGCAGCTGGTGCCCGGAGACGGGGAGAACATCAAGATCACCCGGCCTCTGGACCTCGTTGTGGCGGAGGCGATTTTAAAGGACCGGGAGGGGAGAGCATGACAAATCTGCGGATCGGCCACGGCTATGACGTACACCGGCTGGCCGCCGGGCGGAAGCTGATTCTGGGCGGGGTGGATATCCCCTATGAAAAAGGACTGGACGGACATTCCGACGCGGACGTGCTGGTCCACGCCGTTATGGACGCCCTGCTGGGCGCGGCGGGGCTGGAGGACATTGGCTGCCTGTTTCCGGACAGCAGCGAGGAGTTTCGCGGCATTTCCAGCCTGGTGCTGCTGCAGAGAGTGGCCGGAGAGCTTAAAAAGCGGAGCGTCACCGTGGTGAATATCGATGCCACCATCCTGGCCCAGGCGCCGAAGCTTGCGCCCTATCGGGCGCAGATGCGACGGAATATCGCCGCTGCGCTGGGCATTGACGCCGAACAGGTGGGAGTGAAGGCCACCACCGAGGAGGGGCTGGGCTTCACCGGCGATGGCAGCGGCATGGCCGCCCACGCTGTGGCCCTGGTGGAGCGGCGGTAAAATATTTCTGAATAACATATTGACAAGAGAACTGTACTATGCGTATAATACAGATAGAAACTGTATTATACGCGTAGTACAATTTTATTTTAGACGGGAGGTGCCAGGATGCCATGATCTCATTTGAGAATTTCCACAGCGTAGAGGGGGTGCCCATCTACCTGCAGATGATCCGCCATGTGAAGCAGGGGCTTGCGGCGGGCACTGTGCAGAATGGGGACGAGCTGCCGTCCCGGCGGATCCTCTCCGCCACGCTGGCGGTGAATCCCAACACGGTGCAGAAGGCGTACCGGCAGTTGGAGGAGGAGGGGCTGATCCAGTCCCGGCCCGGGGCGGGCAGCCACATTACGGCGTCGTCCGAGCAGGTGGAGCACATCCGACAGGAGCTGTTTCACACGGAGGTGCAGGAGACGGTGGCGGCCATGAAGCGCATGGGCCTTAAAAAAGAGGAGGCCGTGGAGCTGCTGCGGCGGCTGTATGACGAGGAGGAAGAAGGATGAAGCGATATTTGTCTGTATTCGGCCTGGCGGCCCGGAGCAGCTTTTGGAAGGGGCTGGCGGTGATCGTAGTTTCCGTGGCCCTGGCGGGTGTGCTGCTGTATCTGACGACGGGCAGCGTGACTGAATACTGTGTGGATGAATACGGAGAGAGGCAGACCTTTGAGGACGACCTCGCACCGTCGGAGCTGCCCAAGGCTAGTAAGATGGCCGTGCCGCTGGCCCTGGGTCTGGGCGGATTGTGCTTCCTCCTGGCCAGGAGCGGCGGCGGAAAGGGCGCAAAGACCGGGTACACCATGCGCCGGTTGCAGGTGCGGGAAGGCACCGCCTGCCTGCTGTGGGTGGTGTATGACTTCATGATGCTGCTGCTCTTTTGGGCCTTTGCGGCGCTGGTGGTCTTTGGGGTGATGAACCTGCGGGCGAAAGGCATGTCGGAGACCCATGTCATCGGTCCACAGAGCCTGATTTTGGCCTATTACGGGAGTGCTCTGCTGCACAACCTCCTGCCGGCGGGAGATGCCCTGGCCTGGGTCAGCCACGCCGTGGCGCTGGCAGCCTGCGCCGTGGGCTGCGTAGACGTGGCGGTGAAGGGCTGGCGGGAGAAGCTCGGCGGCATCGCACTGGCCATCGCCGTGATACTGACTGCGGCGGGCTGGTGCGTGAATGTGCAGAATTCGGGGTACCATATTATGCTCACAGTGGCTCAGGCCGTTGTCATTGGGCTTACCATCTACAGCTGGAAGGGAGGCGACGAGGATGAAGAATTCCTGGATGCGGGGCAGAATTGAGAGCCTGCTGCCGCCTAATGTGGACCCGGGCAGCACTTTATCCAGCCTCAACGGCGCGTTCATCGGCGGCCTGACGGGCTCTATGCTCTGGTTTGCCACCAAGTATTCCCGGGATTATCAAGCGCTGTTCACCTATGACAGCGTGACGAGGAAGAAAGTCATTGATCCCTGGGCGAGGATCGCGCCCTTTACGGACTATGAGGGCTGCGCCCTGTGGCTGCTGGTATACTTCGCGTTCATTGCCGCCGTGTGGGCGGTGCTGCTGTACGGCAGCTTCAGCCGGGGGAGCCGGAGCCTGTATCTCATGCGCCGGCTGCCGGAGGGAAGGAAACCGCTTCTGAACTACGTGCTGCGGGCGCCGGCGAGATATTTTGTGTATGGCGCTATGCTGTGCGCGGCGCTGCTGGGCGTGTATTACATCATTTGGCGGTTCATAACGCCGGAGAGCTGCCTGCGGTTTAGTTGAGGAGGGACAGACCATGCTGGAACTGAAAAACATCACAAAAGTATATGGAAAGAAAACCGCCCTGCAGGATGTATCCGTGGCCTTTGCGCCGGGGCAGATCGTGGGCCTGTTCGGCGAAAACGGCGCGGGCAAGACCACGCTGATGAAGTGCATCCTGGGCCTCATAAGCCACAAGGGGGAGGTGACCCTGGACGGGGAGGCCATCGGCTGCGGCAACATCGCCCGGCTCAGCTTTGCCACCTGCGAGCACAGCTTCTTCCCCCGGCTCTCGCCCAAGGCGCACCGGGAGTTCTACGGGGAGCATTTTCCCCGGTTCAACGACAAGCGCTTTGCGGCGCTGATGGACTTTTTCAGCCTGCCCATGGACAAGGCGCTGCGGAGCTATTCCGTGGGCATGCAGAACCAGTTTGAGGTGGTGCTGGCCCTGTCCCAGGGGGCGGACTACATCCTCATGGATGAGCCCTTCGC
Source organism: uncultured Oscillibacter sp. (assembly GCA_945868085.1). Classification (GTDB taxonomy): domain Bacteria; phylum Bacillota; class Clostridia; order Oscillospirales; family Oscillospiraceae; genus Vescimonas. The sequence goes on from CAMBKF010000013.1 coordinate 42,194, forward strand.
CGGCAACGACATCTTCAACCGGGAGGACTTTTACAAGGTGCTGCTGGGCATCCTCACGGAGCAGGAGACGGTGATCCTGTCCACCCATCTGCTGGAGGAGGTGAAGGATTTCATCTCCCGGGCGGTGCTGCTGCGGGAGGGACGGATCGTGGGCGACCACACCGTCGACGAGCTGGAGTACGCCGGGGAGGATCTGATGAGCTGCATCAAACGGACCTATGACTACCGGGGCGACCGGATCCAAAAGACCATCCGGGATCTGACGGAGGAGGGAGAGACATGAAGCGAGCCATTGCCATGACGCTGGTGCTGTTTCTGCTGTCGTTGGGCGGCTTTACCGTGGTGACAGTCTGGATGTGCCGGGTGCAGGTGCAGGTGGAGTTTACCAACATCGTGGCCCGGGGGGATGAATCCGTGGCCCAGGGGCTGCACATGACGGAGTACGACCTGCTCCATAACCGGGTGCTGTGGACCACGGAGCATGACCTGGGCACGGAGAGCCGGGTGACAAAGACCACTTACGGGCAGAAGATCGACTATCAGTGGGACCCTATCGGTGCGTCTGCCCCCTACACCATCTGCCGCCTGCTCCCGGAAACGCCGGAGCTGCTGGCATATCTGCGCCAGCATATACAGAGCGCGGGGGATGAGGTGACGGTCAATTTGGCGGATTTTGCCCAGAGCTACGAAATGTGCCTGAGCTATGGGGGCTCAAACGGCATGCTTACATCCCAGGATGTGAAGGAAAACGGCGAGTACAGGGAGTTCCCGGTGCTGCAGATCCCGGTGGACCCGGGTGACAGCGTTACGATCTCTGCCTGCAGCACGGACGAGGGGCTGCGGTACTATGTGAACGGGGAATACCAGACCGAACGAGGATTTTCCTCCATGGCTGTGGCGGTGACCGGCGGGACGGTGGTGACGGCCGGATTTGAAGCCGATGCGCATCCCCAGGCCGATTGGGCGCCGGAGGGCTACGGCCTGTGGCTGGTCAGAGACGAGAAATCCCAAAGGCGGCTGGACCTGGTGTATCCGCTGGACATCGAAAAGCAGCATGTGACGAAGCTGTCCGCCAGTCCCGACGGGGATAAGCTGCTGCTGTTTTTTGAGGAGGACGGGCAGATGACACTGCAGGTGCTCCGGGGCGATGATTTTACCCTGCTGCAGACCCTCCCCATAGAGGGAGAGCTGAGCGAACACCAGTGGGAGGAGCGCTACTACTACTACCCGAGCGGCGAAGAGGTCGTGAATCAGTGGACCTATAAAGACATCATGCAGGTGAACAGGGAAATAGGGTTCTATGCCGTGGCCGTTGGCAAGCAGCTGACGGTGCTGCAGGATGGCGAGAGCGGCCTGGAGAAGGTATTTACCTGCTATATGCCGGACCTGTATTCCATGGCTGCCCTGGACGGCATACGCTATGGCTGGGAGGACGAGGAGGTAGACAGGGACGCGCTCATGGACCGGTACAATCCTGTCGACTGGGACTCGAGGTATGATTTTGAGTCCATGTCCATGGCGCTGCAGGACGGCAAGCTGGCCATTGCCTGGAAAGACCCGGGGCTGTCCGATGGGGTGACCCTGGTGGAGATCTACTCCGAGAAGGGCCTGGAGTATGCCCGGGGCATATTCTGCGGACTGTACGGCCAGGATGGGGACGCGCAGAGGTATCTCTACAGCATGCATAATCCGGCACTTACCTGGGCGGAATAAAAAGAACAGGAGCCCTGACCGCATGGCGCGGTCAGGGCTCCTGTTTGTGCGTTTAGCGGATGCTTGCCGCCCGGCGGCGCTTTCCGAGCCACGCGGCGCCGTAGTTGAACAGCAGTACGCCTGCCAGGGTGATGCCGCCGCCCACCAGTGTGGCGGCATTGGGCGTTTCGCCCAGGATCAGGATGCCCAGCAGGCTGGTGAAAAACAGGGTCAGCACGGTGAAATTGCTGACCTGGGAGGTGCGCTCTGCCTTGGAGAACGCCACAGACCAGGAAACATAGGCGATGGCGCTGGGGAACACGCCCAGCAGGGCCACATAGATATACTGCGCCGCGGGAGCGGCGGCCAATTCCCGGAATGCCGTGGGGGAGAAGAACGCCAGCATAAGGGTCCCGGCGAAAATACTGTAGGTGGAAGCCTGCATGGCGGTATATTTCTTTGTCAGCTTTCGCTGCAGGATATTATAGGTGCTCAGGGACAGCGCCGCCAGGAACAGCCAGACCAGGCCGCCGCTTTGGGTCAGACCGCCGCTCATTACCGTGAGCACTGCCACGCCGATGAGCTCAATGACAACGGCGACCCACTGGAAGCCCCGGACCTTTTCCCGATACACCACGCCGGCGATGAGAGCTGTGACCACCGGGACGGTGGCGTTGACCACGCTGGCTGTGGACGCCGGAACGGAGGACAGACCCTTATTGAACACGATCATATACAGGAAAAATCCGAAAAATCCGCTGATAAAAAACAGCGGCCAGTCCGCCGGCTTCGGCGGCTTTATCTTTTTGACGATGGCAATGACGATCAGCGCCGCCGATGCGACCAGGTATCGCAGAAAACCCAGGGATGCGGCGGAAAAGTATGACAGAGTCATGCGGGTGAACACGAACGCCAGGGACCAGCAGAAGATCGTGGCCAGTGCATAGGGCTGATAAAGCGGCTTTTTCATGGGTGCATCTCCTTTGCTCTTGTGCGGAGCCAATTTTTATGGTACTATTACACCACATTATTGAACAAATAAAAGATGCAATTTTGATATAAATTTACTGGGTCAATTGGGAGGCGCCAACATGCTTTACATTTCACTGGACCGATCGGCCAAACGAACCTATACCAAGCAGATCTACTATGCCGTCCGGCAGAAGATCCTGCGGGGAGAGCTGGCCGCCGGGGAAGCGCTGCCGCCTTACCGGGAGCTGAGCCGCGAACTGGGGGTCTCCAAGAACACGGTGCTGGCCGCTTACGACCTCCTTGTGGCAGACGGTGTGCTGCGCAGCGCAATGGGATCGGGGTTCTATGTGGAGGAGGGAATGAAACGGCGTACCGCCCGCCCACCGGTGGGGCAGAGGCAGGCCTCGGCGCTGTTTGACCTGGTGATCCCGGAGGGAGTGATCAACTTCGATAACGGGCAGCCGGCGCTGGAGCTGTTCCCCCGGGCGAAATGGAACAAGGCGGTTTCCGCCGCCATGCTGGATATTCCCGTTGCCGCCCTGGGGTATGACACGCCCCAGGGCCGCCCGGAGCTGCGGCAGGCCCTGTGCGGCTATCTGCAGAAAAACCGGGGGATCTGCTGTGTACCCGAGCAGATGCTCATTACCAGCGGCGCAAAACAGGCCATTTCCCTGGCAGCGGAATGCCTGCTGGGGCAGGGAGGGGAGGCGTGGATGGAGGATCCTGCGCCCGCTCTGCTGCGGCAGCTGCTGGCATACCATACGGAGCGTATCCGGGCCTTTCCGGTGGATGAGCTGGGTATGGATGCGGCGAATTTTCCGGCGGATGGGAAACCGGCGCTCATGGTGGTTTCGCCGGCCCGGCAGTTTCCCGCCGGGGCTGTCATGCCCATGAAGCGCCGCCTGGCGCTGATAGAGTTTGCCGAGCAGGCCGATGCATACGTTTTAGAGGACAATTTTGAGTGCGAGTTCAATTATGATGTTCCGCCGGCTGCCTCGCTGCTTGAGCTGGCACCGGAGCGGGTCATTTCTGTGGGTACATTCAGTAAGGTGCTGTATCCGTCTGTGCGGCTGGGGTACATGATTGCGCCGCCGGAGCTGCTGCCGAGCCTGTGCGAGCACAAACGACTGTCCGACCACCATACGAACCCGGTTTACCAGCTGGCGCTGGCGAGCTTCTTATCCGACGGCACACTGGAGAAGCATGTCCGCCGGATGAAAAGGGAGTATCAAGCCCGGCGGGATCATCTGATAGCCTGCCTGCGGGAGCAATTTGGCAGCGGTGTTTCCATCAGCGGCGGCGCGTCGGGCATGAACCTGATCGCTGCCTTTGACGGCGTGCAATTTACGGATGAAAAAATTCGGGAGCTGCTTCGCTGCGGTGTGTATGCGGCCCCGGTAGAGCGGCAGGGGGGACGGACCAACGAGCTGATCTTGCGCTATGCCGGGCTGACAAAAGGGGAATTGACCCTGGGCGTGGAAAGGCTGCGGGCTGGGATCCGGCCGCAGGGGAACCTGAGGCGATAGGGGGCCTGAACTACGCGGCAGCGGATCATGATTAAATATATAGGAAAAAGCCTTGAAACTGCTTTTCGGCAATTTCAAGGCTTTCCTATTTGGCGCAGAAGGAGGGAGTCGAACCCTCGCGCGGGTTTTTAAGCCGCCTACTCCCTTAGCAGGGGAGCCCCTTCGGCCACTTGGGTACTTCTGCAGGACCATATGATGCGGTTTGGCGGAGAGAGTGGGATTCGAACCCACGGATGCTTTCACATCGCCGGTTTTCAAGACCGGTGCTTTCGACCACTCAGCCATCTCTCCGTGTGTGAAAGTACGCTCAACCCAAACGCAAGAATTATTTTACCATAGGGGGATAGTTTTGTCAATAAAAAACAAAAGAAGAAAAGATGGTTTTTTCTGAAAAAATATGTTGACATTTGCCGCGCCCGGTGGTATTATAAACAAGCTGATTCGATTCCGAAGACGCAAAAACAGAATATCCGGGTGTGGCGAAGTTTGGTATCGCGCTTGAATGGGGTTCAAGAGGCCTCGAGTTCGAATCTCGACACTCGGACCATATGAATGAGACCCGCTTTTCGAACATTTTTATCGAAAAGCGGGTCTCTTCATATCTTGAAAGCCTTGAAAGATCAAGGCTTTTTCTTTTTGCCGCGTTCCTTTATTTGCTCCAAAACTCTCAAAATGCGAAACTAATATTTTTATGTAAGGTCGTTATTTGAACACAGCTTTTTCATAAACCGGCCCAATAAGCTTCCTCAAATGCCGTTGGTGTCTTGTATTTCAGGGTCCGATGAGGACGAAGCTCATTGTAAAATTGGATATACCGCTCCACACTTTTGCGGTAGCTTTGCTCTGAGGTGTACTCTCTGCGGTACGCCTCCTCTTTTTTGAAGGAAGCAAAGAATGATTCGGCAACCGCATTGTCGTGCGGCCGTGCCGTAGCGGAAAAGGATTGCTTCACGCCGCATTTTTGCAGAAGCGCTGTAAATGCAGCCGAGGTGTACTGTTTTCCGCGGTCGCTGTGAAAAGTGAGGCCGCTGGGATCGCCGCGTTGCCGAAAAGCGGTTCGGAAAGTGCTGGTGACCAGGTTCGTGCTTGCGTTGTGGGATACCCGATAGCCGACGACCTTGCGGGAGAACAGATCCAGGATGACGCAAAAGTAGACCCAGTAGTCGTTGACCTTGAAATACGTAATGTCACTGACCCAGATTTGATCGGGGCGGTCTGCGGTGAACTGTTGATTCAACAAGTTTTGCTTTCTATACTGCTGACGTTTTTTGTATTGCTTCTTGGCGTCGGGGCGGATGCTGTGCAGATCCAGCTCCTGCATGATCGCCGCGATGCGTTTGGCGCTGACCCGGACACCGCTCTCGGCCAGCGTGATGCGAATCTTTTCAGCGCCGAAGCGCTGAGCGCTGTCATCGAATACATGCTGCACGAGCCGCATGAGCTGCACCTGTTCCTGATCACGCTTGCTATGGTCAGCCCGGCGAAAGATATAGTTGTAGAAAGTGCCTCGGGCAACCTCCAGTGCTTCGCAGAGTTCATAGACGCTGTATGTTTTGCCATGCCGACATTTGCTATCCGGGCGATGTTGGCAATCAGCTCTGCTCCACGTCCCGCGATTCGCTTGGCAAGCATACCGCCGTTGAATTGAGAAATATGGCGGCGGATAGCGTTGATCTCAAAGATGCTGGCACCGGATTTCAGCATTATGTCCGTAGTATCGATCTCATCCTGCAATGAGATGCCCTCTACCGGGCAGCTCATCAGCGCGGAACTGCCGCCGCTGACAACGCCGATAAACAGGTCATCTTCCGTGGCGTTGTCTACCAGCTTGAGAATTTCTTTACAGGCCAGCAGTCCCGTCTCGTTAGGAAGGGGATGGCCTCCCACATAGATCTCCGTGTGCAGGAAGACATCGATGGGTTCTTTGATTTTTACAATGGCGATCCCCTTTGTCAGGTGATCTCCCAGGATCTCGTCCACAGCTCTGGCCATGTGATTACACGCCTTTCCGGCTCCCAGCAAGTAGACATGGCGTTTTTGGCTGAGATCCCAGCGTTTGCTGCCGATGCAAAGCACATCCCCTTCCATATGGGTAATACTCTTGATCCTCTCATAGGCATCCAGATGGCGTAGAGTCTGTTCCGTAATATCCAAAACGATCCGGCGGCTCTCCACATCGCCATGCCGCAGCAGCTCATCTGCATTTTTGATTTTCTGATACATGATACTCTCCCTTCTACTACTCATCTTCGCACTGGGCAGGACTCTCCCAGAGCAGCAACTTTTGACCGATGCCCTTTTCCAGAGCCGTGTGGTATAAGTCATATCCAAGTCCCAGATCAAAAACCGCCATACCGCAGGCGATAAAACAAAGAATCTGATTTTCGGAGGTGCGCGCTGGCTGCTGCCCCAGGATCATCTTCCCGATCGACAGGGAATCGTCCAGCGGAGGCTTCTTTCCGGCGTCGATCAGATGATAGATCGGCCCGCCGATAACGCCGGCATACCCTTTGTCCTTGTCGCCGGAATCAATGGCTTCCTGCACATACGCATGGTGCAGACCAATATGGTCATAGACGATGTCCATATCCATCCAGAGGGATTCGTCGCACTGGAGCGGACCGGAGGCCAGAATGGTGCATCCGGGACGTACCCATTCCCGTTTCAGATGTAATGGAGCCGTCCGCGACACTGCCACGGAGATCACATCCGCCGCCCGTACAGCAGTCTCCAGATCCGGCTCTGCCACGGCATGAATACCCAGCTTATCCCGGATATACGCCGCCATACTCTCCGCCCGCTGCGGGGAGTGGTTGTGGCAGATCACGGTTTTGAGGTTCGGCATCTCCCCGACAATGGCCTCCATGCAGGCTTTTCCAATGGCGCCGCAGCCGATACACGACAGTGTTTCCGCCCCCTTGCGGGCCAGATACCGGGCGCCGACGGCAGGCACAGCGCCGGTGCGGGCCGCAGAGATCAGGTTGGCACTCATATAGCACAGCGGCTCGCCGGTCTCCTTGTTGTTCAGCGTCAGCATCAGGACCGAGCGGGGCAAACCGTGCTTTTTGTTGGCGGCGTTGGATCCATACCACTTCTGCCCGCAAATATCAAACCTGCCGCCCAAATATGCCGGCATAGCAACAAAGCGCCGGTCAGGGCCGGCTACCGGCATGTTGGGGAAGGGGGATGTTTCCGGAAATACAATATACATCCCGTGGCTGTTATGGCTGCTGCCCCCCATCAGATAGTCACCCTGTGCCAGAAGTTTAAAGACCTCCTCTGCATTGTTCACGCAGTGCGCGGTATCCAGCACACCCGCCGCGATGCAGTCCGGCTCGGACATGTACAAAAATTCTGTTTTTTTGCCCATTGCTTGCTCCTCCAATTCATCAGTGATTTCCGGCGTCCGGCACCTGAATTCATATAAATTACGGCCGATATTTTCGGAAAAAATCGCTGCAATATACGGCGGTTTTTCCTATCTGAATTTCAGTATAAGAATTGAAAAATCAAAGTCAATGCTGCGGCGCATTCCTGAAAATTCTGTGAAAACAGCCGCTAATATATTGATAATTTCAGAGATAAAAAATGAATATTGGTATTTGAAGGAGTGCTTATATTAACCTGTCGGGCAACAATAGCGAGAGGATATCCCCTTATGCAGAAAGCCGATTTCCTACATAGAGGGGATCAAAATATTGCCTGTTTTGGGCCGGCAGCTCGTATGTGCCTTAGCTATGTTTCTGGCTGTGCCGTAGCGATTTCGGCTTGACGGTCTTATATTGTTGACTCCAAAGTCCGCTGGTTCGGACCCGGTCGGGCATACAAAAAAGAAGAGACACAAAAATTGTGTCTCTTCTTTTAGCCGAATAAGATTCCTTCCCGCCTTGCCACACGCAATCGCCTGTGGTACAATATAGCAAAGCTTGAGAAGCTTGCGGACGCGGAAAAGGAGAGTGTATGATGACTTATACCACCGAATATCCGTCCCCCTTGGGCACGATCACCCTGGCCTGCGATGAGGACGCGGTCATCGGTCTGTGGTTCAATGGGCAAAGGCACTACGGCAATGTCCTGCCTCCGGAGACCCGGCGGGGGGAACACCCGCTGCTCCGGGAGGCAAAGCGCTGGCTGGACATTTACTTCTCCGGGCGGGAGCCGGACTTCCTGCCGCCTATGCGCTATGACTCCACGCCCTTTCGCAAGCGCATCTGCGACATTATGCTGACCATCCCCTATGGGCAGACCATGACCTACGGCGAGATCGCCGCGGAAGCGGCCCGGCAGCAGGGGGTGGAGCGGATGTCCGCCCAGGCGGTGGGCGGCGCCGTGGGACACAATCCCATTTCCCTGATGATCCCGTGCCACCGGGTGGTGGGTACCGGCGGCAGCCTTACCGGATACGGCGGCGGCATTGACCGAAAGGTGAAGCTGCTGACGCTGGAAGGCGTGGACATGAGCCGCTTTTTCGTTCCCAAGAAGGGAACGGCCCTGTAACAGGAACACGGAGCGCCGTCTCCGCAATAGAATAAGCCAAAAAACAGGCACACCCTGCGTTTATACCGCAGAGTGTGCCTGTTTTTAATTTTCGATCAGTCCTTTGCGAACAGGGCTGCGCCGATGACGCCGGCGTCATTGCCCAGGGTGCAGCAGAGGAGGCGGGGGTGTTTTTTGGAGTACGCCGCGCCGTACTCCCTCTGCGCGACCTCCTCCCGCAGAGGGGCGAGCAGGTTCTCGCCCTGGTTGGCTATGCCGCCGGACAGCGCTATTACCTCCGGAAAGAAGATATTGACGATGTTGCCGACGCCAATGGCAAGATAGTGGATATACTGCCGGATCACTTCGCTGCCTGCCGCGTCGCCCAGCTGCTTGGCCAAGAATGCCGTGCGTCCGTCTACACCGCCGTTTTCGGCGGCGATCCGGTGCAGGGCACTCTCCGGATGCTGCGCCATGGCCTCCTTTGTCATGCGGATAAGCGCCGTGGCCGAGGCGTAGGTTTCAAAGCAGCCCCTTTGCCCGCAGGCGCAGGGTTCTCCGCCCGACACAATGGTCATGTGTCCCAGCTCGCTGGCGGCGCCGGTGTACCCGGTGAGCAGCCTACCATCCAGCACCACACCGCCGCCCACGCCGGTGCCCAGGGTGACCACCACAGCGCTTTGGGCGCCCTTGGCGGCCCCTGCCGCAGCCTCCGCCAATGCGGCGGCGTTGGCGTCGTTCACAAGCCTTACGCTGTAGCCTGTCAGCTCCCGCAGGGCGGTGCGCACATCGTAGTGTATCCATCCGAGATTGCAGGCGTAGACCACCGTGCCCTCCCGGTCATCCACCGTGCCGGGACAGCCCATGCCCACGCCGCTGACGGATTCTCCCTCCGCCAGCTGGCAGATCATGGCGGCAATGGCCTTTGTCACCGCTTCGGCTCCCGCTTCGGCGTGGGTAGGGACGGAGCGCTGCTTCAGGATTTCACCTGTTTCGCTGACCAGGGCGCCCTTTATGTTGGTGCCGCCCAGGTCAATGCCGATATACTGCCGCATGCTTACCACTCCAGGTTCTTACCGGTTTCCTTGCTGAATACATGGGCCACGTTGCCGCCGAAGATGAGGTTCACCTCGCTGCCCATGGGGAAGTGCGTCGCCGCGCCGTTGGTGGGCACGATGACAATGACGTCCTTGCCCCCGGCGGTGACATGGAGATGCACGCTGGAGCCCATGAGCTCGCTGACATCCACCTGACCCTTGATGCCGTCGGCGCAGAGCATCAGATGGTCGGGCCGGACGCCCAGGGTGATATCCTGGGGCTGCACGTCGTGGGCGCGCAGACGCTCCTGCTTCTCATCGCTGAGCTCCACGGTAACGCCGTCCATGACCACGGCGTACTTCTCGCCGTTTTTCACCAGCTGCGCGTCAAACAGGTTCATCTGCGGCGTGCCGATGAAGCCGGCCACAAAGAGGTTGGCGGGGTGGTCAAACACCTCCTGGGGGGTGCCGATCTGCTGGATGAAGCCGTCCTTCATGATAACGATGCGGTCGCCCAGGGTCATGGCCTCGGTCTGGTCGTGGGTGACATAGATAAAGGTAGTGTTGATGCGCTGGCGCAGCTTGATGATCTCCGCGCGCATCTCATTGCGCAGCTTGGCGTCCAGGTTGGATAGCGGCTCGTCCATCAGCATGACCTGGGGGTTGCGGACGATGGCCCGGCCGATGGCCACACGCTGCCGCTGGCCGCCGGAGAGGGCCTTGGGCTTGCGGTCGAGATACTGGGTGATGTCCAGGATCTCGGCGGCCTCCCGGACCTTCCGGTCGATCTCGTCCTTGGGGGTCTTCTTCAGCTTCAAGGAGAAGGCCATATTTTCATATACCGTCATGTGGGGATACAGGGCGTAGTTCTGAAAGACCATGGCAATATCCCGGTCCTTGGGCTCCACATCGTTCATGAGCTTGTCGCCGATGTACAGCTCACCGTCGCTGATCTCCTCCAGACCGGCGATCATGCGCAGGGTGGTGGATTTGCCGCAGCCGGAGGGGCCGACCAGGACGATGAACTCCTTGTCGGCGATCTCCA
>CAMBKF010000014.1 GCA_945868085.1 uncultured Oscillibacter sp.
AGGACGGAAGCCGGGAACAGGAGGTAGAAATCTTCTACCGCTTTATCGGCAAAATCGAATGACACATCTTGAGATACCCAACAATATCTTTAACTAAGGGAAACGGGAGGCGGCCTGCCGGATATAACCGTCCTGCCCGCCCTGGCGGAGCTCTACGGCGTCACGGTGGACGAGATTCTGGCCGGCCAGCGGCTGGACCGTGACCCTTCGCCCACCGCTCAAGCCCACTGCCGGGAGGCGGAGCTGTATCTCCTCCGCCGCAGCGGGCTGGTGATGAATCTGTGCTGTCTCCCCGCCACCGCCCTGGCCGTGTGGGAGATACTTATGGTCCTTTACCAGATCGTGCTGCTCCTGTTTTACAATGAGAGCAGCCGCTCCGGAAGCGTTCTGTTTTTGCCCCTGGAGCTGATCGCGGTACTGCTTGTCGTAGTAGGCCTCCTGCTCCAGCGCTACCACCTTGCCACGGTCAAGGCCATGGGCATTGGAGAGGCTTGGCAGACGGAGTGGAGACATTCATTGCAGAAATCATTGTTCCTGCTCACGTTTCTGCTGCTGTCCGCGTGTGAGTATTTGCCGCTGTTGATCGGACGCGGCTTCATCGTGTGGATCTGTGTAACGGGCCTGTTGATCATCCTGTGGGCAGTAGCCCTCCGGAAGAAGCCTGACCTGCTGTGCACCCGCGCGAAGATACTCCTCCTGCTGGCGGCAGTTGTCATGTGCCTGAGCTGCGCCGCTATGGCTGCCAGTTCTCTCCGCATAGCAGCGCTTTACCAAATTGCCTGCTGGCTGCGCTACCTGCTCTACACAGCTCTCCTCCTGGCCTCGGCTATTACCCAAGCCGCCGCCGAGCGTCGGCAGAAAAACGATTGAACAGCAAAAAGAAACGGCTGGGCGCTGATCAGCGCCTCCGGCCGTCTCTTTTTATGTTTTTAGCTTTCATCCTCCGGTATGTAGCGGATGATGTCAGATACATCGCACTGCAGAATGCGGCAGAGCTCGTTGACGGTGTGCAGCGTCACGCTGCGGTTTTTCCGCAGGGCATCCAGGGTGCCGGTGCTGACGCCGTGCTCCTTGATCAGCGCGTATTGGCTGATATTTTTACGCTTCATGGTGTCCCACAGCGGGTCAAATACGATCATGGGTTTCGCCTCCCTGTATGGTAGCATACAGGGAATATTCTCTGTTGAATATTGCCAAATATTCGGCTATAATCGTGACGGGGGAGGGGATGCTATGCGTAAACTGCCCAGGAAAAAACGCGAGATCATAGGGGCGCTGGTGACGCTGGCCGGACTTGCTGTGCTGGGGCGGCTGGCGGATGGCGACGAATCCATAATGCTCCTTGGCAGTATCCCATTTGCCGCATTTTTTATGTGGCTGTGCCCGGAGCTGTGGTGGGGGAAGTAGCCTGAGCGGCGGCCTCAAAAACCGACAGAACGCAACAAAACACGCTCTCCCAGCGGCTGCTGGGAGAGCGTGTTTTACTTCTTATTTTTCGCAGTTCAGCCGGTAGATCCGCTCCATGCCCCGCAGCAGCAGGCTCTCATCATAGATGAAATCCCTGCGGCAGTGGGGGACGATGCAGCCCGCCAGGCCGCCGGTGGCCAGGAGCGTGCATTTCTGCCCCAGCTCCGCCTCGAACCGGTCCGCCAGGCCGTCCATCATGGCCGCCGCGCCGAACACCGCGCCGCTCTGAATGGATTCCAGCGCTGTGCCGCAGATGGCCTGCTTCGGCGCCTGGATAGGCACCGACGGCAGCTGTGCCGTGCCCGCAAACAGGGCGTTGATCCCCAGCCGCACCCCGGCCAGGATGGCCCCGCCGATGTACCGCCGGTCCTGATCCACCACCGTCACCGTGGTGGCGGTGCCCATGTCAAAGATGATGGCAGGCAGGGGATACTCCGCCGCCGCGGCGGCATCGCCGGCCAGGATGTCGTTGCCCAGGGTGTCCGCCTCCGGGATGGCCAGGGTCAGGCCACTTTCGGAGCGGGGGGTGATGACATAGGGCGCAAGGCCCGTCAGCTGCTGCACCACCTGGGACAGGACTGGCACCAAAACCGGCACCACGGAGCAGATGACCGCCCCGTCCACCTGGGACAGGTCCACATTTTCCCGGGCGAACAGATTCGCCGCCAGGGTGAAGTATTCCTCCGCCGGGCGCTCCGGCACGGTGCCCAGGCGGTAAAGCCTGCGCCCCCGGCCCTCGCCCTCCGGCAGGCCGAAAACAATGTTGGAGTTGCCTATATCAACGGTCAGCAGCATGTTCTCCACCGCCTTACTTCTTCTTGCCGATGGTGATGAGCCGGGAGATCACCGGGGCCAGCACCACGTTCACGCCGATCTCCAGCAGGAAATTGGTGCCCGCCAGGCCCAGGATCATGTATGTCCCGGCGTTTTCATAGCCCAGACCTGCGGCCCAGCCGCTGAGGGTGTCCATAAAGAATACCAGGCAGCCCAGCAGGAACACGCCTGTGTTCACCACAGGGCAGACGATGGCGGCCAGGATGATAGCCGCCCACCGGCTTTTCTTGCTCAAGGCCGTGTACACAAGTCCGGCAATAAGGCCGCACAGCGTACCTTTCACCAGGACCGTCACAATGGTGCCCAGGGGATTGACCGCCAGGAAGGCCGCCGCCTGCCCGGCAATGAGGATCACCGCGCCGGACATCAGGCCCAGCCATGCGCCTACTTTCCAGCCGTACACCGCGGCACCCACCACAATGGGCACCAGGGACACGTTGATGTTCAGCCCCCCGATTTGGAAGGTACCGCCCAAAAATTGCAGTACCAGGACGATGGCGGTGAACACACCTGCGCCCACCATGTTCTTTGTCTTCTGATTCACTTTTCAAACCTCCTGCTGCCGCTCCGGCCGACCCGGATGCAGCGCATATTTTTTTGGCGTGCGTTTGGCACACGCCGAAGGCATTGTACCCCATACGGCGGGAAAAAGCAAGACAATTTTTTCACGAACTCAGGCGGGCGCATAAAAACCGATCCTATGCACTTCATGTTCCGCTTCCGTAGGGCGGGGTGCCCTCACCCCGCCGCGTGATGACCGGCATGCTCCCGGCAGGGCACATGGGCCCTGCCCTACAAACCATTTCGTAGGGGCCGGCGTCCCCGACGGCCCGGCTTGTGCCGCACTACGCCCTCCAAAAATAAAACCTATAAAGGCCGCCTTATAAAAGGCGGCCTTTATAGGTTTGAGGATAGAAAGGAAAAGCAATTCATGTTTGAGAATCACTATGGTCATACTATACCTCGGCGGTGGGTATTTGTAAAGCGACAAGTATTCATTTTTGCATTAGTATATGTCATGATTAAATGGAAAGTGTTGCAAAAGTCATTGCAATTCCTGTAGAAAAGGGGTATAACATAAGATATGACATAGCTTCATGGTCAGGAGGGCGGCGTATGGACACCAAGAAACTGGAAGCATTGGCCACGGCGGTGCAGACCGGCAGCTTCACCCGGGCGGCGGAGGTGCTGGGCTATACCCAGTCGGGCCTGACGCACATGATGAACAGCCTGGAAAAGGACATCGGCTTTCCCCTGCTGGTGCGCAGCCGCACGGGGATCCGGCTCAGCGCCGCCGGGCAGCGGGTCTTTCCCATGATACAGGATCTGCTCCGGGCGGATGAGGCTCTGGAGCGGGAGATCCGCCTCATCAACACCCGCCGGGAGGAGACCATCCGCGTGGCTTCCTACGCCAGCATTGCCATGCACTGGCTGCCGGAGATCATCCAGCGCTTCCGGGACAACCACCCGGATGTGGCGGTGGATGTGCAGATGGGCAGCGTGGAGGAGGTATACCGCTGGGTGCAGGAGGATAAGGCGGACATGTGCTTTGCCTCCTGGCAGGAGTGGTTTGCCCTGGACTGGACGCCGCTGCGCAACGACCCGCTGCTGGTGATCCTGCCGCCGGACTATGATATGCAGGGCCGGGAGAGCCTGGATGTGCATTCCCTGCAGGGAATGGACTTCCTCATGCCGTCCCCGGGCTTCCATCTGGACATCATGCACGCCCTGGGGGATGTAAAGCCCAATATCCGCGAGACCCATGTCAGCGACAGCGTCATCATTTCTATGGTGGAGCATGGCCTGGGCGCCAGCATCCTGTCCGAGCTGGTGCTCAAGGGCCGCCGGGACAACGTGGTGGCGGTGCCCATGGATCCGCCGGCAGTGCGGGAGCTGGGCATCGCGGTGCGGTCCAAGAAGGAGCTGCGGCCCATGGCCCGGCGGTTTATATCGGAGACAAAAGAAATTCTGGAGAGCATTTGATATGATTTTTGAACCTGTTACGCCGCAGAACGCGGAAAAACTGAGACCCTATTATATAAATTGTAACTATCGCCTGTGCGAATACTCTGTGGGCGTGAAGCTCATGTGGGGGAGTGTGCTGCACCCGGCCTTCTGTGAGGCGGCAAATTGCCTCATCGTACGCAATCAGATTGACGGCCGCTATCAGTTTGATTTCCCTGTGCCCGGGCCGGAGGGGGATGTGGACGCGGCTCTGACCCTCATCGAGAAATACTGCACGGAGCAGGGGGTGCGCCCGGTGGTCTCCGTGGTGCCGGAGGGGGAGGCCGGACGGCTGTTTCTGCGCTACCCGGTAGTGCGGCTCATCAATGAGCGGCCCTGGAAGGACTATATCTACCGCCGGGAGGATCTGGCCGAGTTTGCCGGCCGGCATTACAGCGGCCAGCGCAACCACATCCACAAGTTCCGCAAGCTCTATCCCGATGCGGAATATGTGCCCCTGACGGCGGCGGACGAGCCCCTGCTGGAGCGGTTCTGGCAGGACTATGGAGCGGAGTTTTCCAAGGAGAGTGCCGTTGCCCAGAATGAGCTGCGCCTGGCCAAGGAGATGCTGCGGCACCTGTCCGGGGATTGGTTCGTGGCCGGGGGCCTGCTCCATGAGGGGCGGCTGGTGGCCATCAGCATGGGCGAGCAGTGCGGCAGCACCATGCAGGTGCATATCGAAAAGGCTCTGTATTCCTGCCCCGGGGCGTACCCCACCATGGTGCAGGAGTTTGCCCGGCACTGCGGCGAGAGCGTGCAGTGGATGAACCGGGAGGACGACGCCCGGGATAAGGGCCTGCGCACGTCCAAAATGCAGTATCTCCCGGCGGCCCTGGGGGGCAAGCTGTGCTTTGAGGTGGGCAGCGAGTTGGACCGCCTGCAGGAAATTCCCACCCTGCATTCCCAGCGCCTGACCCTGGATGCCCTGACAGAAAAGGACAAGCCGGCCTATAATGCCCTTTGCCTGGACGAGGAACGCAACCGCCTGTGGGGCTACGACTGGCACAAGGACTATGACGGCAGCCCCATGGAGGAATATTTCCTCTCGGTGGCCCGGGAGGATTTCCGCCTGCGCCGCTGCGTGAACTTTGCTGTGCGGCTGGGAGACGAATTTATCGGCGAAGCGGTGCTGTATAACCCGGACTGGCGGGGCGGCATGGAGCTGGGGTGCCGCATTGTCCCGGCCTATGCGGGCCATGGCTACGGCACCGAGGCCTTTGCCGCGGCGGCGGACTGGGCTCTGTACGGCTTGGGCCTTGGACGGGTGGTGGCCAAGTGCTTTAGGGAAAACAAAGCCTCCTATCAAATGCTCTCCTCCTGCATGCGGGAGAGCGGTCAGGACGAGACCTACTTCTATTTTGAAAAGACCATCTGAAAAAGACCATCTGAAAGCGAAACGGGCGGGGCGTGACCCCGCCCGTTTCGTTTTCCTTGCGGAATGTCCGTAGGGGCCGATGACCCTGTTGCGGTGCCCAAAATTTCCGCGCTGCCTTATGGCGGACGCCCTCAATTTTGACCGCGGCCACTTGCTCACTTCGCTTTCTCTGCATTTTTTTATCCGGGCGTATGCCCGGTTCTTTTTTTGCGCATACTGCCTTTAAAGTATGAATCAGCGGAGGGGCAATATGAACCGACCCTTTGACACAAAATGCGCCCAGCTGGATGACCTTTTGGGCGTGGGACGCAGCTTCGACATGGTGAGCCGGGAGCTGTATGTAGGCGGCCGCCGGGCCAAAATGTGGGTGGTGAACGGCTACGCCAAGGACATGCTCCTGGAGCGGGCTGTGGAAAAGCTGCAGGCGGTGGAGACGCTGGACGGCATCTCCGGCGTGGACGAGCTGCTGCGCCGGTATGTCACCGTGTGCGACGCGGAGACCAGCCAGGACCGGATGCAGGCGGTGACCGACGTATTCGCGGGTAAGACCCTGCTGGTGATAGACGGCTTTTCCGGGGGCATCCTTCTGGACGCCAAGACCTTTCCCACCCGGTCGGTGCAGGAGCCGGACGCCGGCAAGGTCCTCCGGGGCAGCCACGACGGCTTTGTGGAGAGCATCATGGAAAACGCCGCCCTCCTGCGCCGGCGCATCCGGGATCCGGCCCTGACACTGGAGCGGATCCGCCTGGGCGGCCGATCCCAGTGCGACGTGGCTCTGTGCTATATGGAGGGGCGGGCGGACGCAAAGACTCTCTCCCAGCTCCGGGAAAAGCTGCGCCGGATCGATCTCCGGTCGGTGTCCATGAGCCAAGAGACCATAGCCGAGGCCATCGCCCCCAGGCAGTGGTATAATCCCTTCCCCAAGGTCCGCTATACCGAGCGGCCGGACGTGGCCACCGCCTCCGTTATGGAGGGGGACATCCTGGTGCTCATCGACAACACCCCCGTGGTGATGCTGCTGCCGGTGTCGCTGCTGCGGTTCAACGAGGAGATCAACGACTACTATTTCCCGCCCCTGGTGGGCACCTATCTGCGCATCATCCGCTTTTTCGTCATGCTGCTGAACGTGGTCATCACGCCCCTGTGGTACCTGCTGGCCACGGAGCCCGGCGGCCTGCGCCACCCCTGGGATTTCCTGCTGGTGGAGGGGGAGTACGCCGTGCCGCTGGTTTTGCAGCTGCTGCTGGTGGAGCTGATCATCGATGTTTTGAAGCTGGCCTCCCTGAATACCCCGGATGTGCTGGGCAACTCCTTCAGCATGCTGGGCGCGCTGATCTTAGGCGATTTCGCGGTGCAGTCCCGTTGGCTGGTGCCGGAGGTGCTGGTGTATATGGCCTTTGTGGCGGTGAGCAACTTCGCCCAGCACAGCTTCGAGATGGGCTATGCCTGCAAGCTCTGTCGTATGGCGCTGCTGCTGTTTGCCTTCGCCCTGCGGTGGTGGGGCTTCGGCATCGGTCTTTTGGGGGTGCTGGTGCTCATGGCCACCACCAAGCCCATTGCGGGCCGGGGCTATCTCTATCCCCTCATCCCCTGGGACGGCAAGGCCCTGCGCTCCCTGCTCCTGCGCCGCCCGGCCCATAAGGACAACACATGAAATGGATCTGGGGGAAATTCCTGCGGATTTTTCTGCCATCAGGACTGTCGTTGGCGTGGCGATCCGTACCTCGTCCCCATATTTTCTCCACAATTTTTCACCCCACAAAGCCGTTTTGCTTGCCTGCAAGACGGCTTTGTGCTATGATACCATTGAATCTGTATGGAAAGGGGGGACCCCATGGCCACTCTGATGGAAAAACGCCTGTTTCTGCTGGATATGGACGGCACCATCTACCTGGATGACCGGCTCTTTGACGGGGTGATCCCCTTTTTGCGGTACATCCGCCGGGTAGGGGGCCGCTACCTGTTCCTTACCAATAACTCCTCCCGTGGCGTGGAGGGCTATATAGAAAAAATGCGCCGCCTGGGCATCGAGACGGAAAAGAGCGATTACCTCACCTCCGTGGATGTCACCATCGCCGCCCTGCAAAAGGAGCGTCCTGGGAAAAAGTGCTACGTCTTCGGCACCCGCTCCTTTTACGCCCAGCTGGAGAGCGCGGGCATTCCTGTCACGGACCGACCCGATGAAGACGTGGACATCCTCCTGTGCGGATTCGACCGGGAGCTGACCTTCCAAAAGCTGGAGGATGCCTGCATCCTCCTGAACCGCGGGGCGGAGTTCTGGGCCACCAACCCGGACTGGGTCTGCCCCACCTGGTACGGCTCCGTGCCTGACTGCGGCAGCGTCTGCCGGATGCTCACCACCGCCACGGGCCGCACCCCTCGCTTTTTGGGCAAGCCCCAGCCGGATATGGCGGCCCTCGCCATGGCCCGCACGGGCTTTGCACCGGAGCAGACGGTGCTCCTGGGGGACCGGCTCTACACGGATATTGCCTGCGGCGTCAATGCCGGCATCGACACGGTGTTCGTCCTCTCCGGAGAGGGGACGGAGGCGGATATAGAAAAATTCGGCGTGCAGCCCACCTGGGTGCGCCGGGACATTGCAGAGCTTCTGCAAGAACTGCAAGAACTGGAGGATAAACCATGAAACTGAACTACAAGCGGACGATCCTGGTGGGCTTTGCCTTTTTCCTGATCTGCGCCTTCTGGCAGGCCTACGACAATACCATCCCCCTGATCCTGACCAATAAGTTCGGCATGTCCCAGACCTGGTCGGGGGTCATCATGGCTCTGGATAATATCCTGGCCCTGTTCCTGCTGCCTCTGTTCGGCGCCATTTCCGACCGCAGCCACAGCAAAAAGGGCCGCCGCACCCCCTTCATCGTGGTGGGCACTCTCATTGCCGCCGTGGCTTTGGTGGCACTGAGCTTTGTGGACATGGCCCAGCTCAATAATATTAAAGATGTGTCCGCCATCGACGACCCCGCCGCCCTGGTGACCATCTATGAAAAGGAAAAGGACGAGACCCTCCTGACCCCCGACGGTGTGAAGTTTACCCTGGCGGACAAGTTCTCTCAGGAGGAGTTCGCCGCCATCCGCAGCCAGATCCAGGACGGCGGCAAGACCCACACCAATCCCGACTATACCAATTACGTCGTCCCCGCCCGGCAGGCCTATGCCTGGCAGGTAACGGCGGAGAGTCCCGCCACCTTGGTATTTTTCATCGCCCTGCTGCTGGTGGTGCTGGTGAGCATGGCCACCTTCCGCTCCCCGGCGGTGGCACTGATGCCGGATGTCACCGTGAAGCCCCTGCGCAGTAAGGCCAACGCCGTCATCAACCTCATGGGTTCCGCCGGCGGCATATTGGTCCTGGTGCTGGGCATGGTGTTCGCCACGGCCTCCGTGCGCAACGCCCTTATGAGCTACACGGCGTATTTCGCCGTCATCGCCGCCATTATGCTCACGGCCCTGGTCATCTTCCTGCTCACCGTCCGGGAGCCGGAGTGGGCCGCCCAGATGGTGGAGGATTCCGTCCGCTACGGCCTGGAGGACAAACCCGCCGAGGCGGAGCAGCTGGCGGAGAATGCGGACGTTGCAGAGCCTGCCGCCGCGGCAGAGCCTGCGCAGCCCGAGGAGCAGAAGGGCCTGTCTCCGGAGGAGAAGAAGTCCATGATCTTTATTCTCCTGTCCATCGTCCTGTGGTTCTTCGGCTATAACGCCGTCACCAGCAAGTACTCCGTCTACGCTAGCAACATTCTCCATAAGGACTATAACCTCACCCTTATTATCGCCCAGGCGGCGGCCATCATCTCTTATCTGCCTGTGGGTATGATCGCCTCCAAAGTGGGCCGGAAAAAGACCATCCGCGCCGGCGTCATCATGCTGACGGTGGCCTTCGGCGTGGCGGCTTTCCTGCGTGACAGCAGCCCCTCCATGCTTATGAACGCTATGTTCGCCCTGGCGGGCATTGCCTGGGCCACCATCAATGTAAACTCCTTCCCCATGGTGGTGGAGATGTGCTCGGAGCAGGACGTGGGCCGCTACACGGGCCTTTACTACACCGCCTCCATGGCCGCCCAGGTGGCAACGCCCATGCTCTCGGGTCTGCTGATGGATAAGCTGGGCATGACCGTGCTGTTCCCCTATGCGGCGGTGTTCTCCGGTTTGGCTCTGGTGACCATGCACTTTGTCCACCACGGCGACAGCCGTCCGGAGGCCAAGAAGGGCCTGGATGCATTGGAGGATATGGATAACTGATATGTGGACCGTAATTCTGATTATATTGATCCTGCTTCTGCTGATAGAAGTGTTTGCCATGCTGACCATCTGCCGCCGGGGCCACTCCCTGTGGCAGCTGCTGCGGCAGTACCGCTACGCCCACCGGGGCTACCACGGCAAAGACCTGGCTCCGGAGAACTCTATGCTGGCCTATAAAGAGGCCATCCGCCGGGGCTTCGGCGTGGAGCTGGACGTGCATCTCATGAAGGACGGCCGACTGGCCGTCATCCACGACGCCAGCCTCCTGCGCACCGCTGGGGCGGATGTGCTGGTGGAGGACCTGACGGCCCAGGAGCTGAAGCAGTACCGCCTGGAGGGAACCGAGGAGGAGATCCCCCTCCTGGAGGAGGTGCTGCCCCTGTTTGAGGAGAGCGGCCTGCCCCTGGTGGTGGAGCTGAAGGCGGAGCGGGGGGACCACGACGCCCTGGCCGCCGCTGCCTGCGCCATGCTGGATCGGTTCAAGGTCCTCTACTGCATTGAATCCTTTGACCCCCGGTGCATCCGTTGGCTGAAAAAGAACCGCCCGGAGATCGTCCGGGGCCAGCTGAGCGAAAACTTCCTCCGCCACGGCGACGGCGGCAATATGCCCAAGGCACTGCTGTGGGCCCTGGGGAACCTGCTGACCAACTGCCTGGCCAAGCCTGATTTCATCGCCTATCGGTTTTCCGACCGGGATAATCTCTGCCTGCGCTGGTGCCGCTGGTTCTATCACGTCCAGGAGATCAACTGGACCATTACTACAAAAGAGGAGATGCGCGCGGCGGAGTCTGCCGGAAATCTGGTGATTTTCCAGGACTTCGACCCCCGCCTGTGAAACTATGAGAGTCATTACGGGGTCTGCCCGGGGCAGACGACTGAAGGAGATCCAGGGCCTGGAGACCCGTCCTACCACGGACCGGGTAAAGGAAGCCCTGTTCTCCGTCATCCAGTTTGATATTGAGGGCCGCCGGGTGCTGGACCTGTTTGCCGGCACCGGCCAGCTGGGCATCGAGGCCCTGAGCCGGGGCGCCGACAGCGCCGTGTTTGTGGAGCAGCGGAAGGACGCCCTCCAGGCCGTCCGGGAGAATTTGGAGACCTGCGGCTTTTCCGACCGGGCGAGGGTGGTAAACGGCGATGCCATGAGCTACTTGAAGTCCGGGGAGAAGTTCGACCTGATCTTCCTGGATCCCCCCTACGCCTCCGGCCTGCTGGAGCAGGCGTTGGAGGACATTGCAAGGTTTGACATTTGCCGCAGACATGGTATAATTGTGGCGGAAAGCGCGGCGGATAAGACCCTGCCCCCGCTGGGCGGCCCCTATTCGATATACAGAGAGTATCGTTACGGCAAAATAAAACTCACTGTATACCACAGAAACGAGGATTGACCCCATGAAAATAGCCATCTATCCCGGCAGCTTTGACCCCATCACGCTGGGACATCTGGACATCATTCGCCGCGCGGCCCTGTGCTTTGACAAGGTGTTCGTGTGCGTGATGGATAACTGCGACAAGAAATCCCACATGTTCCCGGCGGAAAAGCGGCTGGAAATGATCCGCGGCTCGGTTGCGGAGTTTCCCAATGTGGAGGCGGAGCTGTACCGGGGCCTATTGGCCGATTATGCCCGGGAGAAGGAGGCCCATATCATTGTCAAGGGTCTGCGTAACGCCACGGATTTCGACCTGGAGTATCAGATGGCCGCCATCAATCGGGGCATCTGGGCGGAGCTGGAGACGGTGTTCCTGCCGGCCAGCGTCGAATACCAGCATTTCAGCTCCACCATGGTGCGGGAGATGATCCGCTACGGCCAGCCACTGGAAAAATACGTTCCCCGTGCGGTAGCCGAGGAACTCAAACAGAAAACGGAGTAATTGAAACGGGGAGGAGATACCATGGAAGAAAAAGATCTGCAGCGCCTGCTGGATATGCTCTACGGCATGATCGACGAAGCCAAGAGCGCCCCCTTCAGCGCCGAAAAATGCACCATCAACCGGGATGAGGCCCTGGACATCCTCACGGAGATCCGCAGCCGCATGCCCTTGGAGATCAAGAAGGCCCAGGAGCTGATCCGCGCCCGGGAGGAGTATATCGCCTCCGCTAAAAAAGAAGTGGAGAAGATGCTGCGCCAGGCGGAGCTGGATGCCAAGACCATCGTCTCCGAGAGTGAGACGCTGCAGCGGGCCCGGATGAAATCCACAGAGATCATCCACCGGGCTGAGGAACGCACTAATGAACTGTACCGGGTGGCCAATTCCTATACCGAGGATGCCCTGCGCCGCACCGAGGAGGCCATTCAGATGGCCCTGGACGAGGTGCGCCAGTCCCGCACCCGCTTCCGTGCTGCCTCCAATGAGCAGATGCAGCAGATCCGCAGCGGCAATGCCCCCGCCGCCGAAGAAAAGCCGGAAGAAAACGAGGAAAACTGACAAATTTTGACCCGAAAATTTGTTAAATCTCACAAACCGACTGAGAGATTTTGAAGAGGAATTTTTCTTGGCCCCATATATCGTGCCTCAAAAAAGCACCCGCCACTATATATAGTGGCGGGTGCTTTTCTACATGCCTCGAAACAAAAACAAGTGTTCTATTTTGAAGGGAAAACTAAAAAAATCAGCCGCTTTTTGCAGGAAATATGTTCCAATTTTGGGGAAAAATATTCTTGCAATTTAGCGGCCGATTTACTATACTGTAACCATGAAGTGGGGAGATGTGGGGGTAGTGCCCATATTTGTGGGGTATAATCCCATAGTTTCCCACAAAAACCCATGGAAGGAGGAGCGGCCGTGACCGGACAATATGCACATAATATTGACGCTAAGGGCCGGCTGTTCATCCCTGCCCGCCTGCGGGAGGAGCTGGGCCAGACTTTCCATGTGACTGTTGGCATGGACCACTGCCTCTCCATCTATTCCGATGAGAGCTGGGCTGCCTTCACGGACAAGGTCCGGAGCCTGCCCTACAGCAAGGCCAAGGCCCTGCGCCCTCTGTTTGCCAACGCCGTGGACTGTGAGCCCGACGGCCAGGGCCGCATCCTCATCCCCGCCAAGCTCCGGGAGTATGCGGACCTGCAGAAGGAAGTGGTGGTCATCGGCAGCTTTGACCGGGCGGAGATCTGGAACGCTGAGCGCTGGGCCAGAGAGGAAGCCATGGCCTTCGATAGCGGCTCTTTGGAGCAGGCCATGGAAGAAATGGGGCTGTGAGCCATGGGATTTGACCGCAACGCCGCCGCCGACCAGGCCTTCGGCCACAAGCCGGTCCTGCTGGACGAGTGTCTGGACGCGCTGGATATAAAGCCGGAGGGCATTTATTTGGACGGCACCCTGGGCCGTGCCGGCCACTCCCTGGAAATTGCCAAACGGCTCACCACCGGCCGGCTCATCTGCCTGGACCGGGACGAGACCGCCATCCAGGCGGCAGAAATTCGCCTGGCGGACTATAAGGACCGGGTGACCCTGGTACACAGCAACTTCAGCCGCATTGCCGATGTCCTGCGGGAGCTGGATGTAGACGGCGTGGACGGGATGCTCTTCGACCTGGGCGTTTCGTCCCCGCAGTTGGACGAAGCGGACCGCGGCTTTTCCTACATGCACGACGCACCCCTGGATATGCGTATGGACCGCACGGCGGCCCTCACCGCCCGGGACGTGGTGAACGGCTGGGGCTATGAGGAGCTGCGCCGCATCCTGTTTGAATACGGCGAGGAGCGCTATGCCCCGGCTATTGCCAAGGCCATCGTAAAGCGCCGCCAGGAAGCCCCCATCGAGACCACCGGCCAGCTGGTGGACATCATCCGCGGCGCCATGCCCCCGGCGGCCCTGCGAGAAAAGCAGCACCCGGCCAAGCGCAGCTTCCAGGCCATCCGCATCGCCGTGAACGACGAACTGGGGGAGCTGCCGCCCATGCTGAAAGGGGCGGCGGAGCTTTTGCGGCCCGGCGGACGGCTGGCCGTCATCAGCTTTCACTCCCTGGAGGACCGCATCATCAAAAAGACCCTGCAGGAGCTGGCTACCGGCTGCACCTGCCCGCCGAATTTCCCGGTGTGCGTATGCGGCAAGAAACCGAAAATGAAGCTCGTCAACCGCAAGCCCATCGTGGCCGGTGAGGCGGAGCTGGTCTATAACCCCCGGGCCCGCAGCGCCAAACTCCGGGTAGCGGAGAAGCTTTAAAACCTGGCGAAAAACCTCGTTTTTTGCCAAATTGATAGAATCACAAAAGAAAGGAAGCAGAAACCATGGCACAGAGCAATGATCGTCGCAGGTATGGATATACGGACGGCTCCCTGGCATACGATCTGGACGCCCTTGCCAGAGAGCGCGCGCTGGATGATGCCGGCCGCATGGAGCCTGAGCGCCGGGAGCCGGCGGCGGCCCCCAGGCGGCAGAGCGTTGCCCGTCCCGCGGCAAAGCCTTCCCCGCTGGTCCTTGCCTGCGCGGCGGTGCTGGCGGGCCTGGTGGTGGTGCTGCTCATGGGCTATGTGCGCCTGACGGAGGTCACCGCCGACATTTCGCAGATCAAAACGGAGATGGGCCAGCTGGAGGAGCGCCATGTGGCCCTGCTGACCCAGTATGAAAAGACCTTTGACCTGACCACCGTGAAGCGCGTGGCCGAGGAGGCCGGCATGACCAAGCCCACCGCCGGCCAGGTGGAGTATCTGGAGCTGCCCGCCGCCGACAACACTGTGGTGTACCGCTCCGATGCGGGCACTGCCCTGGAGAACATCGTGGAAAGTATTTCCCACGCCCTGGGGTCCGTGGTGGAATATTTCCGGTGAGCCGCCCCATATAGTAGGGATACACAACAAGGAGTAAGAAGGTGACTTCTTGCTCCTTCCTTTGGTATAATAGACAGGAAAAAATCTGCGAAAGGAGCTGAGACCATGGCCCAAAACGGCGGCGAGATCAATCGAAAAAGCGAAAAAGTACGCCGTGCCAACCGAGTCATCCAAAACCGCACCATGATCCTCATGGCGGTTCTGGGCGTGCTGGTGTTTGTGATTTTGCTCATCAAGCTCTTTTCCCTGCAGATCCTGCGCCACGACGAGCTGGAGGCCAAGGCCCTGGACCAGCAGACCCGCAGCACGGAGGTCACCGCCACCCGCGGCACGATCTATGACCGCAACGGCAATATCATGGCCATTTCTGCCACGGCGGAAACGGTGTTCCTCTCCCCGCTGGAGATGGACCGCGCCCTCAATGACAAGGATAATCCCGTCACCTGGACCAAGGACAGCGTGGCCCAGAAGCTCTCGGAGATCCTGGAGATCAACAAGGAGGGCATCCTGAAAAAGATGGAGCGCACGGACTCTCAGTACGAGGTGCTCAAGCTCCGGGTGGAGGAGGATGTGGCCGACCAGATCCGCACCCTCATCAACGACGAGGGCGTTGTGGGCGTGTACATGGTCACCGATGCCAAGCGCTACTACCCCTATGCCACCCTGGCTTCCCAGATCATCGGCTTTGTGGGCACGGATAATTATGGCCTGTACGGCCTGGAAGCCCGGTATAACGACGTGCTGGACGGCCAGACGGGCCTGGTGGTGTCCACCAAGGACCCCACCGGCAATGACATGCTCTATGGCTACGAGCAGTATTATAAAGCGCAGAACGGCAGCGACATCGTGCTGACGCTGGACGCAACGGTGCAGTACTACGTGGAGAAGGCCCTGAGCGAGATGGTGACCTCCACCGAGGCCCAGGGCGCCACAGGCATCGTCATGGACGTGGAGACCGGGGCGGTCCTGGCCATGGCCTCCAGCCCCACCTATGATCTGAACGATCCCTCCGCTGTCTATGAGAGCAGGCTTGCCGCCCTGGTGAAGGATGGCCAGCTGGACCTGGCGGACGCCCAGCTGCGCCAGTGGCGCAACCGGGCCATCAACGACACCTATGAGCCCGGCTCCACCTTCAAGGTGCTGACCCTGGCGGCAGCCCTGGAGGAAGGGGTCATTGACGAGAATACCACCTTCGACTGCTCCGGCTCCATCCAGGTGCTGGATGCCACCATCCACTGCAGCAACCGCGCCGGCCACGGCCACCAGACCCTGGAGCAGACGGCGGGCAACTCCTGTAACCCCGCCTTCATCACCTACGGCCTGCGCCTGGGCACGGAGAAATTCTACCGCTATATGAAGGACTTCGGCCTGGTGAACGGCAGCGGCATCGACCTGGAGGGCGAGGCCCTGGGCATCTTTGCACCCCAGGAGACCGCCTCGGAGCTGGATCTGGCCTGCTACGCCTTCGGCCAGAATTTCAACACGACCCCTGTGGCTCTGATCTCTGCCCAGGCCGCCTGCATCAACGGCGGCTACCTCCACACCCCCTATGTGGTGGAGCGTGTGGTGGACAGCAGCGGCAACGTCCTCTCCAGCCACGATTCTACCCCCGTGCGCCAGGTGGTCAGCGAGGAGACCTCCGCCCTGGTGCGCCAGTGCCTGGAGTATGTGGTTTCCTCCGGTACGGGCCGCAACGGCCAGGTCCACGGCTACCGCATCGGCGGCAAGACCGGTACGGCGGATAAGGGCAACACCGGCGACGTGGTGCTGTCGTTCATGTGCTTCGCGCCGGCGGATGATCCCAAGTATATCATGCTCCTGACCCTGGATTCCCCCACCGGGGAGGGCCGGGGCGGCGGCGGCACGGTGGCCCCCTACGCCAGCCGGATCATGGGCGAGATATTGCCCTACCTGGGCGTGGAGCCCTCCTATTCGGCGGAGGAGCTGCTGGGCTCGGATACCACGGTGAACTACGTCATCGGCATGACCGTGGCGGACGCCGAGGAAAAACTCAAGGCCAAGGGCTTTTCGGTGAAGGTCATCGGCGACGGTGACACCGTCACCGATCAGACCCCGGAGGGCGGCACGGTGATCCCCGGCAAATCCCGGGTGATCCTCTATGCCGGCTCCGAAAAGCCGGATACACTCTGCACAGTACCCTCTCTGGTGGGCCTGTCCCCCAGCGAGGCGAATATGGCGGTGAGCAGCGCGGGCCTTCTGCTGCGCTTCACCGGAACCACAGACAGCGGCTCGGACAGTGTTCGGGTCATCAATCAGTCGGAAGCCGCCGGTGCGCAGGTGGAGGCGGGGACAGTGATCTCCGTCCAGCTCAGCGACAGCGGCGTAACGGATTAGCCATGTGGTTTGCGGTGGAAAGGAGCGGGCTGGATGCGCTTGCGGGAGCTGCTGGAGGGAACGGAGATCACTGCACTGACGATATCACCGGATACGGAGATCACCCATGTGTGTGCGGATTCCCGCCAGGCCCGGAAAGGCAGCCTGTTTGCGGCGGTGCCGGGTACCCTGTGTGACGGCGCCCTGTACGCCCGCCAGGCGGTGGATCGCGGCGCCGCGTGCGTGCTGTGCCGGCAGGAGATGCCGGACCTGCCCTGTGCGGCGGTGCCGGATGTGCGTGCCGCCCTGGGCAAAATTGCCTGCACCTGGTATGAAAACCCCGCCGCCCGGCTGACGGTCCTGGGTGTCACCGGCACCAACGGCAAAACTACCACCACCTATCTCCTGCGCCACATCCTGCGCAGCGCGGGGATAAAAACCGGCCTCATCGGCACGGTGCAGAACCTGGTGGAGGAGCAGATGCTCCCGACCCGGCGCACCACGCCGGATGCTTTGGAGATCCAGGGCCTGCTGCGCCGGATGGCGGATGCGGGCTGCACCCACGCGGTGATGGAGGTCTCCTCCCACGCCCTGATGCAGCACCGGGCGGAGGGCATAACCTTCGCCGTGGGTATCTTCACCAACCTCACCGAGGACCATCTGGACTATCACGGCACTATGGAGCGCTACTGCGCCGCCAAGGCGAAGCTGTTTCACGCCAGCCGTGGGGCGGTGTGCAATGCAGACGATCCCTGGACGGAGCGCATGCTCCGGGGCGTGACCTGCCCGGTGACGCGCTATGGTATCCAGAATCCCGCCGACCTGTGGGCGGAGGAAGTCACCCTGCAGGAGCGGGGCGTGTCCTTCACAGCCTGTACGGCCCGGGAGCGGATTCCGGTGCGCCTGGGTGTGCCGGGACGATTTTCGGTGTATAATGCATTGGGGGCCATGGCCGCCTGCGCCCAGCTGGGCATCCCATTGGCGGACAGCGCCGCCGCATTGGCCGCCTTCCCCGGCGTAAAGGGCCGCATGGAGGTGGTGCCCACCCCCGGAAAGCCATACACCCTGCTCATTGACTATGCCCATACCCCCGATGCATTGGAAAATGTACTGAAAACCGTCCGGGGCTTTGCCGTCGGCCGCGTCATCGCCGTCTTTGGCTGCGGCGGCGACCGGGAAAAGGAAAAGCGGCCCCGGATGGGCCGCATCGCCGGGACCCTGGCGGACCTGGTGGTGGTTACCAGCGATAATCCCCGCTCCGAGGAGCCCATGGCCATCATCCGGGATATCCTCCCGGGCCTTGCCGGGGCAGAGGAGCGGTATGTAGTGGAGCCGGACCGCCGGGCGGCCATCGCCCTGGCCATGGACCGGGCCGCGCCGGGGGACGTAGTCGTCCTGTGCGGCAAAGGACATGAGACATATCAGGAGATCGGCGGTAAGACCCTCCCCCTGGATGAGCGGGAGGTCGTGCGGTCCCTGCTGTAAATACACAACGAAAGAGGCCCCATGGGGGCAGAAAGAGGAGCAAAAACTATGATCCTTCGAGTGATTTTGGCCTGCGTGATCTGCTTTGCCGTCACGGCTGTGGCCGGGAAACTTCTGATCCCTGAGCTGGTGAAGCTCAAGGCCGGGCAGAGCATCAAGGAGGACGGTCCCGCCTGGCACATGACCAAGCAGGGCACCCCCACCATGGGCGGCCTCATGTTCATTCTGGGCATCGGCATCACAGTGGTGATCCTGGGCTGGAAGGGCATGGCCGCCGGGGACTTTACGCATATTTATGTGTATCTGTTCTCCCTGGTGTTCGGCGTCATCGGCTATATTGACGACTATCAGAAGGTGAAGCATCACCGCAACACCGGCCTCACCGCCATTCAAAAGTTTGTTCTGCAGCTGGCAGCGGCGGTGGCATTTCTGTGCTTGCTGCGGGCAGAGGGCCATCTGAGCCCCAACCTGTACATCCCGTTTTTCAACACCTACATCGTGCTGAACTGGGTGGTCTACATGATCCTGGCCGCCTTTATCATCGTGGGCACGGTGAACGCCGTGAATATCACCGACGGCCTGGACGGCCTCTCCACCAGCGTCACCATTCCGGTGGCGGCGTTCTTCGCGGTGCTGGGTGTGGTGTGGAAGGGCTTCCCTCAGCTGGGCGTCTTCGGCGGCGCCATGGCGGGCGGCCTGCTGGCGTTCCTGCTGTATAACCATTACCCCGCCAAGGTCTTCATGGGCGATACCGGGTCCCTGTTTTTGGGCGGCGCGGTGGCGGCCCTGGCCTTTGCCTATGACATGCCCCTGGTGCTGATCCCCGTGGGCATCGTGTATATCTGCGAGACCTTATCGGATATTCTGCAGGTGGGCTATTTCAAGCTCACCCACGGCAAGCGTATTTTCAAGATGGCTCCGCTGCACCATCACTTTGAGATGTGCGGCTGGAAGGAAACCAAGATCGTGGCGGTGTTCACCACGGTGAGTGCGATCTTCTGCGTCCTGGCCTACCTGGGCGTTATGAACCGCTTCGCATACTGATCCTGCAGTAAAAACCAACGGAAGGGAGGGAAGATCTGTGCAGCAGTCGGCCGTTCATAAGCGCCTGGCATTTGGGCGCAGGAGTACCCAGCGCCCGCCGCGGCAGGCTTCCCGTCCGGAGAGCATCCCCCGGGCCCCGGCGGGCCGGATGGACCTTCCGTTCCTGCTTCTGACTATTCTGCTCACGGTGCTGGGCCTGGTGATGCTGTTTTCCGCCAGCTTCCCCTCCGCCAGCTATAAGCAGGGAGACCCGGCCTATTTCTTAAAGCGCCAGGCCATATTTGCCCTGCTGGGCATGGCCGCCATGGTCGTCATGAGCCGCATGGACTATCACCGCCTCCGGGGCATGGCAAAGATCCTGATGTATGTGTCCATCTTCCTGCTGGCGCTGGTGCTGGTGCCCGGCGTGGGCATCAAGGAAAACGGCGCGACCCGGTGGCTGGGCAAGGTGGGCGTGCTGACGTTCCAGCCCTCGGAGATCGCCAAGCTGGCCATCATCGTGTACTTTGCCGACAGCATCTCCAAAAAGAAAAACCTCATGGAGAGCTTCAAATACGGCGTCCGTCCCTATATTCTGACCTTGGCCTTTTTTGCGGGATTGATGCTGCTGGAGCCGCACCTGTCCGGCACCATTTTGATCGTGGGCACGGGCGTTGTGATGATGATCGTAGGCGGCATCGATAAGCGCTGGGCCATCGGCGGCCTGGGCGGCGTGGCGGTGCTGGGCTTTACTTATGTGAAGCTGGTGGAGGCCGGGGTCATCTCCTACGGCGCGGACCGCATCCGCATGTGGGAGGATCCCTGGATCGACGCCCTGGACGAGGGCTATCAGATGTGCCAGAGCCTCATTGCCATCGGCTCCGGCGGGCTCACAGGCGTGGGCCTGGGCAAGGGACGGCAGAAGTTCCTGTACCTGCCCGAGGAGCATAACGACTTCATTTTCGCCGTGGTGTGCGAGGAGCTGGGGCTCATCGGGGCCGCGCTGGTGATGCTGATCTTTGCGCTGCTGATCCTCCGGGGCTTCTGGATCGCCCTCCAGGCCCGGGACCGCTTCGGCGCGCTGCTGGTGGTGGGCATCATGACGCAGATCAGTCTGCAGACCTTTCTGAATATCGCGGTGGTTTCGGGCCTGGTCCCGGCTACGGGCATCTCTCTGCCGTTTTTCAGCTATGGCGGCACGGCTTTGGCCCTGCAGCTGTTTGAAATGGGCATTGTACTCAGTGTATCCCGGCAGATCCCTGCGCCCCGGGGCGGATAAGAGGAGGACAGCTATGAAAGTGATTTTTACCTGCGGCGGCACGGCGGGCCATGTGAACCCGGCCCTGGCCCTGGCCGGCTATATGCGAAAAAAGGACCCCACGGTGGAGGTCCTGTTTGTGGGCACCCCCAACGGCATCGAGCGGGGCCTGGTGGCCGAGGCGGGCTATGACTACCGGGGCATCGAGGTGGGCAGCTTTGAGCGGTCCATGGACCTGGACAGCCTGCGCCATAACGCCAAGAGCACCGTGGAGCTTCTGACTCTGCGCCGCCGGGCCAACGCGATTTTGCGGGAGTTTCCGGCGGACCTGGTGGTGGGCACCGGCGGCTATGCCAGCTATCCTATGGTGAAATATGCCGCCCTGCAGGGCATCCCCACGGCGGTGCACGAGGCGAATATGATCCCGGGTCTTACCACCCGGATGCTGGAAAAGCATGCCTCCCGCATCATGGTGGGCTTTGAGGAGTGCCGCGTACACTATAAGCATCCCGAGCGCATTGTGGTCACCGGCACCCCGGTGCGGGGCGACTTTTTTGACCTGTCTCATGACGAGGCCAAGGCCGCCCTGGGCATCCCCACGGAGCAGCCCCTGGTGGTGTCCTTCTGGGGCAGCCTGGGTGCCAGCACCATGAACCGGCAGATGCTGGATTTCTTTGAAAAAGAGCGGGCGGACGGCTACCCCTTCCGCCATATCCATGCCGCCGGCGACAGAAGCTGGACCTGGCTGCAGCCGGAGCTGGAGCAGCGGGGCCTGACTGAGGATCCCCGCCTGGATGTGCGTCCGTATATCCATGATATGGCGGTGGTGATGCGGGCGGCGGACCTGGTGATCTGCCGGGCCGGCGCGTCCACTATCAGCGAAATTACCGCTCTGGCGCTGCCCACCATCATCGTTCCGTCCCCGTATGTGGCCAACGACCACCAGGTGAAAAACGCCCGGATCCTGGCCCAGCACGGCGGCGCCTGCCTCATCCGTGAGGAGGAGTCCAGCGGCGATAAGCTCTACCGTACCGCCCGGGATATTTTGGCCAGTCCCACCCGCTGCGCCTCCATGAGCCGCGGCATGGCGGAGCTGGGCATTCTGGATGCTACGGAGCGGATCTATCAGACCGTGATGGAGCTGGTGAAGTAAAAAAGCGGTCATCTCTCCGCTTATAGCACCTATAGGCTTTCCCCGGCATAGGATGGCGTACATTCTATGAAAAACGGGGGAGGAATATGAGCGTCATTTTGGTGGAGGGCGGCAGGAAACTCTCCGGCGCGGTGACGGTGCAGGGAGCCAAAAACAGTGTGCTGCCCATGCTGGCGGCCACGGTGCTCTGCCCCGGCGTCTGCTGCCTGCGGGGGTGTCCCGCCCTCAGCGATGTGGATACAGCCGCACAGATCATCCGGCATCTGGGCGGCACCGTCCGCCGGGAGGGACCGGACCTGGTGGTGGATACCCGCCAAATCACCGGCTGTGAGATCCCGGAGGAGCTGATGGGCCGCATGCGCTCGTCGGTGATGTTTTTGGGGGCGATCCTGGGCCGCTGCGGGGAGGCGGTGTGTTCGCAGCCCGGCGGCTGCGACCTGGGTCCCCGGCCCATTGACCTGCACCTGCACGCTCTGCGCGCCCTGGGTGCGGAGATTGAGGAAAAATGCGGCCGCTTACAGTGCCGGGGCGCCGCTCTGCACGGCGCGGAGATATTTCTGCGCACACCCAGCGTGGGCGCCACGGAAAACGCTATGCTGGCGGCCTGTGCCGCCTCCGGCACAACGGTCATATCCAACGCCGCCCGTGAGCCGGAAATTACGGAGCTGCAGGACTTCCTGCGGGCCATGGGTGCCTGCGTCCAGGGGGCCGGCAGCGCCACTGTGGTGGTGGAGGGGCGGAAAAAACTCCACGGCTGCACCCATCGGGTGCGCCCGGACCGCATCGTGGCGGCTACATATCTGTGCGCGGCGGCCGGCACTGGCGGCTGCGTGTACCTGCGCCGGGCGGATTACCGGCACCTGGCGGCGGCGCTGTGCGTCCTGCAGAAAAGCGGCTGCGAGATCTGCAGCGACGGCGGGGGCATCTGTCTGAAAAGCAGCGGCCGCCTGCGGGCAGTGCCGCCGGTGCGGACTTCGCCCTATCCGGGCTTTCCCACCGATGACCAGGCCATCATGATGGCGGCGCTGGCAAGGAGCCGCGGCTCCACGGTGTTCGTGGAGAACCTGTTCACCGACCGGTTCCGCCATGTGCCGCAGCTCATAAAAATGGGCGCGCAGATCCGCACCCAGGGTCAGACGGCCATCGTCACCGGGGTGGAGCGGCTGCAGGGCACCACAGTGCAGGCCACGGACCTGCGGGGCGGCGCAGCCCTGGTGGTGGCGGGGCTGCAGGCCCGGGGCGTCACCCGGGTGGAGCAGATCCATCACATCGAGCGGGGCTACGCCGATATAGTGGGCGACCTTTCGGGCCTGGGGGCCTGCATATACAGAGAAGACTAAACGAAAGCAGAGGTGTCACATGAGCGGCCGAAACAGACGCAGACGCAGAAGAAGAAAGGGGAGCTTTTCCTTTTTATATAAGCTGCTGGTGTTTTTTGTCATCTGCGGCGCCATTGTGGCTGCTCTGGCCGTGTTTTTCAAGGTGGATACCATTGAGGTCACCGGCAACAGCCGTTATACTGCCCAGGAGATCGCCGACAGCGGCGGCATCCACGTGGGCGATAACCTGTTTCTTATCAATAAATTCAGCGCGGCGGAGGAGATCACCCGGAGCCTGCCCTACATTTCCAGCGTGCGTATCAGCCGCAAGCTGCCGGATACCCTCTGCATCCAGGTGGAGGAAAACGGTACCATCTGTGCCATTGAGCAGTCTGGCGGCGACTGGCTCCTGAGCGGCAGCGGCAAGCTGGTGGAGCAGGCCGCGGCGGGGGAGGACGTAACGCGCATCGTTGGTCTGACGCCGGTGGATCCCCAGGTGGGCATGCCTCTGCAGGTGCCTGCCGAGCAAGAATCCGCCAAGGAGAGCCTGCTGCAGCTGCTCCAGGCCCTGAACCAGAGGGACGCTCTCAGCCGCTGCCAGCAGATCAGCGTGGCCGACGCTGCGGTCATCACTCTGCGCTTTGACGGGCGGTTTGACGTGCTCCTGTCCCCGGATGATGATTTCGGCTATAAGCTGGATTGCCTTTTGGCCGTGGTGGATACCAAACTGGAGCAAAATGAGAAGGGGACCATCGACCTGACGCGCAAGGAAGTGCGTTTCATCCCCGGATAAACTTTTCGGGAAAATGCCGGGGAATACTTGACCCACAGGGGAAACTGTAATAGAATAGAATTTGGTATAGCAGCAGCGAAACCATTCTTTAAACGGATGATAAAACTGCCATTTCGCATAATCTGCAGCAGGAGGAAAAGACATGGCATTTGCAATGGATACAGGGGTAGAAAATGTCGTCAGCATCAAGGTCATCGGTGTTGGCGGCGGCGGAAATAACGTGGTCAACCGCATGGTCACGGACGGCATCAAGGGTGTCGATTTTGTGGCCGTGAATACGGATAAGCAGGCGCTGAATTCTTCTGCTGCCAGCTATAAAATTCAGATCGGCGAAAAGCTCACCGGCGGCAAGGGCGCCGGTTCCAATCCCGAGGTGGGCCGCAAGGCCGCCGAGGAGAGCCGTAACCAGCTGGCCAAGGCCCTGGAGAATACCGACATGGTCTTTGTCACCGCCGGTATGGGCGGCGGCACCGGCACCGGCGCTGCCCCCGTGGTGGCGGAGGCGGCCAAGGAGCAGGGCGTTCTGACCGTGGGCGTGGTGACAAAGCCCTTCGCCTTTGAGGGCCGCAAGCGCATGACCCAGGCTGAGCAGGGCATTGAGGAGCTGCGCGGCAAGGTGGATTCCCTGGTCATCATCCCCAACGAGCGGCTGAAATACGCCACCGATCAGAAGATCACCTTTGCCAACGCCTTTGAGATCGCGGACGATGTGCTGCGCCAGGCGGTGCAGTCCATCTCCGACCTGATCCGGGACACCGGCTTCATCAACCTGGACTTCGCCGACGTCACCGCCATCATGAAGAACGCCGGCATGGCCCACATGGGCGTGGGCCGGGCCGCCGGCAAGGGCAAGGCCGAGGAGGCCGCCCGCATGGCCATTTCCAGCCCCCTGCTGGAAACCAGCATCCAGGGCGCTAAGGGCGTTCTCATCAACGTCACCGGCTCCATGGACATCGGCCTGGAGGAGGTAGAGCAGGCCGCCACCCTGGTGCAGGAGGCGGTGCATCCCGATGCGCTGACCATCTTCGGCGCCACCTTCGATGAGAACCTGGACGATGAGATCCGCGTCACCGTCATCGCCACCGGCTTTGCCGAGCCCGACGAGGCCGCCAAGCCCGCCGCCCCGGCCGCTGCCAAGGCTGCCGAGGAAAAGCCCGCTCAGGACCCCGAGGCTGAATCCGAGGAGGAGGCCCGGCAGCTGCGGGAGGAGCAGACGCATTTTGACGACATCCTCAAGATTTTCGAGCGGAACTAAAGCAGATCGCTTCCATAATATCCAAGTGAAAAAACGACCGGCCACCAGGCCGGTCGTTTTTTATGGGGATGCGGCGATAGATCACCGGGTCTGCCCGGTGCCGCGGATGATGTATTTATAGGTGCTCAGCTCGTCCAGCCCCATGGGCCCCCGGGCGTGGAGCTTTTGGGTGGAGATGCCCATTTCGCAGCCCAGGCCGAATTCGCCGCCGTCGGTGAAGCGGGTGGAGACATTGACATAGACGGCGGCGCTGTCCGTCTCGTCCACGAAGCGCTGGGCGTTTTCGGCGTTTTCCGTGACGATGGCCTCGCTGTGGCCGGTGGAGTGCTGCAGGATATGGGCGATGGCGGCGTCTACGCTGTCCACCACGGCCACCGCCAGAATATAATCCAGAAATTCCGTGTCAAAATCCCGGCCGCCGGCGGGAGTGCCGGGGATGATCTGCGCCGCCGCCGGGTCCAGGCGCAGTTCCACAGGGACCTGGCCCGCCGCCTGGCGGTCGTCCACCAGGGCTTTTTTCAGCATCGGGAGGAATTTTTCTGCCACGGCCCGGTGGACCAGGCAGACTTCCTCGGCATTGCAGACGGAGGGACGGCTGGTCTTGGCGTTTACGATGATTTTTATGGCCTTGTCCAGGTCGGCGAATTCGTCCACATACACATGGCAGATGCCGGTGCCGGTCTCGATGCAGGGGACGGTGGCGTTTTCCACGCAGGCGCGGATGAGCCCCGCGCCGCCCCGGGGAATCAGCAGATCCACCAGCCCCTTGGCCCGCATGAGCTGGTTGGCGCTTTCATGGCTGGTGTCCTCCAAAATGTTGAGAATGTCCGGGTTTCCGCCTGCGGCGGCGATGCCCTCCTTCAGGGCGGCGGTGATAGCCTTGGCGCTGCCGATGGCCTCCCGGCCGCTGCGCAGAACGCAGACATTGCCGCTCTTGATGGCCAGGGCCGCCGCGTCGGAGGTGACATTGGGGCGGCTTTCGTAGATGATGGCCACCAGGCCCAGGGGCACCTGCTTTTTATAGATGGTCATGCCGTTGGGGCGCCTGATCTCGCTGAGGATACGGCCCGTGTGGTCGGGCAGCCCGGCCACGGCGCATACGCCGTCGGCCATGGCGGCAATGCGGCCTTCATCCAGCCGCAGGCGGTCCAGCATCACGTCGGAAATTCTGCCCCGGGCGGCGTCTACATCCTGGGCATTGACGCGGAGAATGTCCTCCGTGTGCTGCCGGAGGCTCTCTGCCATGGCCAGGAGCAGGCGGCTTTTGTCCTCCGCCGTCAGGGTGTGCAGGCTGGTCCGGGCGGCGCGGGTGCGTCGGATGATTTCCATAGTCGTCATGGCGGTTATACCTTCTTTTTCAAAAATCTTGTGCCCACGGGCTTGCCCTGGGCAATGTCGTAGAGCAGCTCGGGCTTGTCGCCGTTGGCAATGACCATTTCGCAGCCCGCCTCGGTGGCGATGACGGCGGCGTTGAGCTTGGTGACCATGCCGCCGGAGCCCAGGGCGGAGCCGGTACCTCCGGCCAGGGCGTAAATGTGTTCGTCTACGTTCTCCACGGTGTGGATGATTTGTGCGCCGGGGTTTTGATGGGGGTCGCTGTCGTAGAGGCCGTCAATGTCCGACAGCAGCACCAGCAGATCCGCGCCGATGGACGCGGCCACGATAGCGGACAGGGTGTCGTTTTCGCCGATGGTGTTCTCCACGCCGATCTCGTCCGTGGCCACGGCGTCGTTTTCATTGATGACAGGCAGCGCGCCCAGCTCCAGCAGGCGGGTGAGGGTATTGCGCACATTGTGGCTGCGCTGGCCGTTTTTGATGTCCTCTCCGGTGAGCAGGAGCTGCGCCACCGTGTGATTATATTCGCCGAAAAGCTTGTCGTAGGTATAGATCAATTCGCACTGTCCCACAGCGGCGGCGGCCTGCTTGCCGGGCATATCCGCCGGCCGGCCCGGCAGATTCAGCTTGCCTACGCCCATGCCAATGGCGCCGGAGGAGACGAGGATGATCTCGTGTCCTGCATTTTTCAGATCGCTGAGCACCTTGCACAGCTTTTCAATGCGCTGGATATTCAGCCGGCCCGTGGCGTGGGTCAGGGTGGATGTGCCTACTTTTACGGTGATCCTCATGGCGTGAAACCTCTTTCCCATTGGGTGAATAGATGCACTATATTATACTGTGTCTTTCTCCGAAAAGCAATATCCCCGCGGGCCCGAAGGGGGAGGGCGTGTGGAATTTTCTTGAAAAATATCCAAATTTATACGGATATTTTACATTGCGGGGATCATGCGGTCTCACAGAAAATTGCGTCACATTCTCCTATAATTGCCGCTCATTTTTTTATTTTCTCCGCACAAAGTAAAGCATGTCGTCGGCGACAAGAAAAATGAAAAAGCGAGGGGTGGCTGCATGTATGAAAGCAAAAGCAAATCCCTTTGGCGGCGTGCGGCGGCACTGTGCGCGGCGGCTGTGCTGGCGCTTACAGCCTGCGTGCAGGGCGCATACGCCCAGGAGAGAACCGTGATCCCCCTGGGCCAGGCGGTGGGCATCAAGCTCTTTGCCAACGGTGTTCTGGTGGTGGATGTGTCCGCCCTGGAGGGCGTGGGCGGGAAGAGTCCCGCCCAAAAATGCGGCATCCGGGAGGGCGACCTGCTTCTGACCTTTAATGGCGAAAAGATCACCTCCACGGAGCATTTGCAGGAGCTTCTCCGGCAAAACGGCACGCAGCCGGCCCAGCTGGAGCTTCAGCGGGGCCAGGAGAATCAGACCGTGGAGATCACACCCGTCTGCGGCGATGACGGCAGCGTGCGCCTGGGCGCGTGGATCCGGGACAGCATGGCCGGCATCGGCACCATGACCTATTATGATCCCGAGAGCGGCAGCTTTGGCGCCCTGGGCCACGGCATCACCGATGTGGACACGGCCCAGCTCATGAGCCTGGGCTCCGGCTCCATTATGGAGACCACCGTGAAGGCGGTGAAGAAAGGCGAGAAGGGCGAGCCCGGCGAGCTCAAGGGTGATTTTTCCGTGCAGCGGGATGTAGGCACGGTGACGGTGAACAGTGACGGCGGCATTTTCGGCACCGTGTCCGACAGCAGCTTTCCTGCTGAGGGCCAGGCAGTGCCCGTAGCCGCGGCGGAGGAAGTGACCCCCGGCCGGGCTGTGATCCGCGCCACCATCAGCGGCGACGAGATCCGGGAGTACGAGGTGCAGATCGTCAAGGTCTATCACGATGAGGATACTACCCGCAACCTGCTCCTGCGCATCACCGATCCGGAGCTGCTGCAGACCACCGGCGGCATCGTCCAGGGCATGAGCGGCAGTCCCATTCTGCAGAACGGCAAGCTGGTGGGCGCGGTGACCCATGTGATGATCAATGATCCCGCCCAGGGCTACGGCATTTTCGCGGAGATTATGCTGACCCGGGCCGGATAAGGGGCGAATAGAGATGAGATCGATTTTGATTCGGGATACTACCCGGGAAGAGCGCGAACAGATCGTCCGGCAAGGCTTGGCCGCCTGCGGCAGCAGCTGTGAGGGCTGCAATGGCTGTGACAATCTGGGCGGCGGCCGGGTGGATGCCATCTATCAGCCGTATATCGACGGGGAAAAGGAACTGTCCGAGATCAACGCCGAGTACCGCCGCGGCCTGGTGCGGTAAGCGGTAAAAATCAAGACCTCCGGCCCGGCCGGAGGTCTTGATTCAGCTTGCCAAAAAGCCTCGTTGACAGAAATGACCCCGTAGGGTACAATGAAAAAAACCAATGAAGGGAGCGAAACCGATGATACAAGGTGAGGAAAGAAAGTTTAAGAAGGGGCAGATCATACTCAAGGAAAAGAGCTTTGAACTGGCCATCTACGATGTCATGCTGGGCCGGGTAGGCGTGTATATGAACTACGGCACGCCGGAGGAGCGCCTGGTGGTGGAGATCGAGGCGGGGGATTTTCTCAATGTCATCAGTTTCCTGGAGACCAGGCCCCGCAACACCACCGCCGTGGCCCTGGAGCCCACGGTGGTCAAGGTCATCACCCACGACAATTTCAGTACATTTTTCCGGGATAATCCCGCCAAGATCATGAGCCTGCTGGAGCATATGTCCGCCCGGATGCGCGCCCTGCAGCGGGCCTACATCCGGGCCTGCCACGCCCTGGAGAAGTATGCCGATACCGATAAGATCAAGCAGGATAACGGCGAGTGGTACGCCGAGCACAGCCATACCTACCAGTTCTGGGCCGATATGTTCTTCGGCGGTGCGGAGCATAATAAGAAGTGACCCGGCGAAAGGAGTAGCGCAATGGACGGATTCTATGAAAAGGTGCAGCAGTCAGCAGAGTATATCCTGCGTCACAGCACCCTGCGGCCTGCCTGCGGCATTGTCCTGGGCAGCGGCCTGGGCGGCCTGGTGGACCGGATGACGGACAAGACCGTTATCCCCTATGCCGATATTCCCCATTTTCCCCGCTCCACCGTGGCGGGCCACGCGGGCAACCTGGTCATCGGCCGCCTGGCCGGGCAGACCGTGGCCGCCCTCCAGGGCCGGTTCCACTATTACGAGGGCTTTTCCATGCGGGAGGTCACCTATCCCGTGTATGTGCTCAAGCTGCTGGGGGTCAGGGCTTTGGTCATCACCAATGCCTGCGGCGGCATTGACCGCGGCCTGGCATCGGGAGATCTGATGCTTTTGTCGGATTATATCAATATGCTGGGCAATAATTCTCTCATAGGCCCCAATGACGAGCGCTTCGGCCCCCGCTTCCCGGATATGACCGAGGCCTACTCCCTGCGCCTGCGGGCGCTGGCCAAGTCTGCCGCCGCCGAACTGGGAATATCCTGCAAGGAGGGGGTCTACGCCATCTTCTCCGGCCCCTGCTATGAGACCGCCGCCGAGATCCGGGCCTACCGGGCCCTGGGGGCGGATGCCATCGGCATGTCCACCGTGCCGGAGACCATCGCCGCCAACTACCTGGGGCTGGAGGTGCTGGGCATCGCCTGCATCACCAACATGGCCACCGGCATTGCGGAGAGGAAGCATTCCCATGAGGAGGTCCTGGCCGTAGCCGACCGGGCCAGCGCGGACCTGTGCCGCCTGGCAGAGCGGGTCATCGAAAAGCTGTAAATCCATTTATATGGCAAAAAAGGCCGCCCCTCCGGGCGGCCTTCTTCTATTAAACCGTATGATAGTATCCCTGCACAAAGGTCAAAAACTGCTTCTCTGCGGTGCTGGGGGTCATGCCCTGCCGGTGCGCCAGATAGATGGTCCGCTGCAGTCCCGTCTCGTCCATGGGGAACACCAACACCCGGCCTTCCTGCTGCTCCCGCTTCACGGACAGGGCCGACAGCACCGATACGCCGGCGCCTTGGGCCACCATGCGCTTGATGGCCTCGGGATCCTCCAGCCGGGCCACAATGTGCAGCCGGCCGGTGTCATAGCCCATGCGGGCCATGTATTGCTGTAGCGTCCGATCGGTGCCGGAGCCCTGCTCTCGGGCGATGGTCGGCTCGCCCAGTAGATCCAGCCCCCGGGCGCCCCGCCGATGCGCCGCCTGATAGTGGGGCGTATTGGGCGTCACCATCACCATCTCATCCCGCAGCAGGGGATAGTAGACCATGCTGTCCGTGTCCATCCGGGAGCCCACAAAGCCCATGCGGATCTGGCCGTTTTGCAGCAGCCGGTGGATCTGGGCCGAGTCCCCATGGCGCAGCTCGCAGCGGTATTGGGGATGCTTTTGGCAAAAGGCGGCCATGAGCTCCGGCAGCATGTACTGCCCCGGCACAGTGGATGCCCCCAGCAAAAGCGGCAGGGAGGCCAGCCGCCGGGGATCTCCTGCGGCGTCCGCCAGGGCCTGGCACTGGGTCAGGATCTTCTTGGCCAGGGGATAGAGCCTCTGGCCGTCCTCCGTCAGGGTCACGCCGCCCTGGCCTCTGCGCAGCAGCAGCGTCACGCCCAGGCTCTGCTCCAGGGAGCGCAGATGGGTGCTGGCGGTGGATTGCGTCAGATGCAGCTGCTCGGCGGCCCGGGTCAGACTTTCCTGCTCCGTAGCCGCTGTGAACACCTCCAGCTGCCGCAGCGTGTATTCGATCATGGGCCATGGCCTCCCCTCCGGACTTTGGTCATATTATACAAAAATCGTTATTTCCTGTCAAGATGAACGGATTTTCTCCCCATTGATGGAAGAAATGAATAATTGAAAAAATTCATGGAAAAAGACCGTTGGACGGGGGAAAAACCGGCCTATATAATAAAATTTGTAAATTTCCCATAAACAGAGAAAGGATCCTTCACATTATGAAAAGGTTTTTCAAGGAAAACTGGCTGGTGATCGTCACGGGTATCGTAGTGGGCGTGGCCGCCCTGCTGCTGCAGGCCCTGGGCAACCCCAAGAATATGGGCTTCTGCATCGC
The DNA here is from genome assembly GCA_945868085.1 of uncultured Oscillibacter sp. Lineage (GTDB taxonomy): Bacteria > Bacillota > Clostridia > Oscillospirales > Oscillospiraceae > Vescimonas. The sequence goes on from CAMBKF010000014.1 coordinate 31,724, forward strand.
CTGCTTTGAGCGTGACATCGTGGGCGCCGTAGGCCTGCACAGTGCCGAGGCCGTGCAGTATGTCCGCCCCGAGATCATCGGCATCGTCCTGGGCTCCTGCATCATGGCCCTCATCGGCAAAGAGTTCCGTGCCCAGGCCGGTTCCTCTCCCGCCACCCGCTTCGCCGTGGGCGCGCTGGTGATGATCGGCGCCCTGGTGTTTTTGGGCTGCCCGCTGCGCATGCTGCTGCGTATGGGCGGCGGCGACCTCAACGCCTTCGTGGGCCTGCTGGGTTTCGTCATCGGCGCATTGGTGGGCACCATCTTCCTCAAGAAGGGCTTCAACCTGGGCCGGGCCTATCAGGCCAAGAAGACCGAGGGCTTCGTGCTGCCGGTGATCATGCTGGTGCTGTTCGCCCTGGCTTTGCTGGTCCCCAGCCTGTTCCACGTCTCCGAGAAGGGCCCCGGCTCCATGCACGCTCCCGTGCTGGTGGCTTTCGCCGTGGCTCTGGTGGTGGGTGCCCTGGCCCAGCGTTCCCGTCTGTGCATGGCCGGCGGCGTGCGTGATACCCTCATGCTGAAGGATCCCCACCTGCTCTGGGGCTCCGTGGCCATCTTTGTGGTGGTGCTGGTGGGCAATATCATCCTCGGCAACTTCACCGCGTTCTCCTTCCTGTCCCAGCCCATCGCCCACTCCAATCACCTTTGGAACCTGCTGGGCATGGTCATCGTCGGCTGGGGCTCCGTGCTCCTGGGCGGCTGCCCCCTGCGTCAGCTGGTGCTGGCCGGTTCCGGCAATGGCGACAGCGCCGTTACCGTCCTGGGCATGATGGCCGGTGCGGCCCTGGCCCACAACCTGAAGCTGGCCAGCGGCGCCGATCCCGGCCTCAATGAGTCCGGCGAGTATGTCAAGTACGCCGTCACCACCAATGCCAAGGTGGCCGTGGCTATGGCCCTGGTGGTGCTGCTGGTGGTCTCCCTGTGCAATGTCATGCGCAAGAAGAAGGAGGCATAATATGGCAACGGTAGACGCAAGAGGCTATTCCTGCCCGGTCCCCCTGCTGATGGTGCAGGAGGAGATCAAAAAGACCGACCCCGCGGAGCTGGAGGTGCTCATCGACGCCCCTTGCGCCGTGGAAAACATCCAGCGCTTTGCCTATCACAACGGCTATGCGTTCCAGGCCGAGGAAAACGGCGATGAGTGGACGCTGAAGCTGACCAAGAAATAAGACCCATCCCGGCGCCCCTGCCCGGTTTTCCCGGGCAGGGGAATTGCCATGTCCTGGAGAGAAACAAATGCTGCAAAAGAAAACCTGGCTGCTTGTGACCTTTTATACTACCGCCGGGGTCATGGCCATGGAGCGCGCCTGCAAGGGGGCGGATCTCCCGGGCCGCATCGTGCCCGTGCCCCGCTCCATCACCGCGGACTGCGGCCTGGCCTGGCGCTGTGAGCCGTCTCTGCGTGGTCCGGTGGAGGCCCTGGCGGACCCGGAGGAGGTCATGGGCATCTACCAGCTGGAGATATAAATAAGCGCAAATACCGCCCCAAATCACGGCTGCTTTGGGGCGGTATTTTATGCGCTCTGCGGAGCCAATAAACCGCTGTGGCCCCGATAAAGGTGCCGCCCCGGGGGCTGCGGTCCCCGGGGCGGCGATTAAAGGAGATAGGCTCTTGTTTGTTTCAGGGTGACTTATCAGATCTTGGCGGAGAGCTTGGTGGCTTCCTTGTAGGGACGCACCAGCATGTAGACCAGGAAGGCCAGGGCAGCCACGGCGAAGATGAGACCGATGACGTTCACATGGCCGGTGAACAGGCCGCCGAACTGGTTGATCATCAGGCCGATGAGATAGGCAAAGCCGCACTGATAGCCGATGGCGAACCAGGTCCACTTGTGGTTGTTCATCTCCCGCTTGATAGCGCCGATGGCTGCGAAGCAGGGGGCGCACAGCAGGTTGAACACCAGGAAGCTGTAGCCGCTGATGCCGTTGAAGGCCTGGGCGATGTTCTGATACACGGTTCCGTCGCCGCCGCCATAGAGGATACCCAGGGTACCCACGATGTTTTCCTTAGCCACCAGGCCGGTGATGGAGGCCACGGTAGCCTGCCAGTTGCCCCAGCCCAGGGGCTTGAAGATCCAGCAGATAACGCCGCCGATGGCAGCCAGGATGGAGGAGTCGATCTCGCTCTCGTCCAGCATCCGGAAGGTGCCGTCCACCCAGCCGAAGTAGGTGGTGAACCACACGAAGATGGTGCTCAGCAGGATGATGGTGCCGGCCTTCTTGATAAAGGACCAGCCGCGCTCCCACATGGAGCGGAGGACGTTGCCCAGAGTGGACCAGTGGTAGGCGGGCAGCTCCATAACGAAGGGAGCGGGATCGCCGGCAAACATCTTGGTCTTCTTCAGCATGATGCCGGACACGATGATGGCGGCCATGCCGATGAAGTAAGCGGAGGTAGACACGATAGCGCTGCCGCCGAACAGGGCGCCGGCGATCATGGCGATGAAGGGCACCTTAGCGCCGCAGGGGATAAAGGTAGTGGTCATAATGGTCATACGGCGATCCCGTTCGTTTTCAATGGTACGGGAGGCCATGATGCCGGGCACGCCGCAGCCCACGCCGATGAGCATGGGGATGAAGCTCTTGCCGGACAGACCGAACTTGCGGAACACACGGTCCAGCACGAAGGCGATACGGGCCATGTAGCCGCAGGCCTCCAGGAAGGCCAGCATCAGGAACAGCACCAGCATCTGGGGCACGAAGCCCAGCACGGCGCCCACACCGGCCACAATACCGTCATTGATCAGGCCGCTGAGCCAGGGAGCCGCGTTGGCAGCGTCCAGCGCGTCGCCCACCAGCACGGGGATACCGGGCACCCACACGCCGTAGTCGGCGGGATCGGGTGCGTCAAAGCCGTTCTCCTCCAGGTAGGCCACAGCGTCCACATAGGTCATCTGGACCACATCGTCCAGCTTGTCGGCGCCCTCGGGCAGGGCATCGTAGTAGGCGGTCATGGTGTTGATGGCCAGGGTCTCCTCGTCCTCCACATCCACGGTGGCGGTGGTGGACTCGGGTTTAAAGGCCTTCATCTCGGCCAGGGCGGCAGCGGCGTCAAAGTCCTCCGCCTCGGTGTCCAGACCCAGGAAAGCATCCACAGCCTGCACGGCGGCGGTGTACTCGTCGTTGACCTCGTTATATTCCTTGGAGCCGATGCCAAACAGGTGCCAGCCATCGCCGAACACGCCGTCGTTGGCCCAGTCGGTAGCGGGTGCGCCCACGGCCACCATGGCGATCCAGTAGACCAGGAACATCACCACGGCAAAGATGGGCAGGCCCAGCCAGCGGTTGGTGACGATCTTGTCGATCTTGTCAGAGGTGGACAGGGAGCCCACGCTCTTTTTCTTGTAGCAGCCCTTGATGAGCTCGGCGATGTAGATGTAGCGCTCGCCGGTGATGATGCTCTCGGCGTCGTCGTCCAGCTCCTTCTCGGCGGCCTTGATGTCTTCCTCAATGTGGGACATAACGTCCTCGGGGATGTTCAGCTGGGAGAGGACCTTGTCGTCCCGCTCGAAGATCTTGATGGCGTACCAGCGCTGCTGCTCCTCGGGCATGTTATGTACGGCGGCCTCCTCAATGTGGGCAATGGCGTGCTCCACGGGGCCGGAGAAGGTGTGCATGGGAACGGTCTTGCCGCCGTTGGCAGCGCGGACAGCCTCCTCGGCCGCCAGCATCACGCCGTCGCCCTTCAGAGCGGAGATCTCCACCACCTTGCAGCCCAGCTCCCGGGCCAGCTCCTGGGTGTTGATGCTGTCGCCGTTCTTTTTCACCACGTCCATCATGTTGATGGCCACCACCACAGGGATGCCCAGTTCGGTGAGCTGGGTGGTCAGGTAGAGGTTACGCTCCAGGTTGGTGCCGTCGATGATGTTCAGGATGGCATCGGGGCGCTCCTTGATCAGGTAGTTACGGGCCACCACTTCCTCCAGGGTGTAGGGGGACAGGGAGTAGATGCCCGGCAGGTCCATGATGACCACATCGTCGTGCTTTTTCAGCTTGCCTTCCTTCTTCTCCACCGTAACGCCGGGCCAGTTACCAACAAACTGGTTGGAGCCGGTGAGAGCGTTGAAAAGGGTGGTTTTGCCGCAGTTGGGGTTGCCCGCCAACGCGATCTTGATTTGTTTATCCATGTGTCTCTCCTTTCGGTTAGTATAAACTAACCAGTGCTTAAAAAAAATAATGGGAGCCTGAGAGCCTCGGTAAAAAATTGAAATCATTTTTCGCCGCAACATATGCGTGAAAAAAATACCTCTCAGGCTGCAAGCCTTTTGGCAGAAAAATCAAAGATTTTCCGCCAAGGGTCATTCCACCTCGATCATCTCGGTGTCGGCCTTGCGCAGGCTCAGCTCGTAGCCGCGAACGGTCACTTCCATGGGGTCGCCCAGGGGGGCCACCTTGCGCACATAGACCTCCACACCCTTGGTGATGCCCATGTCCATAATGCGGCGCTTCACGGGACCTTCGCCGTGGAGCTTTACCACCTTGGCGGTATCGCCGATTTTAACATCCTTCAGTGTTTTCATTGTGCCTTCTCCTTCTTATATCATAATTTTTCTTGCCATCTCTTCGCTGATGGCTACCCGGGCCTCCTTCACCTTCACAATGAGGTTGCCGCCCAGGGCGGACACCACGGTTGCCGTTCCGCCGGCCACAAAGCCCAGATCCTCCAGGTGCTTGCGCACCTCCGGGCTGCCGCCAATGTGCCGGATAATGTTCTCCGAACCCATATCAGCCAGTGCCAAGGGCATCATTGTCATCCCTCCCGAATGTTCGATTTCTCTAACCATTTCCCAAAAGAAAAATAGTTAAAATCCTTTAACTGCCGATAGTTTAATATCTTTAACCCCTTTTGTCAACCCCCCTGTTAAAAAAATATTTAAAAATTAGCAGGGTGTCCAAAACTGCCCTATTCCGGCAAAAATTCCTCGTCAACGATGCCAATAGACGGGGAGAGCGGAGAAAAGAGGAAACCCAAAAATGGAAAATTGGTGCGCCGGGGCCGATGCCCACATCTGCCCGCCCACCGCATCCTCCTGCCACTCTCCGTAGGGCGGGCTGTCCCAGCCTGCCGCCGCTGCGCACCATACCGCCGGCAGGGCACGCGGGCCCTGCCCTACAAAACATTCCTCTGTAGGGCGGGACCCATGTGTCCCGCCGCCCCCCGCCCCTCTATAAAAAACAACGTCATTGCGAAGCCAGTGACCGATGTCACTGGTGCGGCGATCCGCATCCCCTTTACGCTCGGCAGGCCGTACTGTCCGCACCGCATCCGTAAGGGGCGGCGGTTGCCCACCGTCGTGCCAACCGATTCCCGGCCACTATCATGGCCGCCAATCGGTTGGCACGTCCTCGAAATCGCCTCGCTTTACCCGCCATTGGCGGCGCTTCGGCGATTTCCCCGCCGCACCGGGGTCAAGGGGATGGATGTTGTCATTTGCGCAAAAAGAGACCGCCCTTCCGGGCGGTCTCCCTGTGTCTTATTCAATTTGAGGTCTCACAGATCCAGCTTCAGGTCGTCCTCTCCGATCCAGCCCCACTTGCGCAGAGGCAGGGCGATGAGCCAGCTCAGCACGGCGGGCAGCACGAAGCATACCAGCACCAGCCCGGCCCAGTCCATAGCGGTGATGGCGGCCTTGGTCCCGGCCTCTATGTCCGCCAGCCACCCGGTGTACACGCCGATCTGCCCCACCAGGCCGCAGGTGCCCATGCCGCTGGATACAGCCGCGCCGTTCATCTCCATGTGGAAAATGCAGGTGGCGATAGGCCCCGTAATGGCGGAGGCCAGGGTGGGGGGGATCCAGATCCGGGGATTGCGGACGATGTTGCCCATCTGCAGCATGCTGGTGCCCAGCCCCTGGGCCGCCAGGCCGCCCCAGCGGTTTTCCCGGAAGCTCATGACCGCGAAGCCTACCATCTGGGCGCAGCAGCCCGCCACGGCCGCGCCGCCTGCCAGACCCGTCAGCCCCAGCGCGGCGCAGATGGCGGCAGAGGAAATGGGCAGCGTCAGGGCGATGCCGATGACCACGGACACGATGATGCCCATGAAGAAGGGCTGCAGCTCCGTGGCCCACATGATGGCCTTGCCCACAGCGCTGGCGGCGGTGCCGATGGGTGCGGCAATAAGGGCCGCGGCCCCGATGCCGCAGAGAATGGTGACGATGGGCGTCACCAGGATGTCGATTTTCGTCTCCTTGCTCACAGCTTTACCGATCTCGGATGCGATGATGGCCACGAACAGCACGGCCAGGGGCCCGCCGGCCCCGCCCATGGCGTTGGTGGCAAAGCCCACCGGGATCAGGGAAAACAGCACCATGGGCGGCGCGTTCAGCGCCCGACCGATGGCCACCGCCATGCCCGGGCCCACCATGGCCGAGCACAGGCCGCCGATGGTGTAGCCCACCGCGCCGTCGCCCTTGCCCAGGGTGACGATGATGTCCGTCAGGAATCCGATGTGCAGCTGGGTGCCCAGGGTGTTTAGGATCGTACCCACCAGCAGCGTGCAGAACAGGCCCTGGGCCATGGCGCTCATGGCATCGATGAAGTAGCGTTTCGGAGAGAAGACAATGTCCTTGCGCCGCAGGAAAGCGGATATTTTTTCCATAGTACACCTCAATAAAAAATGGAGTAGTCAGATGTCATGACACCCAGCTACTCCATTATATCCTATTTACAGAATTTGTCAATCCTCCAGCAGCATTCCTTTTTCCCGCAGGGTGGCGCACACCCGCTCAAAGGCGTCCTCGTCCGGCACGGACAGCCGGTGGGCGTGGATGCCGTCCGTCAGCAGGCTCAGGGGCTGGGCGGCGTTTTCCAGCATTCTCCGCACGAACTCGTCCACATCCCGGCGGCAGGAGAGCTGCAGCGGCGCGGTGATCTCCCCGTAGACCGGGTGCTCCACCGTCACGTCCAGCACGGTGCAGCCGCCGTCCACCATCACATATAGTTCCTCCTGGGTCTGGCCGGGGGTGTGCTGGCACACCACCTGGCGCATCGCGCCCTCCTCCGGTGGGATCACATAGCCCCGCGAGGTGGCCACCACCTGTGTGCCGCTGGCTCGAAGCAGGGCCACATCGCCAACGATGATCTGTCGGCTCACGCCCAGAAGCTTAGCCAACGTGGTGGCGCTGACAGGGGTGCTTTCATCCCGCAGATGGGACAAAATTGCTTTCTGGCGTTCCTTTGTCGTCATGACAAGACCCTCCTACTCAATAATATGCTATATTATAACACATGCTCAGTAAAAGTACAATTCCGTCCTGGAAAAAAATGGCGGAAAAATTATCCAGCCGCCTGCCGCAGCTGCCGGAACCGGTACGCGCCTATGAGCTCAAGCGCCGGGGGCAGCAGGCAAAATGCCGCCCAGGCCGCATAGAACAGGAAGGACATGGGCGTGATAGGCATCATCACTACCTGGGGCGCGAAGCGGATCATGGTCTGGTCCAGCAGCACCGCCATCAGCAGCACGCTCATGAGCGCGCACAGCCCGATGACGAAGGTCCTGTCCCGCCCGTCGAAGCGGTACAGGGAGTAGGCGGTGCGTCCCCGGAGGGAGCAGCCCCGGCAGCGCATGGAGTCGGCGGTGGTCACGATGCCCTCCGTGAGCCAGGTGAGCAGGATGCTCCCCCGGCGCAGGGTGTTGCGCATCCGGCGGAAGATGTTCCCCTGGCTCTTGCCCCGGCCGATGCCCCGCTGGGCCAGCTCAATGCGCTTTCGCTGTGCGTTCAGCCGGGGTACCGTCCGCAGCAGGATGGATAAGTACAGGCTCAGGTGCGGGGACACCCGGCCCAGAAGATATACGATCTTGTCGGTGGTGAACACGGCGTGTACGCAGCCCAGCCACAGGACTGCTGTCACGCACACCATGGCCCAGGTCCCGCCGCAGAGGAAGGACTCCAGGGTCACCTGGTTGCCGATGAAATTCATCCCCAGCACCGTGATGCCGAAGTGGTGGTATGACCCGTACCACAGGGCAAACAGCAGCGCAAAGGGCAGCAGCCCCAGCCCCGGAATCAGGGCCCGGAGCCCCCGGAGCTTCAGCAGATACAAAAACGCGCACCCATAGCTGAGAGCCAGGTAAACCGGCTGGCGGAAAAGGATGGTGCCCGCCAGCACCGCCGCGAAATATAGAAAGTTGATGGCCGGATGATAGCGTGAAAATTCCATGGCGTCAGGGCTCCATCATGCCGTACTTGATCTGGATGCGCTGCAGCCGCTCCAGCAGGGGCCTCCCGAACAGCAGCATGGTCAGGGCCACCGCCGCCCCGTGTACGCAGTTCACCGGCACGCCCGCCAGGTAAACCGCCAGCACCGAGGAGGTGTCATAGCTGGTGGCCACAGTGAAGAAGGTGGAGGTGTCCAGCAGCGGGCCCACAATGAGCAATATGGCAAAAAATCCGAACACTGTCAGAATGATGACGTCCTTCCAGCCCTTGGGGGCCTTTTTCAGAATCCCCCACATGGCAAACAGGCCCGCCAGCAGTCCGCCGATGCCGTAGGCGAACATCTGCCACGGGGTCCAGGGCCCCTGGCCGAAGATGAAGTTGCTGGCAAAGCCGCTGATGGCCCCGCACAGAAAGCCCGCCTCCGGCCCGAAGGCGATGCCCGTGAGCATGACAATGGCCAGCATGGGCTTGAAGTGGGGCACGGCGGCAAAGGCGGCCCGGCTGGCCACCGCCAGGGCGCACAGCACCGCCAGGATCACCAGCTCCCTTGCCTGGGGCTTCCGGCTCTCAAAGTGCAGGAAGAAGGCAGCCGTGGTCAGCACGATGATGGCCAGCCCCGCCAGGTAGTATTTCCGGTCGAAGCGGGAGAAGACAAGCACCGTCAGCGGCACCAGCACCAGCAGGATCACAAGGCTCAGCCAAAAGCGCCAGGAAGATTTTTTCGTGTTCATGTCAACTGATTCTCCTTCATCAGGGCCACCACATCCTCCGCCGTCACCGCCTGGGGAAACAGGTGCCGGCTCATGCGGTTGGCTGCGGTGGTGTAGAAGCTGTTTTGGGCAAAGAAGCGCCGGGGGGTGTTGGTGGTGAGCAGCTGTCCGTCAAAGAACATGGACACGCTGTCTGCGTATTCCGCGCAGAACTCCACGTCGTGGCTCACCATAACGATGGTCACGCCCTCCTCCGTCATCAGCCGGTGCAGCAGCCCCGCCAGCTGGCGCTTGAAGAAGCTGTCCAGGCCCTTGGTGGGCTCGTCCAGCAGCAGCAGTTTCGGCTCCGTCAGCAGCACCTTGGCCAGGGCGGAGCGCTGCTGCTCGCCGCCGGACAGGTCATAGGGATGGTGGTCTAAAAGCGCCGTAATGTCGCAGAGCTTCGCCATATCCTCGATGCGCCGGTCCTTGTCCGGGCAGGAGGCGGGGAGCATCTCCTCCAGGTCCTCCCGCACGGTCTTCTTCACAAACAGGCACTGGGGATCCTGGGGCAGCATAGCTAATTTCCCGTGGAACAGGTCCTTGCATTTGGCGGTGTCCTGGCCGTCCACGCGCACCTTGCCCCGGTAGGGCCTGCAGATGCCGCAGATGGCCTTGAGGGTGGTGGATTTGCCCGTTCCGTTGCCGCCTACGATGGAAAACAGCGTCCCCTTGGGCACCCGGAAGCTGACACCCTTGAGGATGTCCGGGCTGTCCTTTTCGTAGCGGAACCAAATTTCTTTTACCTCCAGGGCCGGGTCCCGGATCTCCTCCGGAAATTCCGGCTGGGGGGGCAGGGTGTCGCGCAGCTTTTTGCCGGCGGCCTTTTCCGTCAGCCAGCTGCGGCCCTCCCGCACCGTCAGGGGAGAGGCGGCGCCGCTCTCGCCCGCACCGTAGAAAATGCGCACCGGGGCGGGCATGGCGGTGAACATATCGCTCTTTTGGGTGTAGAGGAGCTGGCCCACCTTCTTGGGCTCGTCATCGGCCAGAATGCGGCCGTTTTCCATGACCACGCAGCGGTCGGCGGCGTGGAAGATGTCCTCCAGCCGGTGCTCGGTGATGAGCACCGTGGTGCCCAGCTCCCGATTGATCTTTTTCACCGTGTTGAGAAAGTCCGAGGCGGCGATGGGGTCCAGCTGGCTGGTGGGCTCGTCCAGGATCAGCACCTTCGGCTGCATGGCCATGATGGAGGCCAGGTTCAAAAGCTGCTTCTGCCCGCCGGACAGCTCCGCCACATCCCGGTGGAACCACCCCTGTATGCCGAAATAGCTGGCCATTTCCGCCACCCGCAGGCGCATGGTTTTCTGGTCGCAGCCCAGGCTCTCCAGGCCGAAGGCCAGCTCGTGCCACACCTTGTCCGTGACGATCTGACTGTCCGGATTCTGCATGACGAAGCCGATCTCCGACGACTGCCTGCGCAGGTCCGCCTGGTCCAGGGGCGCACCGTCGTAGAGAATGGACCCCTCCCGGTTTCCGTGGGGGGTGAGTACGGTTTTCAGGTGCCGCAGGAGGGTAGTCTTGCCGCTGCCGGACTTGCCGCACAGGGCGATGTATTCCCCCTGCTCCACCTGCAGAGAAACCTCCCGCAGGGAGGGATGCTCCGGGTCCGTGGGGTAGGAAAAGGTCAGATTTTCGATCGCAAACTGTGCCATAGTATAGCCTCCCGAATGGAATAAAAGGTGGGGATCAGTAACAGTGCGGCGTAAGCCGCCAGACCCAGGATGGGCCGGAACCCGGCAACCTCCGCAACGGATACTGCCGGAATGAACGCCGCCCGGGCGCTGCCGCCGGCGGCCGCATAGATGGCGGCGGCCAGGGTCACGGCAATGAGGGCCGTAATGAACCGGTCCCGCCCGGTAAAGCGGTAAATTTGAAAGCTGGTGCGCTTGCCCGGGGCTCCGTAACCCCGGCAGCGCATGGAGTCAGCGGTGACGACGCTGCCCTCCAGAGCCCAGCCGGACAGCGCCATAAGCACGTCCATGCCGCCCTGGATCTTCTCTTTTCGCGTCCCGGCGCCGCTGCGCCCGATGCACTTGCGCGCCCCGGCGATCTGCTTCCCCTTGCGCCAGTAGCCGGGGATCAGCCGCAGTACCATCACCAGCACCAGGGAAATGGCGGGGATCACCGCGCCGAAGAGGCTTGTAAACTTGTCGGAGGTCATAACGATGCCGCCGCACAGGAACCACAGGCTCACCGCCGCGAACATCATCCCCGCGCAGCCGCCGTAGCACAGGGCCTGCCAGGTGTAGGGCCGACCAAACAGGGTAAAGAGCGTGGTCTCGCCCAGGGTGTTGAACAGCGGATTCACCGCCGCCACCAGCACCATGGCTATAAGCAGGAAGCCGAAGGTCCTGCCGCAGCGCGCCCGGCGCAGCACGGCGTAGTATGCACCCCCGCACAGAAGGGAGACCAGCAGGTACGCCGGGTGAAACAGCACCACCGTCAGCACGATGGCCGCCGCGAAGAACAGGAAATTCACCGCCGGGTGGCAGCGGGAAAAAACGTCATAGTCCTGCATGGTCCTCGCCTCCTTTCTGCGTGTCGTATCGGTCAGCCCATGCTGGGTGCGCCCACATCGGTGCCCAGTCCCTTGCAGGTGTAGCACCATACGATGGTGTCGCCGTCCTCCAACTTATAGCTGGAGCAGCCGTAGTTGGGGAACCAGCCGTTCACCTTGTACATCCAGCCGGACTGCTGCCCGCAGTCGAATTCATACAGGTGGTTGATGCCCTCGATGTAGTAGCTGCCGTACAGGGGGGTATAGCTGTATTCGATCTGGATCTTCCGCTCGTCGCAGATCCGCTTCAGCACGTCGAACACGGTCTCGCCGGCGGAGAAGGAAACGGTGGTGGTGGCGAGGATGGTGCCGCTGTCGGGCACATAGACGTCCAGCCCCGGTGTCAGATCCTTCATGTTGTTCAGGATCGTGTCGCAGCGGATTTCAATGGTACACGTCGGCCCTGCCGGCTCGGGCGTATCGGGCTTGTCCGGTGTAACGGGCGTATCCGGCGTGTCGGGCGTATCCGGTGTATCGGGCTTGCTGGGGGTGCTGGGGGTGCTGGGGGTACTGGGAGTGCTGGGAGTGCTGGGCGTGCTGGGCGTATCCGGCTTGCCGGGCTTGTCGGAGGTATTGGGCTTGTCCGGCGTGCCGGGCACGTTGGGCGTATCAGGCGTATCGGTCGCATCCGGGGTCTCTGGATTTTCGGGCCGGATGACCTCCGTCGGCACATTCCGGCTGTCCAGTACGGCCTGCACCGCATCTGCCGAGCAGAACATACTCCCCTCGCAGCCCAGAATGCAGTCCAGGGCAAAGGAGCTCAGGGCCTGCAGGTCCATGTCCTGCACGGAGAGCTCCTGGCCCACATAACAGCCGGTTTTCCCGGCGGTGAAGGTGTTCTCCCCGTCGCTGACGGTCCCGCCCAGCACATACATGGTCTCGGACCCCGTGCGCACGGTACACACCAGCACAGCGTTTTGCAGCGTGGCGCTGTGATCGCCGTACTGCAGCTCCACGGGGGCGTCCGCCGCCTGGCAGAAGGCCTCGCCCGTCACCAGGCGCACCTGCGCCTCCTCGGCCGAAACGATTTCCAGCTGGCTCCCCTGGGAGAGCATCAGGCTGCAGGTGTCCACGTCCACCGCCACATACCCGCTGGTCACGGACACCACATCGCCCTGGCGCAGCTGCACCTGGCCCTTGAGCTCCGAGGCGATGCCGCCGCGCTCCAAATTGGCCAGGCCCTTGCGCACCGTGGCGCTGATGGCCGTGGTCTCACCCGCCGGGCCGGCCTTGTCGAACCAGCCCAGATGCCGCCCGGCCAGGATAACGGCCACCGCGGCGATGGCGGCGATGACAGCCACCATAATGATATTATAAACCGTCTTTTTTTTCATATTTACCTCTCCGGGGCAGAAAAAAAGCCCCCATTGGGGGCATAGTTGTTCCGTATCGGTCCTGCCGGCATCCCCCAAGAGCCAAAGACCGTCTGATTTGGGGAAAGTATTCCGGCTCCGGATGCCTGGTGCCGAACCCTTCTCGGGGTATCGCTGCCCCAATGGATTTGGCGGCGTAAATCCGTCTACGGCGGCTTGGTACCGCTGGGATGTGACCCATTCCGTTCCGCAAATCACACATAGTATACCATGCCGCGGAGCGGACTGGTATACTGCGGCCATATTTTTCGGTTCCCGGCGAGGCCGGGGAGAAAAATGGCATAAAATGAAAGTATAATGGCCGCTTGCGGCTATTATAACATATGCGTTTCCTCGGCGCAACCGTCAATCTTCGGGCTTTTTCCCGGGATGGTCATTTTTTTCATGGCGTTGGCAGACGCGGCGGTAGATGAGCAGCCCCACCAGGGATAAAAGCAGCGTTCCGCCGAAGACCAGGGCCGCAAACAGGTAGCTTCTGCCGCCCAGGGCGCTGCCGCCCACGGTGGATGTCAGCACCGACGGCAGCCGACCCACGGAGCACAGCAGCAGCCAGGTGCCCCAGCTGACGTCCGTCAGCCCCGCGAAATAGCACAGCAGGTCCTTGGGCGTGCCCGGCACGGTGAATATCAGCCAAAACAGGTAGTTCCGCTTGGGGGAGTGCTTGAGAAAGTGCAGCTTTTCCAGCTTCTCCGGGGAGAAGAAGATCTCCGCCATAGGCTGGCCCAGTCTGCGCACCAGGGTGAACACGATGATGCTGCCCAAAAACAGGCCCAGCATGCACAAAATGCTGCCCCACACGCCGCCGAAGGCGTACCCGCCGCAGATCTCCAAAGGCTCTCCCGGGATGATGGCCACCACCACCTGCAGCATGCACATGCCCACATAGGCGGCCATGCCCCACAGACCCAGGCTGTCCACCCACTGGCGGAACAGCTCCGGCTGCTTGGCAAACCGGATCATGGGCCGCCCCACGAACCAGCATACCGCCGCCGACAGCAGGATAAACACCGCCAGCGCGCAGGCGGCGGCGATCTTCTTCTGCTTTTGGGTGAGGGTGGGCTTTTTAGGCATGGCGGTCTCCTTCTTTCGGCGCACCGGGATCGGCGGCTGTATTCAGTATACCATAAAGTACCATGGAATTATAAATATTCCGTGAATAAAAGAGAAAAATACTGAGACTTTCGATAAAGTGGTACGATTTGCGATAACGGTAAGGAAGGGAGTGTGAGGGAAACCCAAGAAGGGCAACAGAGGGATTTCGATTAGGTATGCCATGCCGGGAAAACCTGGTGCAAATGTGGAAAAGGTCCTGGCATGGCAGGCGGTAGCCGGTGCAAAATAACAAGAATCTTGTTATATACCGTGCTATATCACAAGAAAACTGTTGCAAATGTCACTTATTGAGGGTACACTGTAGGAAACCAGTATGTGACAGAATCGCCACGGAGCGGAGGCCGTAAGGCCGTGAGCCAAACGAAGGAGGGCCACCATGAGCAAAGAGAAGTTCTTCCGGCCGTACCAGGCCGCCTGGGACAAACGACATATAAAGCAGTTCGGAACAAAGCTGACGTTGAACCAGGGAATGCGCGTCCGTGCCGCCTGCGACCGTGCCGGCATCACGCCGTATAAGCTGCTGCAGAATCTGCTGCTGCGCTGGGTCCAGGACCAGGAGAACGCCGCCAGGCCCGCCGGACCAACCGTGTATCAAGACGGCTTCTATATCCGAAGATAGGCCGCCATGCTGCGCCGTCCCATTGTACCACACGGCGCAAGGGTCGAGACAAGCGGCCATTCGGCCGCCCTTGCGCTCGTGTGATGCGCCCCGGATGCCGCAAACGGCGGCAGAAAGGAGCGTCTATCATGTACGCAAACATTTCCAATGAAGTCCGGCGGAGCATTTATCGCCGGGATGGTTTCCGCTGCGCCCTCTGTGATAGCACGGACCAGCTACAGATTCACCACGTCATCCCCCGAGGCAAGGGTGGCGGCCGAGAGAACCCAATGAACCTGATATGTCTCTGCTGGCGGTGCCACAACGCCGCACACGGCAGCGTCTACCAGCTGGATGACTACGCATTCGCAGTCCTCAACGATGGCATGAGCATTGACGAAAAAGTGCAGGCAATGCGGGATTATCTCGAGCAGGCATGTATCGAGTATGTCGCCGACTATTACGCCGAACAGGGGGAAATATGGTACCCGTTCTGAAGGCCCTCCGGGGCCTTTTTTTACGCCGGAAGCCTGCCCGGATGAATCGAGAACAAACAAGCG
>CAMBKF010000015.1 GCA_945868085.1 uncultured Oscillibacter sp.
CGATGACATCCTGCGCATTGTCGGTCTTGGGAAGGCGCACCACCTGTACACCGGCCCGAACAACAGCCTCCAAGTCCTTAACGCCCAAGCCGCTGCTCAGGTCATTGATGCGCACCACCGTTTCTTTTGTGCCGAAATGCAGGGTTTTTAGGGCGTTGTACACCAAAAAGCGGGCTGCGTCCTTCTCGGTATAGGCGACGCTGTCCTCCAGGTCGAACATGATGGAGTCCGCGCCGTAGATGTGGGCGTCCCGGATCATACCGGGGTTGTTGCCCGGTACGAACATCATGCTGCGGCGCAAGCGATCCTTCTTATACATTCTGCCGCACCTCCCATGTGTAGTCATGGCATTGCGCTGCGCGGGTCAGGGCAGCGGCCACCCGAGCCCGGACGGTGCAGTCCAGCGCGCCCTTGTCTACGGCGGTGATTACGGCATTCTTCACGCCGTATTCAGCCACCGTCTCCTTGATAACGGAGATGATCTGCTTGCCGAACTGCCGATAAACGCTGCTGGTCAGATCCACCTGTACGCCGCCCCCATCAGATGGCTCTACGGTGATCATAATGTCGTTGGATTCCATAGTCCCGGCATTGCCGGTGGTGATGAGCTTCATTTACGTCATCTCCTCTGTCTGCTTTTGTTTCTTATTTCTTTCATATACGTATTTAGGACCAGCGGCCCCTGGTCTTCCAGAGGCCGCCGTGCTCGATGATGCCGCATCAAAACTATAGAGGGAAGGTCTGGTATTCATTTTCGCAGGGGCATCCCTTACAGATGTAGGCGACCCCGGCTGTCAAATCATATATGGACGAGGCGATCGTTTTCCAAACCTTGCACTCATCATACTCGCCATGAGGGACATGGCTGCAAACAGCCTCTATGCAATTGGATTCGGGGTAGGTATCCCCCGCTCCGGGGAATCGCTCATGGTTGCACAGAGCCTCACGGATATCAGAAAAGCTCAGCGTACCGTTTCCCTGCTGCAGCAGCCGCCGGAGAACACCGTCCCGGAACTTTGTCCCCTGGTTCGTGCAGGCGGCCGCCCCCGCAATCATGTGATTTGCATGGGTAACAAGGCCATTTTCCGGTTGCACCTGATAGATCTTTTGCGGTGTTGTTTCCAAATCCACAGCCATGTTTTCCGCGGATGCGAGCATGAAATTGCAGGAAACACCTCGTTTTGCAGATGTCACGGTATCTACCATCTCCTGGAAACAGCGGCTATTCAATGCCTTACGCCGCACGAAGGTCACAGGCGCACCAATATCACCACTGTCATAGATGGACGTCAGGTTGTTGGCGCAGAGGCCGATCCCGTGGTTGTTCATTCCGTTTCGCACCAGCTGCCCGGCCTCCGTAACACCGATGATATGCGTCCCCTGCAGGTCGTCAATATCTACGATCACCGCATGGCGCTCCACCCATGGGCGGTAGTCCCAGTTTTGCAGCAGGTATACCTTCCCGCCGCTGGCCTCTTTCAGGATGGCGCCCGTCGTACATTCCTGCAGCTTGAGCTTGAGAATCTCATAGCGGCAATTCAGTGCCATGATCTCATCCACGGCAACGCCGCTACCCTCCGCGATTCCGAGCATTTCCTGGAATTCCTCCGGATAGTGTTCGTTCACGAAGTCCGTATAATAATGGCTCCGCTTCACCACGGCATCCCACGACTGGCCTACCGACCTCTGAAATTGCCGGTGGTAGCCCTCGATCGCCCGGCGGATTAACGCTTCGGCCTGCTGTCCATACTGGACACCCCGGGCAAATGGGTCGCTTCCACGCAGCTTAACGCAAAGGAACTGGTCAGTTTGTGCCATCACTGTCGCCCCCTACCCGTACCTTTTTTCTGCGCTGGATTGTATTTTTGATCATCGGCCAAAACAGCATGATAACGGCAACAGCCAAAAGCACCAGCGCCAGTGGGCGGGTAAATAGCGATAAGGCATCACCCTTAAAGGTCATGATGGCTGTCCGGAAGTTCAGTTCAACGGTCGGTCCCAGCACATATCCCAGCGTCAGGGGCGCTATAGGAATATCCACCTGCTGGAACACATAGCCGAGAACGCCCATAGCAAAGAATACCCAAATGTCGAACACGCGGTTGTTTGTGGTAAACGCGCCTATCAGGCACATCAGCAGAATCACCGGCATCATGTAATTCATGGGCGTAGAGAGGATCTTGATAAAGTACTTCAAGAACAGAAGATACATCACATACATAGCGATACACGCCAGAATGTACGCAAAGTAGATGGTGCCGATCACTTCGGGGTTGCTGCTGAAGAGCGATGCGCCAGGTGCCAGACCGTGTACGATAAGGCCGCTCATCAGCATCGCCGTAATCGTGTCGCCGGGAATGCCCAACGTCATCATAGGGATCAACGCGCCGCCGCACACCGCATTATTGGCACTTTCCGGTGCGACGATACCCTCCGCACAGCCGGTGCCGAACTTCTCCGGCTCCTTGGAGGAATTCTTTGCCTGATTATATGCCACCAGTGCGGCCGTGCTTTGGCCCACTCCCGGCAGTACGCCGATCAGTGTACCGATAATGGAGGAAATGCAGAGACTTTTCTTCAAGCCCTTGAATGCACCCTTACGGGGCAGGACAGTCCTCCGCTCATCGCTGTCCACCTGATTCATGGGCTTGCCGAGGTTCTTCAGCTGCGAGAGGATCTCACCCAGTGCAAACAGGCCCATCAGAACCGTCATCTCGCCGAAACCACCACTCAAGCGCCACCAGCCGAAGGTGAAGCGCTCCAGCGAGGACAGCTTATCCATGCCGATCATCGCCAGCATCATGCCGATAATAGCGCTGATCAGTCCCTTAATCATATCATCGCTGCACAAGGAGATGACCACCGCAAGGCCCATAATGCCCAGCGCGAAATACTCCCACGCTCCAAACATCAGACCGAAGCGAGCCAGCTTTGTGGCCACAAAAATCATGACTACACCGCTGAACAGGCCGCCGATCAGGCTGGCCGTTGCGCCGTAACTCAACGCCCTGTAAGGATGTCCGTTTCTTGCCATGGGTGCGCCATCGAAGCATGTGACGATGGCAGCGGCATTTCCGGGGATATTCAGCATAATGGAGGCGATCAAGCCGCCGGATACGCCGCCCACATAAATACCAATCAAAACAGTAATGCCCTGCGTAGGGGACATTGCGAAGGTAAATGGCAGCATCAGCGAAACGCCAAGGGCGCCGGTAAGGCCCGGGATCGCGCCGAATACAATGCCGCCAAAAACGCCTATGAGAAAATAGAGGATAGTCAGCGGATCTTCAAAAATAGCTGCCGCACCGCTAAAAACAAGGTTTAATGCAGACATATACTCTCCTCCTGGAGTTTTGAATAGGGTTTGCAGACCTCTTCATAAAAGCTGCCGCAGGGCCGAGAGGCGGCACTCCACACGGAGACAAATGCGCTCCCCGGCCCGACAGCTCATGGGTTCTGCCTCACAGCTTAGTCGTTGGCGTGCAGTCTGGCATAGATCTCCTGATAGACGCCATAGTAGTACTCGCCGTACTCATGCATTTCTTCGTTGGTCATCCAGTTGGGGTTCTGTCCCATCTCAAGCAGCTTTGCCTGGGTGTCAGCGTCATTCAGGCACTCATGCAGCTTCTCCGTCAGAATGTCCACGATCTCCTGAGGCGTGTCGGGATGGATGTCCCAGCAGCGGGTCAGACCCACCTGCAGGTCGCAGCCGATCTCCTTGAGCGTGGGGACCTCGGGCCAGAAATCAAGGCGCTCGCTGGAGCCGACGGCCAAGGCCTTCAATTCGCCGGAGGAAATGCTGCTCTTAGCACCGGAGGCGAAGGAGCAGAAAACATCCGCATGACCGCCCAAAACAGCCGCACGGCTCTTAGAGGCATCATCATAGGGAACATAGTTGAACTCGCACCCGGCGACAGACCACAGGTTCTCCGAGTTCATCTGATTGAAGCCGCCGGCGCCCACAGCCGCCCAGTTCAGCTCACCGGGATGCTCCTTCGCATAGGTGAACAGCTCTTCGATGGTGTTAAAGGGGGAATCTGCCGCAACGGAAATGCACAGGGGGTCATACACAAAGCAGCCGAGATAGGTGAACTGCTTATAGAAATCCTCGTTGAGCTGGCCGGACACAAAGCCGGAGGCCATCACCTCAGGGGAATGCATGAACAGGGTATAGCCATCAGCGTTGCCGGAATCCTTCATGTATTCGATGGCAGCGGCGGAGTCGCCGGATGTGTTCTGGATCACAACAGTCCAGCCAAACATATCGTGCAGGCGGGTCGCGATCGTGCGGGCGGTCAGGTCGTGCTCACCGCCCGCAGAAAACGGGACGATGACGGTAATGGGCTTTTCCGGATAGTTCTCAGTCTCTGCGCCATCGGACGTATCGTCCTTGGCGTTGCCACAGGCTACCAATGACAAACTCATGAGCAGCGTGAGGATAAGTGCAAGAATTCGTTTCATTTCATTTTCCGTCCTTTTATAATTATATTTTTGGGTCTGCATCCACAGACAGGGAATACTTTTTTTGCGCGTTACTTAAAGATACCCGCCGGCAAGCGAACGCCCAGAGCTATAGAAAACAGGCAGTACACGACAGCGACCGCAATAACGGTAATCAGCAGACATATCAGCACCTGTTTCAGCAATTCCTTTCCCCGTAGCTTTCCTTTGGCCTCAAGGGTGAAGAACAGCAGCAGGCTCAGAAGCATCAACACAGAAGAAACGATAAAGCCCAGTGTTTCCAGCAGTGCAATATACAGCGCGATGATCACCACAGTCACCAGCACTCGCTTTGTTACAATCTTCGGCGCCGGCTCGGAGGGCCTTTTCCGTAGGCTGCGCACGATCAAGGCTACTGACAGAATGCCTAAAATGCCTGTCCACAGCAAAACATATGTATCTGCGCGAGCCAAGAAGTATTTTGCGGATGCGTCCTGCATGATGTACGCGTACACGAAGCTGACCACGCTGAAGACCAATAGCACAATACCCAAGACAAGATCCTGTATCCACTTTTTCATAGCGCACCTCTCAAGCGTTGTTCTCTATGATATATCGGGCAATTTCCTTCCCTGTCGCTATCCAGATGTTTTTTCTGGAGAGCTTTTCCAAAACCGTGCGCAGCATGAACATCCGCCCGGGAGAACCAATCGTCTGCGGCGTGACGGACAGTACATAGCAGTATCCGCCGTCATAGGAAGCCTCCAGCTCCCGAAGCCAGTTGTCCAAAACCTCGTCATAAATCGCCACACGGTCATTGCCGGCGGGATAGCTGTCGCCCCACGCCAGATAGGGGAAATCAAGAAGTTCCCATCGTGTGGGAATCTCCACCATATCCGTTTTCTCCCCATCCAGCTCGACACGGTAGGGGATATCGTGGTCGAAGAAGGAGTTATCGTAGAGAAAACCCTTGTCACAGATGACAGAGAGTGTCTCTTCTGTGCAGCCCCCTTCCGGCAACCGGAATCCCAACGGTTTTTCCCCGGTCATACGCTCCAGTACCGTAATGCCCTTTTCGAGGATCTTCTCCTGCTCTTCTACAGGCAGCTTAGCGAAGTTCTCGTGGCGGTACCCGTGCAGTGCGATCTCGTGACCTGCATCGGAAACCCGCTTGAGCACCTGCGGATATATTTCTGCGAAAAGGCCCGGGACAAAGAATGTTGCCTTGACGCCGAATTCCTCCAACAATGACAGGATCCTGTCCACGCCGCGCTTAGGGCCATACTCACCCATTGAGCGGTGCTTCGGGGTGTCGTACTTCTTTTCGTCCATTGCCAGCCAAATAAACTCGGCATCCAGCATGACGCATAGCATGGCCGCTGACTGTTTACCGTGCGGCCAAATCATTTCCGGTTTCATGTGTCGGCCTCCTCAATAGTTTGCACGCCACCACTCGGCGATCTCTTTTCCTGTGGCGAACCATACATCGCCCTTGTCCAGCATATAGTCAAGCAACTCCTCCAGCATATATGCCCGACCGGGGATCCCGATGATCTGCGGGTGCAGCATAAATGTCATGCAGCCGCCTTCGCTGTAATATCCGTCAAACTCATGCTTCCAGTTGGAGAGCACACCACGGTAGCTGGATATGCGGCTCTGACCTTTCGGCTGAGGCGGATCATAACTGTAAACAAAGAAAGGATAATCATCCAGCTCCCAGCGGGCGGGGATCTCGATGAAATCGGACTCCTGTCCGTGGAACACCGTCCGATAGGGGCGGTCATCACCTCGCATGGAACTGGAGTAGGAAAAGCCCAGCTGCTCATGCCATATTTGCGGCGCATCCATCTGAAAATCGCTGGAGGTTGCCACATAGCCTACTGCGCGCTTCCCTATCAGACGCTGGAATGTATCCTGGGCACGGTTGACCACGTCAATCCACTCCTCCGTAGAGCGATCCGTATACATATGCTCTTCATGGTCGAATCCATGAAAGCCGATCTCATACCCACAGGCATCGATCTTCTTCACCATTTCGGGGTATCGCTCTGCGATTTGGCCCGGAATAAAGTAGGAGCAGGGTATCCCCTTTCGCTGGGTAAGTTCCAGCAGCCGGTCAACGGCCCGCGTGGGTCCGTATTTGCCGTAGGAAACGCGCCGTGGTGATGGGGCTTGCGGATTTCTGTTGTACAGTGATTCGCCGTCTACATGGATTGTAAGTAGAACAGCGCATTTTGCGTGATTTGGCCAGCGAATGGTTTCTTTTTCCGCTTGAAACATGGTGACCTTTTCCCTCCTGCCTTTGTCAAATTGCACATACTTTGTATGTCACAGTCTATCACGAGGTGTCTTTTTTGTCCAATACCAAAGTCTATATGGGAGATATAACAAAAAACGCATATCTGTCTTGCAGACGCACATTCTCTGTGCTATCATACTATCCAGAGTAGAACTATCCATGTTGGAGGATCATCATGCCTTATTCAAAATATCAGTATGTTGCAAAGGTCGCAGAGCTACAAAGCATATCGAAGGCAGCTGCTAAATTGTTTATCTCTCAGCCGGCGCTTACCCGGATTATCCTGAACATCGAAACGGAGTTAGGAACCACACTTTTCAATCGTTCTGTCCTTCCCATTCAATTGACCTACGCCGGAAAGCGTTATTTGGAAGAGGCTCGACGTATTTGGGAGATCGACAAATCCTTTCGGCGAGAGTTGCAGGAGATCTCCGAACTTAAGCGTGGTGTCTTGAACATCGGAATAAACTATGCAGCCGGGGCACTTTGGTTGCCGCTCATTTTGCCAGAATTTCACCGGGAGTATCCAGCTGTCACCATAAACTTGACGCAGCGCAGCTCCATGCTATTTGAGCTGGATCTGCTGCGCGGTAATATTGATTTAGCCTTTACCACACAGACAGATGCATCCGCAAACCTTACATATGAATATCTGTCCTCAGCTCGGATCCTGGCTTTCATTTACAGAGACCACCCCATCCTCCGCGGCATGAATATTGACGACAACGGCGTTGACAATCTTCTGACCTTGCCTCCGCAGCTTTTTGACGGGCAGGACTTTGTGCTGCTGCACTCCGCAGACGGGTTTGGACACACTGTGGAGAAAATGATGGAGAATTTAAACATCCGCCCGGCACACATCATGTACGCGCCAGACATCGTATCCTGCTGCCGCTTAGCTGCTGCCGGGATGGGCATTACATTTGCAACGCCATATGCCACGCACTACACATTGCCAGGTGCTGTGCCGGTCATTGCCGGCGTGTCGACCAGCGTTGCCTATGAGCACAACGCCATCGCCTTTTCAAAGAAAAAAGAGCTGAATACGATTGAGAAGCGTTTTATCTCTCTTGCACGGGCAAAGATCTCGGATTCTCCGAGCTTGCATCCGCTGACGGGAGCACAGTGGCAGCAGCTTCGAGACGAGAAACACGAGATGAACGGAGGCTGAATCTGACCCTTCTGTCAAGTGGTTTTGAGATATTTTTTGAAAAATCCCCAAAGCACATAGTTGCGAGTAAAGTCAATCAGGCAATATCCGCTTTCTGCAAAGCCATTGCTTCTTCTTCAATCAGATTCTTTACAATCTCCTCCTGCGTGTGCCTTGCGTTCTCTGCGGGCATTGCGTTGACAACGAAAATCGTACCGCCAATTTTCTCCACAAAAAAGCCGGTTTTCATATCCACCGCGGTCATCACCTCCCTCCGTAAAAATATGGGCGTCCGTTTCCAAACGCCCATTCTCTCTTGAGACAGCTCGGCATACGGGGGCATAGCTGGCACCTCCTTTTTGCTGCCTAATTGCCGATTTGCTCCCGAAACGCAGAAACGCCCAAAATCGCCCTGAACCCATACAGTGGGGTCAAGGCGATTTTGGGCGTTTTCCTTCGATATGAACGGCTTTGTTTTGGCGGCGGTTCCTTTACCGTCCGCCATTTAAAAAAGCCGCCGTTTGTCGCTTTCGGGTAACAATAAATATTTCACCCCTCGCGAGTCCCCACGGTCGCGCCCTCATCCTCCGTTACTATGTACAATCCAGCCCCCATCTTCTTGACAGATCCAGCATAGCAAAGCAAAATCTCTCCCACCGTGTCAATGTCATCTGTGATGGGTCTCCCTCGCGGATACGCATGGTGCGGCGTATCTCCTTGGGGATCACCACCCGCCCCAGGTCGTCGATGCGGCGCACGATTCCGGTTGCTTTCATATAAAAACTCCCTTTATTTCTTATTTTTGCAAAAATAGTATTTGCCGGATTCGGGAGATTATGCGGCGCCCAGGCGGGCACATTTGTTTTTTCGGACGCGCTTGTTTTGCGCGCCGATGCACAGACAAAAAAAGATGCGCAGCCGCAGGTGCGGGAGCCGCTGCGGCGCGGGACGGGCAAAAGTTTGTTGTTTTTTTCCATGAAAATTCCCGGCCCCCTCCCGGCCCACAAACGGCACATTTTACAAAAAATCCCCATTTTGCAAAATGACTGTTGACATTTCCCGCCCCGGCTGTTATTCTCACACCATCACAAACGCGATGACACAGAGTAGTAAGCAGGGCGATGCTCTCAGAGAAGTGCCGGGTGGTGCGAGGCACAGTGCGATCCAACTGCCGAACTGGTTGTACAGCGGCTGCGTTGAACCCCCAGTAAACGCAGACGGGCGCTCCCGTTACAGTGCAGGAATATGATGGTATTCCGTTGAGTGTGCTTCGCGCGCCGCGAAGCAAAGAAGAGTGGTACCGCGGAGGGTTTTCAGCCTTTCGTCTCTTCTGCCAAAAGGCAGGAAAGACGAAAGGTTTTTTGTTTTTCTGCCAAACACCCAATCATTTTTGCAGGAGGAACAAAACAATGAAAGCAAGCACCAAAAAGATCCCCAAGACCCCGTTTATAGCCGCCTTCTCCGTAGGCGCCGTGCTGTTCTCGGCCCACGCAGGCGGCGGCTTCGCCACCGGCAACCAGGCAAACACCTACTATGTGGGCCTGGGCTGGACCGGCGTTCTCTCGGCCGTTGTAGCCATGCTGCTGCTGACGCTGACCATGCGGGAGGCCATGATCATGTATAACTCCCGGGGCCTGAAAACCTATAAGCAGCTTTTTGAGACCCTCTACCATCCCTTTGACAAGCTTGAGTGGGCCTTTGAGATATTCTTCTACATCATGGTCCTCATGGCTGTGGCCGCGGCCATCTCCGGCGCCGCCTCCGCCCTGAACAATTACTTCACTTTGGATTACTACATCGGCGTAGTGGTGGTGGGCCTCATCGTGCTGACCCTCACCATCTTCGGCGCAGGCATCGTCCGGGCCGCCTCCACCTACATGGGTCTGGCCATCCTGGTCACCGCCATCAGCATCTACATCATCGGCATTTTCAAGAGCGACAGCAGCATCTTCTCCGTCCTGGCCGCTGACTTCCGGACCACCGGCTTTGCCAACATCCCCAAGGCCATTCTCAACGCCTTCACCTATGCGGGCTTCCAGTGTGTGACCCTGCCCACCATGGTGGCCTGCGGCACCACCATGAAGAACAAAAACGGCTGTGCCAAGGCCATGTGGATCTCCTTCGTCATGAACGCCGTGGCCCTGGTCCTCTCCGTGTTCATGCTCCTCAGCTGGCAGAGCGTCTATACCTCGGTGGAGGGCGGCAGCACCATCCCCACCCTCACCGTGTGCAAGGTCATCGGCATGCCCGCTATGGTGGCCGTGTACGGCACCTGCCTGCTCCTGTGCCTCATCTCCACCGGCGTGACCACCATCTTCGGTTTCGTGGCCCGGTTTGAAAAGCTCCGCATCTTCCGGGGCATCAAGTCCGCCCCCGTCCGCAGCGCCATCGTTTCCGCCTTCATCATCGTCCTCTCCATGACCATCTCCATGGCCGGCCTCACCAACATCATCAAGTACGGCTATGGCTACTGTGGCTACCTGGGCATTGCCGTGGTGGTGGTTCCCTTCCTCACCGTGGGCGTTTACAAAAACCGCAAATATTGCCGCGCGCACGCCTTTGCCAACGCCGCAGAGGAGACCGCCCAGGCGCCCCAGGCGGAGATCTGCCCCGATACCGTGGCCGCAAATTAAAACCGATATTTCCAGATCATATTATTATATAGTGAGGTGTACCTTATGCAAAAAGCTCTTTTTCCCGGTTATACCGTAGGCCCCGACGCCTACGAGGACGTTGTGAACGTTTGCCCCGCTTACGGAAAAAAGGCCGCCATCATCGGCGGCAAGCACGCCCTGGCCGCCGCCGAGGATAAGATCCGCCAGGCGGTGGAAGGCTCCGGCATCCAGATCATCGGCACCTTCTGGTACGGGGGCGAAGCCTCCCGGGAGAACATGGATAGGCTCCGGCCCCAGGTGGCGGAGGCGGACATGATCTTCGCCGTAGGCGGCGGCAAGGCCATCGACACCTGCAAGGTCCTCTCCCACGAGACGAACCGCCCCTTCTTCACCTTCCCCACCATCGCCTCCACCTGTGCCGCCTGCACAAGCCTTGGCATCGTGTATCATCCGGACGGCAGCCTGCGGGAGTACTCCTTCTCCAAGATCCCGCCCAACCACATCTTCATCGACACGGAGATCATCGCCAATGCCCCGGTGCGCTACCTGTGGGCCGGCATGGGCGACACCATGGCCAAGCACTATGAGTGTACCATCTCCTCCCGCAATGATATCCCTGCCCACTCCGATGCCATGGGCATCGCCCTGAGCACCATGTGCGCCGAGCCCATCGTCCGCTGGGGCCGGCAGGCTATGGACGACTGCCGCGCCCACCGCATCACCCCGGAGCTGACGGAGATCATCGAGGCCATCATCATCTCCACCGGCTTTGTCTCCAACTTCGTCCAGGTGGACTACACCACCGGCATGGCCCACGCCATGTATAATGGCTTCACCATCCTGCCCTCCACGGAGAAAAACCATCACCTCCACGGCGAGGTGGTGTCCTACGGCATCCTGGTGATGCTGACGGCGGATAAGCAGTATGAGGAGCGGGACCGACTGATGCAGTTCAGCAAGTCCATCGGCCTGCCCACCTGCCTGGCGGACATCCACGCCAGACCCGAGGATCTGCCTGCCGTCACGGAAAAGGCCCTGGCGGGCATCGATGTCCGGGTGTGGCCCTATCCCGTCACCCAGCAGATGCTCATTGACGCGGTGATGGAGCTGGAGCAGGCCCAGAAGTAAACCGGACGAGAACCCCCGACACACCAACGAAACGCACCCCATTTGTCAGGCCATGCGGCATGCGGCCTGATAAATGGGGTGTTTTCCTGCGCCAAAAGGGCCGGCGCGGACTATTGCGCAAAAGGGCTTTGCCCTGTATAATGGAGAGGAAATTTTTTGTGAGACGAGAGGAAAGAAACAGTAATGGATATTATTTATGCCCTTGCGCAGGAACTGAACGCGGATGCAAAGCATGTGGAAAACGTGGTGCAGCTTTTGGATGAGGGGAATACCATTCCCTTCATTGCCCGCTACCGCAAGGAGCTCCACGGCGCCATGGATGACACCACCCTGCGCACCTTAGAGGAGCGGCTGCAGTACCTGCGCAGCCTGGAGGAGCGCCGTGCGGCGGTGAAAAAGTCCGTCGCCGACCAGGGCAAGCTGACGGAGGAACTGTCCGCCGCCATCGACGGCGCCAAGACCCTGGCGGAGGTGGAGGATCTCTACCGTCCCTATAAGCAAAAGCGCCGCACCCGGGCCACCGTGGCCCGGGAAAAGGGGCTGGAGCCCTTGGCGGCCCTGCTCCTGGCCCAGGCGCGGGATTGCCCCCGGCCGGAGGAGGCCGCCCGGGATTATCTCGACCCGGAAAAGGGTGTGGACACCGTGGACGATGCTCTCCAGGGCGCCTCGGACATCATTGCCGAGCAGATCTCCGATGATGCCGCCATCCGCAAGGCGCTGCGGGATCTCCTGGCCCGGCAGGGCCGGCTTGTCAGCTGCGCGGCCACGGAGGAGGACAGCGTGTACCGCCTGTACTACGATTTTGCGCAGGCGCTTTCCCGGCTCCAGGGGCACCAGATCCTGGCCATCAACCGGGGCGAGAAGGAGGGCATGCTGAAGGTCTCCGTCACCCTGGACCGGGACCAGGCGCTGCCCCTGCTGCGCCGGGCGGTGGTGCGGCCCGGTTCCCCGGCCATGGACTTTATAAAGGCCGCCGCCGAGGACGCCTATGACCGGCTGATCTTCCCCTCCCTGGAGCGGGAAGCCCGCAGCCTGCTGACGGAGCAGGCAAACGAGGGCGCCATCGGGCAGTTCGCCCTGAACCTGAAGCCCCTGCTCATGCAGCCGCCTGTGAAGGGCAAGGTCACCATGGGCCTGGACCCGGGCTACCGCATGGGCTGCAAGGTGGCTGTGGTGGACGGAACGGGTAAGGTGTTGGATACCACCGTGGTGTATCCCACCTATGGCGAGCGGCAGGAGCGGGAGGCCATCGCCGCCCTGGCAAAGCTCATCGCCAAGGACGGCGTGGAAAATATTGCCATCGGCAACGGCACGGCCAGCCGGGAGACGGAGCAAATGGCCGTGAAGCTCATCCGCCAGGTCAACGAGGCCGGCGCCCATGTCAGTTATATGATCGTTTCTGAGGCCGGGGCCTCCGTGTATTCCGCCAGCAAATTGGCCGCCGAGGAGTTCCCCCAGTTCGATGTGAATCTGCGCTCGGCGGTGTCCATTGCCCGCCGGCTGCAGGATCCCCTGGCCGAGCTGGTAAAGATCGACCCCAAGGCCATCGGTGTGGGCCAGTATCAGCACGATATGCCGCCCAAGCAGCTGGATGAGGCCCTGAACGGTGTGGTGGAGGACTGCGTCAACGCCGTGGGCGTGGACATCAACACCGCCTCCCCGTCTCTGCTGCAGCGGGTGGCCGGGCTCAACGGCACCACCGCGAAAAATGTGGTGGCCTACCGGGAGGAGAACGGCCCCTTTACCTCCCGCGCCCAGATCAAAAAGGTGCCCAAGCTGGGCCCCAAGGCCTTCCAGCAGTGTGCGGGCTTTTTGCGCGTGCCGGAGAGCAGGAGCGTCCTGGATAACACCGCCGTCCACCCGGAGAGCTACGACGCCGCCAAGGCGCTGCTGGAGCTGATGGGCTACACCCTGGCGGATGTAAAGGCCGAGAAGCTGTCGGACCTTCCCGCCCGGCTCAAGGCCTATGGCGAGGCGAAAGCCGCCGATGCCGTGGGTACAGGCGTCCCTACCCTGCGGGACATCACCGCCGAGCTTTTAAAGCCCGGCCGGGATGTCCGGGATGAGCTGCCCAAGCCCATTCTGCGTACCGACGTCATGGAGATGAAGGACCTGAAGCCCGGCATGGTCCTCAGCGGCACCGTCCGCAATGTCATTGATTTCGGTGCCTTTGTGGACATCGGCGTCCACCAGGACGGCCTGGTGCATATTTCGCAGATCTCGAATCAATTCATCAAGCACCCATCGGAGGTGCTGTCCGTAGGCGACGTGGTAAAGGTGGTCGTGCTGGACGTGGATGAAAAGAAAAAGCGCATCAGCCTGAGCATCAAGCAGGCAAAGGATAAAGAGTGACCTGCACCCCCAACCGCTGTATATAAGCACTTCCAGATGCACTCGCCATGACGCGCATCCGCGGCGCAAGTAACTATCCGCTCATCTTTTGAGATGGGCGGATAGTTTTTCCGCATTTCATGCTGCTTACGGTAATTTTGTGCGTCAGCCTATAAGAATCAAATTGACTTCCCACTGTATGCATGCTATAATTAGTACATATATTAGTTTGTAAAGGAAGGGCTGCATTTTTCTATGAGAAAAGACGGCATGGCAACCAAGCAGAAGATCCTCACCGTGTGTGTCCGCCTGTTTTTGGAGCAGGGGTATAAGGAGACCACCATCACGCAGATCACCGAGGAGGCGGGGGTGACCCGGGGCAGCTTTCAGAATCTGTTTCCCACCAAGGACGCGGTGCTGATGGAGCTGGTGGAGACCATGTTCGGCGGCCAGTTCGGCGCGGCCCGGACCATCACGGGCGGCGGCCTGCCGCCGGTTTACGCCTACGCGGCGGAAACGGCCATCCAGCTGACCCTCACGGAGCTGAACGAGAACCTGCGGGAGATCTACCTCGAGGCCTACACCCTGCCGGACACGGCGGAGTACATCCATCTGCACACCACCGCGGAGCTGAAGGAGATCTTCGGGCCCAGCTTCCCCGGGTACAGCGACAGTGATTTTTATGAAATGGATATTGGCACGGCAGGACTCATGCGCGGCTACATGGCGCGCAAATGCGACATTCATTTCCCCCTGGAGCGCAAGCTCGCCCGGTTTCTGACGGCGTCCATGCGGGTATTCAAGGTCCCGGAGGCGGAGCAGGAGCGGGTGCTGGCCTTCGTGGCAGGGCTGGACATCCGGAGCATCGCCGAGAACGTGATGGAAAAGCTCTTCACCATGCTGGAGATGAAATTTGACTTCAAACTGTCAGAGGATCAGGAAAGGGAGGAGCGCACATGAAAAAACGGATCTTGAGCGTCCTGCTGGGTCTGCTGACGGCCCTGGCGCTGCTGCCCACGGCGGCGCTGGCGTCGGACTTCACCGGCTGGACGGAACTGAAGTCGGGAAACTATAATTTGGGGATCGGCAAATATTATCTGACCAGCGACGTCAGCATGAGTGAGCTTTTCCGCATTCAGAGCCATGCCAATGTCACCATTGACCTGAACGGCCATGTGCTGAATGCGGAATGGGGCGTGCGGGTCGGTATGTACGGCAGCCTGACCATTCAGGACAGCGCTCCCACGGCGCTGCACACCGGCGATGATGCATCCCTTCCCGCCGGCGGCGTGATCCGCTGCCGGTACGATAATACCGTGGATGTAGGGGTAGATAGCTACGGGACGAGATATCCCGCCACGCTCTATCTGACCGGCGGCGCCATCATGGGCTGCCAGGTCAGAGTTATGTCCGGCGGCAAGCTTTACATGAGCGGCCCGGCACAGATCAAGAGCGGCACGGTCAATTTCGTGGCGAGCGATTATAACGCCGCGACCACGCTGTATGCCAACGGCGGCGTGGTAGAGGGCGGCGTGAGCGGCTATGGCATGGTAGAGAACACGGCTTCCACCGTTACGTCCATTTACGGGGATGCGGCGTATAATGTAAAGGTCAAGGGCGGGCTGTTTTACGGCGCAGAGCCGGGCGGCGTCAAAGAGGGCACCGTTGTGACCTATCAAAGCGGCGATGCGACCTACGCCCAGCAGGTTTTTCCCTCCGGCGGCAGGGCCACGGAGCCGGATGCCCCGAAAAAGGACGGCTGCATTTTCACAGGCTGGTTCAAGGATGACGGCACACGCTTCGATTTCCGCGCCAGCGTCACGGAGAATATCACCCTCACCGCCGGGTGGTTCGATCCTGCCGCTGCCGGCGGCAAGGGCGACCAGGGCGACCCCGGGATAACCCCGCAGCTGAAGATCGGCGAAGATAACCTGTGGTACGTCTCCTACGACAGCGGCGGGACCTGGCAGTCCCTGGGCGTGAAAGCCACCGGAGCCACCGGAGCAAAGGGCGACAAGGGTGAAACCGGAGCCACCGGCCCCCAGGGTGAAAAAGGCGACCGGGGCGATAAAGGCGACACCGGCGCCACCGGCGCAAAGGGCGATAAGGGTGACACCGGCGCCGCAGGCGCCCCGGGCCGGGATGGCCGGGACGGCACCGACGGCGTAAACGGCCTGACGCCCCGCATCGGCGAAAACGGCAACTGGTGGCTGGGTGATACCGACACCGGCGTGTGGGCCAAGGGCATACAGGGCGACACGGGAGCCACCGGTCCCCAGGGCGAGAAAGGCGAAAAGGGCGACAAAGGCGACCCCGGTGCCGATGGTCAAAACGGCCAGGACGGCCGGGATGGCGTAACGCCCCTGCTGCTCATCGGCGCGGACAATATGTGGTACATCTCTTATGATAACGGCACTACCTGGCGCTCTTTGGGCATCGCCGCTACCGGCCCCCGGGGTGCCGACGGCCGGGACGGTGCCAACGGCATTAACGGCACCAATGGACTTGACGGCACCAATGGCACCGATGGCCGGGACGGCCTGGGCATTGCCAAGGCGGAGCTCAGCGCCGCCGGCGACCTGATCCTTACCTATACCGACGGCACTACCGTTGACCTGGGCCGGGTGACCGGCGCGGACGGCCAGGACGGCACGGACGGCGTAACGCCCCATATCGGCGAAAACGGCAACTGGTGGCTGGGGGATACCGATTCCGGCGTGTCCGCCGCGGCGGCCGCAGCCGACACCGCTGCTTCCCCCTGGATGATCGTTATCGGCGCTGCGGCGGGGATCTCCCTCCTGGGATGCATCGCCCTGGCCCTGGCGCTGCGCAGCGTACTGAAGAAGCAAAAAACCATCGTGTGATAAGGAGGAAAGGGAATGAAGAAACGAATATTAAGCATCCTGCTGGCCCTGTGCCTGGCTCTGAGCCTGCTGCCCACCCTGGCCTTTGGCCAGGAGACCGTGGGGCAGGCCGCCACGGAAGCCGAGCTGACCGCCGCCCTGGCGGACAGCGCCAACGACGTGGTCCGGCTGACGGCGGACATCACCATTACGGCGGGGCTGAAGGTCCAGCACAATGTCACCGTGGACTTAAACGGCTGCGTCCTGCGCTATGACGAGGCGGCGGCCCCTGACAGCATCTTCCGCGTCGCGGGGGGCAAGACCCTGACCATGACCGACAGCCGCCCTGCGGCGCAGCATGAGGATGAGACCCTCCCCGCCGGCGGCCTCATCACCGGCGGCAAGGGGTTTAAGTATGACAATGGCGCGGGACAGTCCTTCTCTTACTTTGGCGGCGGCGTGTATGTGGATGTGGACGCGTCCTTTGTGCTGGCGGGCGGCACCATCTATGCCTGCGGCGTCCAGCGCGGAGCGAGTGGACAAGTGCAGGGCGGCGGCATCTACTGCCAGGGCGGCTCCGTCACCATCAGCGGCGGTGCGATCCGGAACTGCGCTGTCTCCGGCGGCCTTGGCGCCAGCGGCGGCGGCGTATACATTCGCTCCCGGACTTCCTGGCCTTCCTTTACCATGACCGGCGGCATCATCAGCGGCTGCTCTGCCATGAGCGGCGGCGGTATCATGGCATACGGGAGCGCCGTCCGGATCACCGGCGGCAGCATCGAGAACTGCAAGGCAAGCGAAAACGGCGGCGGCCTGTATGTTTCCGGCAACCCCGAAGACGGCCAGGCGGCTGTTCTGGACGCTGCGATCTCCGGCTGCGAGGCGGAAAACGGCGGCGGCCTGTACCTTGGTGGGTTTACCAAGCTGGAGCTGCGGAAGAACGCCCGCATCACGGGCTGCACGGCAGAAGACGGCGCCGTGGTCTATATGGATCTTGGCACCCCCTATTCCGCCAATGCTCCCGGCACCTTCCTCTATGCCAACGGCGGCCGGGTGGAGGGCACGGTGTATATCGGGGCAAACTACTATGGCTCAAGAGAGGGCTACTCCACTGTTGATGGCAACGGCGTAAAGGTCACCAACGCCATCGACCACACGGACGGTCAGCCCAGCACGGTCTTCACCGGCGATGTCTACTGCCAGGGCGACATCCGGGGCGGCATCTTCTACGGCAGCGTCACCGTGCTGGATCCTTATGACGACATGGTCAGCCCATCAGAAGATAACCTTTGGAAAATATGCAGCAACCTCTCCGGCGGCAGCTTCTATGGCCCCGTCCGCACGGAGTGCCATGTCTCCGGCGGCACGTACTACGCCGGTCTGAGCCTGGAAAGGAACGCCAAGCTCAGCGGCAAACCCATGGACACCGGCGGCGTGTTCAATGACGAGATCAACACCCCCGACCCCAAGGGCAAGCCCGTCACCGTGACCTATGAATATGGGGACCTGGGCGGGATCTATGCCCAGCAGGTCGTCCAGAAGGGCGAGACGGCCATCCGGCCCACGGAGCCGAAAATGAACGGCTTCACCTTCTGCGGCTGGTACACGGACGCGGGCTGCACGGATGAGAGCAAGTATGACTTTACCGCGCCTGTGACAGGGAACATCACGCTGTATGCCAAGTGGGAAGGCACATTCTACGGCATCCGCATCACCGACAAGGACGGCGAAGTGTACTACGTCACCGACAAGAACGCAGACGATGTGCTGGGCGACGGCACGGTAGTCTACACGCCGGGAGATTGGAACGAAGCGGAGATTCCCGATGAATACTGGGCGGATGCTGCCCATACCACCTTTACCCAGGAAGCCTGGGAGAAGCTCATGGCTGGCGAGGAGATCCCGGGCATTCACTTCCCGAAGCTGACACTGAACGGTGCAGAGCTGCAGGAGATCGCAGCCCGTTGCGGCTGGGGAGCGGATCCGCAGACGCGGACGCTCAACACCTTCCTGCGTTTGGAGCTGGTGGGAAAGAACGCTATTTCCAATGCTGAGGAGCGCGGAGCCGGGATCTACTGCCCTCTCGGAATGAACCTGCTGGTTTCCGGAGACGGCAGTCTGGATGTTACGGCGGACTGTGCCATTTCGACGGAGGGTGGCCTATTCTGTCAGCGCGGCGGCGAAGTCACGCTGTCGGCCAGACGCATGGGCATTGCCCACAGCTACTCACATTACCTCCGATTTTACGGCGGCAAGCTGACCATCCAGGTGACAAGCACGGAGAGCAACAACGATTACGGTGCGCTGCCGTTCTACAACAGCGATGAAACGTTCCAGATCATGGACGGCGCTGCCTTCCGGGTGGGGAACTCGGCGGAAGACAATGTTCTCATCACCCCGCCGTCGTCCGGTGAGTTCAAACCCGATGATATTTTCGACCAGCTGGAAGGAAAAGTCACAACGTCCAGACCGTACTACCTCTCCCTGACCGCCAACTATACCGTGACCTTCGACACCGACGGCGCCGGCACCGTGGACACCCAGACCGTCCCCTACGGCGGCCGGGTGACAAAGCCCGCCACCCCCACCAGGACCGGACATACCTTCGGCGGCTGGTATCTGGGGGAGGAAGAATATGATTTCACCGCCCCCGTGACGGAAAACCTCGCCCTCGCGGCTTTCTGGTTTACAGACTTGTATACCATCACCTTTGACTCCGCCGGCGGCACCCCCATTATGCCCATCACCCAGGACTACGGCGTGGCCATCTCCGCCCCTGCAGACCCCCAGAAGACCGGCTACGTCTTCGCGGGCTGGGACCAGGAGTTCCCGGCCACCATGCCTGCCCGGGACCTGACCCTCACGGCCCGGTGGACCCTCTGCACACACATGGGCAGCGCGACTCATCCCACCTGCACGAAGGGCTCCACCTGCACCCTCTGCGGCGAGACTCTGCCCGCTGCAGGCCATGACTACACCTGGCAGAGCGGCGGCGGTCTGTACTGGCAGCAATGCAGCATCTGCACCCAGGAAACAGCCAAAAAGCCCATCCCCCAGCTGACTATCAGCGGCGCGGACCGGGTCTGCCGCACCCAGGACTACACCTTCTCCTTCACCCTGCCTCAGGGCTGCCAGGACCCCACCTACGGCTATGATTTCATGGGCCTGCTGGGCGATGGCGGCCTGGAGGCTGACCTGAAGGACGGCGTTTACAGCGCCGCCATTCGGACGGATTCCTACTACACCGCCGCCGGTTTCCAGGTGATGGTGTCGGCGCAGACGGAGGACGGCTTCGTGTTCACCGTGACCAAGGATGTTGCCATCGTGGACGGCCACCAGGGCGGCACAGCCACCTGTACGGATCAGGCTGTGTGCGAGATCTGCGGTGAGCGCTACGGCGACCTGGACGCCGGGCACCACGGGGACCTCCGGCACGTCCCGGCCCGGGCGGCCACCACGGACGCGGAAGGCAATATCGAGTATTGGTACTGCGGCGGCTGCCATAAGTATTATGCCGACGCGGCGGCCACCCGGGAGATCACCCAGGCCGACACCGTAACGGCGAAGCTGCCCGCCCCGGTGATCCCGTCCGCCCCGGAAACGCCGTCTACCCCGTCCACCGGCGACGGCGGCGCGGCCCTGTGGATCACCCTGCTCCTGGTCAGCGGTGTGCTGGCGGGCATGGCCGTGACCAAGAAGAGAAAGCATAGCAAGAATGCCTGACCCCCCGCGGCGGCTGCCTGACCGGCAGCCGCCGCTTTTTGCGTTTTCGTTGGCGGATCCGATAGCTCCCGTGCGCCCGGTGCCCGGGGCAGGGGAGGGGTTTCCGCTGCCGACCCGGCCGGAAGAAACCGGTCATATACGGACCTGTGAGTATTGTTGCCAATGGCCTGGCATGTTTTTTGCTCCGCGTTTGTGCGTTTCGACAGAAAAATGTGAAATATTTTGGTAACTTATCCATGGGGAACGGCTTTGACATTTGCGCTGGAAGCTGGTAGAATAAAGAAAAAGTGGAAACGATACCGGAAATGTTACCGGGACCAACTTTTCATATTCTGCACCCGGAGGCTGCCCCATGACCATTAAAGATATTGCCAGACTCAGCGGCGTTGGCGTGAGCACGGTGTCCCGGGTTCTCAACGACCGCCCCGATGTGAGCGAGGAGAGCCGCCGCCGCGTGCTGCAGGTCATCGCCGAATACAACTACCTGCCCAACAATTCCGCTCGAAGCCTTGTGCGCACGAAGTCAGATGCCGTCGGCCTG
The DNA here is from genome assembly GCA_945868085.1 of uncultured Oscillibacter sp. GTDB lineage: Bacteria > Bacillota > Clostridia > Oscillospirales > Oscillospiraceae > Vescimonas. The sequence continues at coordinate 21,071 of CAMBKF010000015.1, forward strand.
GTGGTGCGCGGTGTGCAGAACCCCTTTTATACCGGCATTATCCGTGCCATTGAGCGGGATTTGGATGCGGCGGATTTTACCATGGTCATGCGGCAGATTGGCTCCTGCGAGGACGAGATCAAGTGCGGCGCCATGATGGAGCGGGAAAAGCGCCTGCAGGGCATCATTTTCCTCGGCGGCCGGTCGGATTATACCCCGGCGGAGACGGCCTTGCTCAATGTCCCCTTCGTCTGCTGCTCCTATACCAATGCCTATGGCACCCTGGACCCCGCCAAATACTCCTCCGTCTCCATCGCCGATGAGCAGGAGGCCTACCGCGCCGTGATGGACCTGGCGCAAAAGGGCCACCGCCGAATCGCAGCCCTGTCCACAGACCCCCGGGATTGCTCCATTTCCCAGCTGCGCTGCGCCGGCTATGCCCGCGCCTTGCACGATTTGGGCCTGTCTCCCGAAGACGGAGAGATCATCCGTGCAGACGACTTCACCATTGAATCCGCTTACCGCGCCGTGGGGGAGCGGCTCAAGCGCCCGGCGGACTTCACCGCCATCTTCGCCATTTCGGACGATATGGCCATCGGCGCCATGCGGGCCCTGCGGGAGAGCGGGCGCTCCATTCCCGAGGATTGCTCCATCATCGCCATCGACGGCCTGACGGTTTCCGAGTACATCTACCCCATGCTCACCACCCTCTGCCAGCCCACGGATGAAATGGGCGCCAGGAGCGTGGAGATATTGATGAGCGTCATTCGCGGCGGCACCCATCGCCACCTGATCCTGCCCACCACGCTGCGCACCGGCCAGTCCGTGCGCAATCTGATTCAGTGATTTTCCCGCGTAAACGCGTGAAAATAAATATGATACAAGGAGAATGATGAAGATGAAAATGAAGAAGTTCCTATCGCTTGTTCTCGCGCTCGTCATGGCTTTTGCCCTGGTCGCCTGCGGCCAGAAGCAGGGCGGTGACGCATCCGGCCGTGTGTTCTGGCTGAATTTCAAGCCCGAAGCCGATGCCACTCTCCAGAAGGTCGCTGCCATGTATACCGATAAGACCGGTGTACCTGTCACCGTCCAGACCGCTGCCTCCGGCACTTACAATGAGACCCTGACCTCCGCCATGGATAAGGATGCTCCCCCCACGCTGTTCGTGGTGGGCAACCAGGCCGCCGTGGGCACCTGGGGCGACTATTGCTACGACCTGAAGGATACCAAGGTCGCCGGCGAGCTGAGCACCGATGCCTATAACCTGTATGATGACAGCGGCAAGCTCTGCTCCATCGGCTATTGCTATGAGTGCTACGGCATCATCGTCAATAAGGACCTGCTGCAGAAGGCCGGCTATGAGCTGTCCGACATCAAGAATTTCGACACCCTCAAGACCATTGTCGAGGATATCCACAGCCGCGCTGCGGAGCTGGGCTTTGATGCCTTCACTTCCTCCTCCATGAGCGGCGATTCCAGCTGGCGCTTCACCGGCCACCTGGCCAACCTTGAGTATTACTATGAGTCCGTGGATGATCCCGATGCCTGGAAGACCTGCCCCGCCAGCATCAAGGGCACCTACATGCAGAACTACAAGAACCTGTGGGATCTGTACATCAACAACAGCGCCGTGGATCCTTCCACTCTGGCTGCCGGCGGCTATGACGCCGAGGCTGAGTTCGGCAAGGAGCAGGCTGTGTTCTATCAGAACGGTTCCTGGGAGTGGGCTGCTCTGACCGGCACTGGCGATAACCAGTACGGCCTGGATAACCTGGCCATGATCCCCTTCTACTGCGGTGTCGCCGGCGAGGAGAAGGCCGGTCTGAACTGCGGTACCGAGAACTGCTGGGCCGTGAACGCCAAGGCTTCCGAGGCGGACATCCAGGCCACTCTGGACTTCATGTACTGGCTGGTCACCGATGCTGAGGCCTCTCAGATGCTGGTGAACGAGCTGGGTATCCTGCCCTATAAGCAGGCTGCCAAGACCGCCAACGGTTTCCTGGGCGATGCTGATGCCTACACCGCTGCCGGCAACTATGTCATGCCTTGGGTCACCAACTTCCAGCCCAATGTGGACGCCTATCGTGACGGTATCGTCTCCGCTATGAACCAGTATGATTCCGATCGTACCGACGCCAACTGGGAGCTGGTCAAGACGGCCTTCGTGGATGGCTGGGCTACCCAGTATGCTGCTGCCAACGGCTAATTCGGTCTAAAACCGGATACCCTAAAACAAGCAAGGAGGGGCGGGCCTTCGCCCGCCTCTCCTTTTCTATCACGGCAGGGACCGCGGGAGGTCCGCGCCGTGCTGTAATTTATTTTTTCGATGGGAGTGATCGATTTGAAGCGTAAGAAAGGCTCTGCACCGGGCAGTCGGGCGCTGATCCGCCGCCCGCTTCGGCGCTGGTTCCCGCTTTTCATGGGGCCCGTGGTCTGCGCCTTCATCATCGGATTCGTCTATCCGTTCTGTAAAGGCGTGTACCTTTCCTTCTGCAAGTTCAAAACGACTTCGGACGCGGAGTTTATCGGCCTGGGGAACTATGTCAAGGCGCTGCAGGATGCCAGCTTCATGCATTCCTTCTGGTATACGGCTCTGTTTGCGCTGGTGTCGCTGGTGTTCATCAATGTGCTGGCCTTCGCCGTGGCCTATGCCCTTACCCAGGGCATCAAGGGCAGCAGCCTGTTCCGCACGGTGTTCTTCATGCCCAACCTCATCGGCGGCATCGTCCTGGGCTATGTGTGGTCCATGATTTTTGACGGCATCCTCACCCGCTACAACACTTCCATCCTCCTGGAAACGAAGTATGGCTTCTGGGGCCTGGTCATCCTCATGTGCTGGCAGCAGATCGGCTATATGATGATCATTTATATCGCCGGCCTGCAGGCCGTGCCGGATGATATGCTGGAGGCTGCGAAGATCGACGGTGCCAGCCGCTGGCAGACCCTTTGGCGGGTCACCATCCCCAACGTGATGCCCTCTATCACCATCTGCACCTTCCTCACCCTCACCAACAGCTTCAAGCTCTTTGACCAGAACCTGGCCCTCACCGGCGGCCAGCCCTTCCTGATCCAGCCTGACGGCTCCGCCATCAAAACCACGGAGATGCTGGCACTGAACATCTACAACACATTCTACGGGCAGAATGTCAATGCCCGCGGCACCGCCCAGGCCAAGGCTGTGATCTTCTTCCTGCTGGTTGCCGCCATCGGCCTCATTCAGCTCCGTGCTACCCGCAAAAAGGAGGTGCAGCAGTAATGAAAGGAACCCTTACCGCCGAACGCCGCCGCAAGTTGGTTTTGTCCATTGTGCTGGCGGTCATCTGCATCATCTATGTGCTGCCCATCTTCATGGTGGTGCTCAACTCCTTCAAGCTCAATACCTACGTCAAGACCGATACCTTTGCCTTCCCCAATGAGGAGAGCTTTGCCGGCTGGGCCAACTATATCAAGGGCATGACCTTCGGCAATTATCCCTTCTGGAAGTCTGCGTTTTACAGCCTGTTCATCACCGTGGTCTCCTCGGCGCTGATCCTGCTGTGTACCTCCATGGCGGCCTGGTATATTGCCCGGGTGGACAGCAAGCTCTGCCGCGCCATATATTACCTGTGCGTTTTCTCCATGGTCGTCCCGTTCCAGATGGTCATGTTCACCCTGTCCAAGACGGCCGACCAGGTCAAGATCCCGTACTTCAACTTTGCCGACATGGCCTTTGACAAGGTGGCCCTTAACACCCCCTGGACCATTCCCATTGTCTATTTGGGCTTCGGCGCGGGCCTTGCCATCTTCATGTTTGTGGGCTTTGTAAAGTCCATTCCCCTGGAGATCGAGGAGGCTGCCTCCATCGACGGCTGCGGCCCGCTGCGCACTTATTTTTCCGTGGTGTTCCCCATGCTGCGTCCGACCATGATCTCCGTGGGCATCCTGGAGATCATGTGGGTCTGGAACGACTATCTGCTGCCCTACCTCGTGCTGGACAGCACCAAGTATTTCACCATTCCCATCCACATCCAGTACCTCAAGGGCAGCTACGGCACGGTGGACCTGGGCGCGACCATGGCGCTGATTTTCCTGAGCATTCTCCCCGTCATCATTTTCTACCTCTGCTGCCAGAAATATATCATCAAGGGCGTCGCGGCCGGCGCCGTGAAAGGCTGATTCATATGGATCGTTCCTCCGGTATTCTGATGCCCATCTCCTCGCTCCCCTCACCCTATGGCATCGGGACCTTTGGCAAAGCGGCGTACCGCTTTGCGGATTTTCTCCATGAGGCGGGGCAAAAATACTGGCAGCTCCTGCCCCTGGGCCCCACCAGCTATGGGGATTCCCCCTACCAGGCCTTTTCCACCTTTGCGGGCAACCCCTATTTCATCGACCTGGATACCCTCATCGCAGAGGATCTCCTGACCCAAAAGGAGGTAGACGCCTGCGCCTGGGGGACGGAGCCGCGCTATGTGGACTACGGCAAGATATACGAGAACCGCTTTACCCTGCTGGAAAAGGCCAAGGCCCGTGGCTGGGCCCGTGACCGGGAGGCGGTGGCTGCCTTCGAGGCGGAAAACGCCCGCTGGCTGCCGGACTACGCCCTGTTTATGGCGCTCAAGCGCCACTTCGGCATGAAGTCCTGGACGGAGTGGCCCGATGAGGGTGCCCGGCTGCACAGCCCGGAGGCCGTGGCGCGTTACCGCGCGGAGCTGCGGGAGGATGTGGAGCTGTTCACCTATATCCAGTTCCTGTTCTTCCGCCAGTGGAGCGCCCTCAAGCGCTATATCAACGGCTTGGGCATCCGCATCATCGGTGACATTCCCATCTATGTGGCCATGGATTCCTCGGATGTCTGGAGCGAGCCGGAAAATTTCCAGCTGGACGAGAGCAAGAAACCCACGGAGGTTTCCGGCGTCCCGCCGGACTATTTCAGCGCCGACGGTCAGCTCTGGGGCAACCCCCTGTACGACTATGACGCCATGCAGAAAAACGGCTTTGAGTGGTGGATCCGCCGCATCGGCGGCGCCACGAAGCTCTATGACGTCATCCGCATCGACCATTTCCGGGGCTTTGAGAGCTATTGGGCGGTGCCCTGCGGTGAGACTACCGCGAAAAACGGCCATTGGGTCAAGGGCCCCGGCATGTCCCTGGTGGGCGTGCTCACCGGCTGGTTCCACGATATTGAGTTCATTGCCGAGGATCTAGGCTTCCCCACGCCAGAGGTCACGCAGCTGCTGGCCGATTCCCGCCTGCCGGGCATGAAGGTGCTGGAGTTCGCCTTTGATTCCCGGGACACCAGCAGCTACCTGCCCCACAGCTACGGCGAAAACTGCGTCTGCTATACCGGCACCCATGATAACGCCCCCCTGGCCCTTTGGCGCACGGAGGCGGATCGGGCGGACATCGCCTTTGCCGTGCAGTATCTGGGCCTGAACGAGCGGGAGGGCTTCAACCGCGGCATCATCCGCGGCGGTATGGGCTCGGTGGCGAAGCTGTTCGTCGCGCAGATGCAGGATTGGCTGGATCTGGGGGCAGGCCATCGCATGAACGTCCCCGGCACCAGCTGCGGCAACTGGGCGTGGCGTCTGCTCCCGGGTGAGGCGAGCCATAGCCTTGCCAAGAGCATCCACGAGATGACCCGCATCTACGGCCGTCTTTGAAAAAAACCATAAAACGCATTGAAATTCAAGCAGCCGGCGTTTACAGCGCCGGCTGCTCTTTTTACGCTCATATTTTTTCAAATCCAGCCTATTGCCGTCATGTTTTCAGGACAAAGTGGTTCTTGTGGAATTCCAAGAGCCCTTCCTTCCGCATTTTCCCCAGCTCCACGCAGAGCCCGCTGCGTTCCACAGCCAGATAATCCGCCAGCTGCTGACGGGAAAAGGGGATCGTAAACTCATTTCTGCCCAGCTTCTGGGCCTGGGCGGACAGATAGCTCATCAGCTTCGCCCGGGTGGTGCGCTGCCCCATGTGGGTGAGTTTTTCGCTCAAATGCAGGTTTTTCCCGGCTAATTCCCCCAGGAGGTTTTGGAGAAAGCGGCTGTGATTCGCACAGGCGGTGCCGCACGGGGCCATGACCTGCTTCGCCTGCAGCCGCAGTACGGCGACCGGCGTCTCCGCCGCCGCGCTCACAGGCAGCACCGCCCCCGGTGTGCATGCGGCGGCCACGGCAAAGGCCTGTCCCGGCCCCACCTTGGACAGGATGTTTCGGTTGCCCCAGACATCCTCCTGCATGAGCAAAACGCTCCCCGCCAGCACCAGTCCGATCTCCTCCACCTCGCCCCCAGCGCGCAGCAGGAAGGAGCCCTTGGGAAAGTGTTGAATTTTGGCACCCAGGCAGGAGAGCATATCGGAGATTTCCTCCTCCGAAATGCCGGCAAACAACTGCGCGGAGTGGATCACGGGAAAAAATTCCATTGCAAAAACCCTCTTTCGTTGAAAAATCAACAGACCATCTGCCTAAATCCTACTATAATTGCCTCAGAAAAACAAGGAGGTTCTGTTATGAAAAGACGGATCATTGCCATAGATGAAAGCAAATGCAACGGCTGCGGTGCCTGCGCCGCCGCCTGCCACGAGGGCGCCATTTCCATGGTGAACGGCAAGGCAAAACTCGTGCGGGACGACTACTGCGACGGGCTGGGCGACTGCCTTCCCACCTGTCCCACCGGTGCCATCACCTTTGTGGAGCGGGAGGCCGCCGCCTATGACGAAAAGGCAGTCCTGGCCAACAAGCAGGAGAAGATGCGCCGGGAGGGTGCGCCCTTGCCCGGCGGCTGCCCGGGCAGTCGGCTCCGGAGCATCCAACCTGCGCGGCCCGATGCCGGGGAGCCAGCTCCCGCTCAGCCGGTCAATCGCTTGGCCCAGTGGCCGGTGCAGATTAAATTGGTCCCGGCCAACGCCCCGTATTTCTCCGGCGCGAAGCTGCTGATCGCCGCCGACTGCACCGCTTACGCCTATGCCGCTTTCCATGAGCGCTTTATGAAGGGCCACATCACGCTGATAGGCTGCCCCAAGCTGGATGGCGTGGACTATGCCGAAAAGCTGACGGAGATCCTCCGGGAAAACGACATCCGCAGCGTGACCGTGGTGCGCATGGAGGTGCCCTGCTGCGGCGGACTGGAGCACGCGGCCAAAACCGCCCTGCAAAACAGCGGCAAGTTCATCCCCTGGCAGGTGGTGACCCTCTCCACAGACGGCCGGATCCTGGATCAATAAAAAGTATTTTGCCCCAAAACATGCTGAGCCTGTCGGCCCAAATGGCCGGCAGGCTGTTTTTTTGCAGGAATTTTGCAGTGCGGCTGAGAGCCACACCCCATTCGTTGAGATTTTCAGCACCCGTTGACATCCTACCGCTCGGTAGTTATAATGAAACCGTTCCAATTTGTATGACGGAGGTGCGCACAATGGACCGCAGCAATACCAAACAGCAGATCCTGGCGGCGGCACTGGATCTTTTTTCCACCCAGGGCTATGAGGCCACGGCCCTTTCTCAGATCGCGGACGCCGTGGGCATCCGCAAGGCGTCGCTTTACAGCCATTTTGCCGGCAAGCAGGAGATCCTGGACTGCCTCCTGGAGCAGCTTCGTGCGCGGTACGACAGCCGCTCCCTGTTTACCCGGGCCCGGTGGGATGATCCGGCCTTCGCGGCCCGGCAGGCGGACATCACGCCGGATGCGGTGGTGGGGGATATCCTGGCCCAGATCCGCTATATCCTCCATGACCCGCAGATCAGCAAGGCGCGGAAAATGCTCCTTATAGAGCAGTTTCGCAACGAGCGCATGGCCCGTCTGCAAACCGAGATGAATTATGAAAACGTCCTGCGGTATTTTGAGGGGCTGATGGAGTTTCTCATCCGCCGGGGCAGCCTCCGGATCGGGGACCCGGAAATCATGGCGGCGCAGCTGTGCCTGCCCATCACGGTGTGGCTGGGTCTGTGCGACCGGGAGCCGGATCGCGAGGAGGAGGTTCTGGCGCTGATGGACCGCCACGTCCGTCGATTTTTCCAGATCAACGGCAGGGAGGCGTAAAATATGCATAAAGCAAACATAAAAAAGCGGCTCCTGCCGCTGCTGGCGCTGCTGCTGGCCGCGGGAGCCGTATTTCTCCTGCTGCCGCGGGAGGAGTTCGACGGCGAACGCATCGCCCGCCCCGATGCCTATCAGCTGGATATTCGTCAGATGACCGGCACGGACCGGCACACCATGGCTTTGCAGGCGGGAGATGTGCTGCAGGTCCGCTTTGCGTGCGTGTCGGGCACGCTGCACCTGGCTATTACCGCCCCGGATGGGACGAATATTTACAGCGGCGATGGCCGGCAGGCCACGCAGTTCTCAATCACGGTCCCGGCAGGCGGCGATTATACGTTCACTGTCACAGCCCGCCGCGGGCAGGGACACCTGCAGATCCAAAAGGAGGAGAAAGGATCATGAAGCATTTAGTCATTTATATACACGGTAAAGGCGGCTGCGCTGCCGAGGCCGAGCACTATCGTCCGCTGTTCCCGCATAGCCGGGTGGTGGGCTTTGCCTATGAGGCCCAAACTCCCTGGGCCGCGGCGGAGGAGTTTCCCGCCTTCGTCCGGGCGCAGCGCCGGGGCTATGATGCCGTCACTCTCGTGGCAAACAGCATCGGCGCGTTCTTCGCCATGCATGCGCTGGATGAAAGACTGGTGGATAACGCCCTTTTCATCTCCCCCGTGGTGGATATGGAGCGGCTCATCGCCAATATGATGGGCTGGGCGGGGGTCACGGAGGAGGACTTGCAGGAGCGCCGGGAGATCCCCACGAGCTTCGGCGAGACCCTGTCTTGGGACTATCTGTGTTATGTGCGCAGCCATCCCATCTGCTGGCGCGTCCCCACCTGCATTCTGTACGGGTCGGAGGATAGCTTAACCTCCCGCGATACGATCACCGACTTTTCTGAGCGCATCCACGCGCCCCTGACGGTGATGGAGGGCGGTGAACATTGGTTCCACACCCCCGATCAGATGGCTTTTCTGGACCGCTGGGTCACGGGTTCCATGGCAGCTTTCGTTCGCGGGGAGGACCCGACGGCATCCGCCGCCATGCTCCTGGGCCTGCTGTGACAGGAGAAAAGCCGAATAACGGAACACCGCCCAATGGCAAAGATCGACACATCTGACCCGATCGTCCGCCGCCTGGGCGACGTAGCTGCCGTTGCATTTACCAGGGCAAATTGCTTATTGGTTTAAGCTGGGCTTATAGGCCAAAGCGAAATTTTCGCAGCCAATGGGCTAATTCTAGAGAGAAATGCCATGGCAATCCAAATGGCTAACCAAATTCCTGTTCGTATCAGGCCGGAGATCATCATTGATCCGAAATCTGTTTCATATTTGAATTTTTTGACTAAAATCGGGATAAGCACAATTGAATAAAGAGAGACTACCATAAATAGACTGGCACCTTTTGCAGCCAGTTCCATGACAGCAACAGCAATCAGTGCGATGCTTACCCATATGTAGCCTGTTTTTTTTGAATATGTACGCCGTGGTTTTCTGATATACCCAGGCTGCTTTGAGTATCTGCGTCTTGATTTTCTCATAATGCGTGCTCCTTACTCTGTAGTTACTTAAACAGAGGTATTATGTTGTTTGATACGGTTCTTATTGAATCTATTCCTGCTCCGACCATATTTGTTATCCGGAACCATGGTTTAGGAAGTGTTATGATCTCCTTGATTGGCGACAATGCCCTTTGTGTCGAAAACAAATTGTAAAATATGGATTTTCTCCCGACAGGGGGTGATTCGTACACCGTTTACGGTTAGAGCGTATTTATTATTTAAACTGCCTATGTAGGCGTAATAGGTGTAAATTGGCCCGAATCAAAAAGACCAAAAGCAACGCCAAGGGCCCGCGCACTTACATCAACATTTGTATATGTTGTTTACAACATCCTTGAGATTTTTGCTGTATTTGTGTGATGTGACAACAGTATAGCATATACGCTCGAAAAAAGACAGAACAATTATCGTGAAATAAGCGAAGCCTTTCTCGCCGAGTGCGCGGCAGCCATTGGGGCCGACAAAGGCCGCCTGCAAAAAAACAAGCGCCCACCAAATGAAAGCATGCAAAGAGAAAACGGCGTAACCACAAGGGTTACACCGTTTCTGAGAACCGATTAACCTGGGATACAAGAGCAGTCCTGGGGCATCTTCCTTGCGGAGGATGCCCCGGGGCTGCTTCTTTTCACAAGCTATAAGTAAAATATATACCCCACAGGGTACGCCCTGCCATGGCGTATATTACGCTACCCCGCATCGGACGATGAGAAACGTCCCATTCTTTTTCACGAACAGGGTGAGCATATCCTCCGCATCGGCCAGAGTTTCGGCCCTGGCATTGTCAGCGTGGCTGATTTTGCGCACCGTGTACCGGAATATTCTGCCGGTCATATCGGTGAACGTAACTTCCTCGCCGGCGTCCAGCTGATCGGCAAAATCGAAATTGCCGGCTTCGCTGCTCCCGCCTACGATCAGCGTGCCGTCATACACGCTGCCCGAAAATTTGGCCGGACGGAAGCCCTGCTGGGAGCTGTCCCATTCTGCGGCCACCGGCAGCTTAATGCCCCGGCCCGGCAGCTCCAGCAAGCCGATCATATCGACCCCGTCGATTTCCACGGCGGCCATGGTGCTGTCGGCGCGCTTTTCCATAACGCCCGCCGAGCGCTCCGGCAGAGCCGCTTCGATTTTTTCCACCAGAGAGGGGATGTCAGCCGCCCCTTGCTTTTCCCGCGTCAGGCGCATGCCCAATAGTGCCGCCGCCGCGGCCAGCAGTACAGCACCCAGCGTGACAAGAAGGATGGAAAACCCTTTACTTCGCACGGGACTTCTTCCTCAATACGATGCCCAGCACCAGCAGCGCCAGCCCGGATGCGGCCATCAGGACCACATACAGCGTCGTGTTCGTGGTGTCGCCGGTCTGCGGGTGATTCCCTGCGGGGGCCGCCGGCTTGGTGTTGGTAATGCTGAAGGTGTCGCCGCTGCGCTGAATGCCCACCGTGTAGCCCTCCGGCACATTCGTCTCATTCACGGTCCATACGCTGCCGTCGTCCACGGCCTTCCACGTATACATCCAGTTGTTCTCGGTGCTGAGGGTCACAGTCTGCTGCAGCTGACCGTCCTTGCGGATCTCAATGGAGACGCTGTCCGGACGGCTCTGGCCGCCGTCTTTCCAGGCCTTTACCACCTTGTAGGTGACCTCGTCCATGACCGGCGTGTGTACGCTCATTTTCGGCTTCGCGGAGATGGAATACACCCACTGACCCCCATCGTCCACCCCCGGTACGGCCGCCAGGAAGGATTCAAACACATAGTATTTGCCGTCCTGCTCCGTGCGCACGGAGGAGACCAGGTACAGCCCCGTCGTAAGATTATCAAAGGTGACCTTACCGCTTGCATCGGTCCTGGCGGTGCGGTCGGGCGCGATGCCATCGGCGAGAATGTACGCGTTCAGAGTGTTGGTCATCTCGTCCCACTCACTCTGGGAGGAGGTGCCGGTGACCTGGATAGGGTACGCCTGGAAGCGCCCGGCCAGGGTATACTGCGCATCCTCGGTGATGTCCGCAATGTGCCAGAGCTGGATGTCCTGCCCGGCAAAGACCATCCCCTCGGCGGAATAGGTCACGTCCAGGGTGCAGTCGCTGCGCAGCTGGACTTTTTCGCCGGCCTCCGTGGTGGAGGCGGCGTGGGCCGTCACCACTCCCGACAGGAGCAGCACAGCGATGAGTATGAAGTTTGCGATCCGGTAGATTGTTTTTTTCATATCAGTTCTCCCTCGTCGTTGATGGGAAGTTTTCTCTTTGCGGGTTTGAAGCAGACGTACAGGACGAGCACCAGAATGATGGGCATTGCCACCACCGGCGTTACGATCAGCCGGTCGATGATAAACGCATCCGAAATGGCGCCGAAGGAGCGCATATCCTCGGATTCGATCCTGTGCCCGCGGACCAGCAGCCGGTGGGAATTGATGCCGTAGGGCGTGCAGGTGACCAGGGTGCAGAGTTCCTTCTCCTCATCGATGAGCAGGTCGCTCACGTCGTCCGGCAGCACGGTTTTGATCTGATCTACCTCGTAAATGAAGGTCTTGTCCAGCACCGTGATGCGGAAGGTATCGCCTACCTCCAGCTTGTCCAGGTCTGAGAACAGCTTCGCGCTGGGCAGGCCCCGGTGTGCCGAAATGGCGGCGTGGGTGCCCTTTCCCGCAATGGGGAAGCTGCTGCCCTGGATGTGTCCGCAGGCGTGGTTCAGCATGGACGGGTTCGTGCCGTGATAGATGGGCAGCTTCACCTGGATCTTGTCGATGTCGATGTAGCCGATGACACCGTCCCCGGCGGCATTGAGGCACTCGTCGTACCCGCTGACCTGCTGGTATTCCGACAGCGGGAACTGCAAATTCTTCAGTTCCTCGTTGTATTGCTCCGCCCGCTCGAAAAAGGCGGTGTAGTCCTTGGGCGACAGGCTCTTGACGATGGTGTCGTAGTCCACGATGGCCCTGGACTGGGTGATGGAGTTCCAGTAGCTGCTGATGGACGGATACAGCAGGAGAGAGAGGCCCACCAGGAAAACGCCCAGCAGTATTAAGGTGATCACTTTTCGTTTTCTCACGGGTTCATCTCCAGTTGCGTTCCAAAGCGCACGAAGCCGAACACGCGCTGGCCCGGCCGCCTGAAAAGCGCGCCGCCGGGTGTATTCGGATGCGTCCACCTTGGAAAAGAATATGCCGTCCGGGGGGCGGAGGCGAACCTCCGCCCTCCGGGGCAGTACAGTGTGTCAGGGCTGCAGGATCAGAAGGATTCCTTGCTCATTCTCTTGTTGGTCACCAGGAACACGCCTGCGCAGATCACGGCCAGGGCACCCAGGGCCACAAAGATGATGGTGCCGGTGCCGCCGGTCTCGGGCAGCATGGTGCCGGTGGAGTTGGCAACGCCCGTGGTCAGGGACAGGCCAGCCGCAGGAGTGGAGGCGGCATCATCGATGGTCGCGGTGCGGTTCTCGTTCAGCACGATGGTGATGTCCTTGGTGAGCTGGTTGTAACCGGCGGGAGCAGCGGTCTCCTCCAGGTAATAAGTACCGGCCTGCAGACTGTCAAAGCGAGCAGCGCCAGTATCGTCGGTGATGACCTCAGTGGCCTGTGCCTTGTCAGCGACCCAAGAGACGACCTTAGCGGCGGTGTCATACTTGTAGTACTTACCCTCGGCGTTCTTCAGCACGAACTTGGCGCCCGCCAGCTTGGTGCTCTCGCTGCCGGTGGCATACTTGTTGATGACGATGTTGAAGGAGTACACGTCCACAGTAACAGTGGATTCCTTGAAGGAGTCCTTATTAGCGGGGTCATCGCTGTACTTGAGCGTAGCGGTGTTGGTTTCCTTGTCATGTACAATGGCACCGTCATTGACGGTAGCGGTGTAGGTGATCACAACGGCCGCATCGATCTTGCCCTGATAGTCCATCATATTGATGCTGGCAACAAAACCCTTATCGTTGTTGGTGATCGTTGCAGCAGCAGTCACATCCACGCCGCCGATGGTGACCTTAACGTCATCGTTGAAGATCAGGCCCTCGCTCATGGTATCCGTCACCTGATAGGTGAACTCAGTGTAGCCCTTGGTGGAGGGGACCTTGCCGGTGATGGTGTAGGTCAGCACCTGGCCGACTTCCACGGTGAGGTCGTCGTCGTTCACAGTCTTTTCGATCTGCGGCACTTCGTTCTTATCGCGGATCTCAACGTCCTTGGCAGTCACCAGCTCGCAGACCGAGCCGCTGGTGCCGGAGACAAAATAGTAGCCCAGTTCAAGATTAGAGGCCTTCATGGTCTCGCCAGCCTTAACGAAGTCAGTGCCGGCGCCGAGGGAACCCTCGTTCGTCTTCAGATACTGGGCGAAGGAGGCGGCAGAGAAGCCGGCGCCGATGCTCACATTAAACTTATTCGTGTTCGCAACGGGGGTCAGGGTGAGACCGTTGGCGGCCACATCGGCATATGCCTTGACGGTGGCGTAAGCGTCGTCGGTGTCGCTGATGGTGTAGGAGTAATTCTTCTGATCAGCGGTGTAGGTCACGTCAAAGATCTTGTGGGCGGTGTAGGTGTGCTCCCCCTGGGGATTGGTGATGGTGATGCTGCCGGTGTCTGCTGCAAAGGCGGTCACCGCCAGAGCCAGCGTCATGGCCACGGCCAGCAAAACCGTGAAAAGCTTTCTCATCGTTTTCATTGTGTGTATCCTTTCTGATTTAAGTGATTTTATCGAGTGGACATCGTTCCTGCGGCGCGGGCACAGGTGTATTTCGCGTGGGCAGGAGAGGAGCAGGATCGTCAATCACCCTCCTTTCCGTACTTACGCCTCAGAAGACATCCTGTAATAACGGCGGTGAGCATCAGGCCGATTCCGGCCACCAGGAAGATTTCCCGTCCGATGCCGCCGGTTTCCGGCAGCGCAACGCTGGATGTGTTGTAGACATCGATGGCAGCGTCATCGTTCATGGTAAAGGTATAGCTGCCGCTTCCCGCAAGAACGGCATCAGTGCCGGGGTCCTTCATAATAACGGAGTAGCCGTCGGCGGTGGTTTCCGTCACGGTGACCTGGGCGCCCTTGGGGATGCCCGGGATCTCGGCCGTGCCGTTATGCTGCAGCGTGACGGTCTTTTTCTGCGGAGTGCCGCTGGCGTCCGTATAGGAAACGGTGAAGCTGAAGTCGCCGTTCGCGTCGGGAGCGTTAACGATTTTCTTCAGCGTCAGCGTCCGCCCGCTATCCACATAGGTGTTGGTAAAGGTGAATTCCGTGTCCGTGTCGATCTGCAGCCGGACGGCACTGTTGTTATCCGTTACGGTCAGGTCAAATCCGTCCAGCTCCGCGCCGCTCTCCACGATCTTGTAATAATCGCCGATGTCCTGATCCTTCATGGAGATGCGGGCCGACAGCGTCCAGGAGCCGTCGCCGTTCTGCGTCCAGCTGCCCAAGGCGCTGGCGGTGTAGGTCTTGACGGTTTCGGGATCGGTAAAGCCGGCGACAGCGGACTTTTGAACCGTAAAGGTCAGTTTCCCGGACAGAATCTGCAGGTCGTCCTCCGTCAGGGGGCCCACCACATTCTTGGTCAGCGTGAAATAGGGCTTTTCCGAGGAGGCCGGCGGGATCTGCTGGCTGAACCACACATTGTCGATGTGGTTGCCGATGTAGTCATTGTTGCCGGCCGTGCTTACGGCCATGAAGAAGAATCTGGTTTCATACTGCCCATCCGGTATGACATACTGCCCGGAGTGGGTGGTCCAGACTCCCTGTGCGGCGGTCAGGTTCGTTACGACTTTGGCGCCGTAGTTGCCCGGATTTGCCAGTACCTGCAGCAGTTGGGCTTGTGTGGTAACGGTCTTTGCCCGGCTTTCCGGCATCATGACCACAGCCATGGTATCCTTCCCGTCGCGGCCGCAGTGGTCCACAGACCAATACATGGTAGTTCCCGGGATGGTCGCTATGGTCTGATACAGCGCGCCCGCAGCGCCGGCGTTGATCTCGGCATACTGATTTCCCTGCGAGGCAGTGCCCTGTTTATGCCAGTTGGTCGCATTCGTCTTATGGGTTCCCTCACGTGTGTCGACGATCTCAATGTAGTGCTTTTTATCATTTTCGACGGTAGCGCTTCCGCCATATACGTGCTGACTGCCTTCGGTATTCTCACCGGTGGTTTTCCAGAACAGACCCGTGGTTCCCTCGGGCACAAATTCCTGGTACTCATGGTTGGTCAGATCCGGCGCCTCAAAGCTGCCGTTCAGAACGGAGGCCTGATAGGTGGTGTTGATGCGGGTGGCCGACACGCTGTCATATTCGGTGCCGTCCACCTTCAGTACGGCCTTGTATGTTACGGAGCTCAGCGAATCGCTGACGGTTCCGCCGTCCAGGGCCAGGAACAGCTTCTCGCTTCTGTCGCCGCTGATGTTGGATACGGTGCTGCTGCCCACAGTAAAGTTTCTCGCCTTTACGGCTGTGTAGCTCTTTCCGCCGTTGGTGCTCTTATACCACAGGTATCGGACGGTTTTCCCCTCCAGCGCCGTGCCGCCGCCGGTGACGCTTACCTCATAGCAGCCGGTGGTGGAAACATTGTCGTTGATGGTAAGGGTCACATCCGTGATAAGGCCGCTGGCGGCAGGCGCCCGGGCCGGTGTACTGGCCGCTGCATTCTCGGCAGGTGTATCGCCGTTGGCCGCGTTATCGCCCTGGACCGCATCCCCCGATGCGTCGCCGCTTTGATCCGCGTCGGCGGGCACATCCCCGGCGGGTGTTTCTCCGGCAGGCGTATCGCCAACGGCTGCGCCGTCAGCCGGCGTTTCGTTAGCGGGGATCTCGTCAGCGGGAGCATCTCCGGCGGGTGTATCATTGGCGGGTGTTTCGCCGGCGGGCACATCGCCGCTCTGCCCCTCGCCCTCCGGGGCGATGAAGCACGCTTCCGTGTGCTTGTGCTCCTCCACGGTACACACCAGGCCCTGGGGCTCGGTGGCGGGGACGGATACGACGCAGTCCGCTGTGTGCTGGTGCGCGATCCCCGTGACCAGGCCGCATGTCAGGCTGTCGCCGTCGTAGCATGCGTCCGTGTGGACGTGCTCGTCCTGCTCGGGCAGCGCGCATATCAGCTCGCCGCTGTCATCAAAGCAGAAGCTGTCGTGCCTGTGGACGATGTATTCGCCCTCGCCCAGGTCTGCCCCGGCGGCACACTGGATCTCCTTGTGGGCCGGCGTACCGGGGATCTCGTAGCAGTCGTCCGTGTGGATGTGCTCGGCGATGCCGCAGTAGGTATCCGGCGTGGATTCCATGGTGATGGCCGGCAGGATCAGCGCATACGTCGTCACAAAGACCACGAGGCATATGGGCGCAGATAGGATCTTGTACCAGGTGCGCTTCCGGCGGTGCTTTTTGTTAAGCTGTTCAGCCTGCGAATGAATGTCCCTGTTCATGCAAATTTCTCCCCGTATTTCAAGGCGATGTTATTCTACGGAACCGATCCGTTTAATCGGCCACACTCTGAAAACGATTTTGCCTATGATTTCTTCTTTTTCCACGCAGCCCACCAGGGATGACCGGGAGTCCACGCTGCTTTCCCGGTGGTCACCCAAGACAAAAAAGGAGTTCTGCGGTACGGTGTATGGATATTCAATGTCGGCGGTGCCGTAGGATTTTTCCGCCAGATACGGCTCGTCCAGCAAGGTGTTGTTCACATATACGTCGCCGTTGTCGGTGATGACGATGCTGTCACCGGGGCAGCCGACGATGCGCTTGACCAGGACGCGGTTGTTGTAGTAGAAGGCGATGATGTCGCCGGTTTTGAACTGCGGGGACTTCACCGACACCACGATCTCACCCTCATACAGGTTCGGGTTCATGGAGGTGCCGTATATCTGCAGCACCGGCAGCAGCAGCGTTGCCACCAGCACGCTGATGGCGGCCACGATCACCAGGGTATAGATGGTGCTGCGCAGCAGCTTTTTGTATCGGCTGTGATATTTTTCCCGATTGAGCTCACCGGTGAGCTCGTCCACGGAGGGCATAGCCGTATCGGTTGCTTTGTTTTCTGATTTCATACGGCCTTTTCCTCCCGAATTATGTATGCGTGTTCAAAAACTCCTTGAATTGCTGGTTAAACAGTTCGATGCGCCGCTTGGCTTCCTGGTCCGCGTCGGCGAGAATGACCTGCCGCTGTGCCTCGGCAGAGTTGATGATCTCCTGGGCCTTGGTCTCGGCCTCGGCGATAATGCGCTCGGCGTTGCTCTCCTGCTCCCGGAGGCTGTCCAGATACTGTGCGGCAGCCTGGTCGGCCGCCTCAAAAATGCCGCTCAGCTTCAGCGCTGCCTCCGCCAATGTGCCGGAGGTGGTGATGGCGACGTTGCGCCGCTCCAGTTCTTTCCGGGCTGCCGACAGATCCTCCTCCACGCGGTTGAGCTTTTTGCTCTGGGCAATGAGCATTTCCAGCAGCTCCGCGCGGTTTAATTTTCTCAGTTCTTTTTCTGTCACTGTCGTGCCGCCTTTCCCCTGTTTCTGTGATGCTCCGGGCAAGCGAATCCCGGCAGAAACTACTCTGATTTACATAATTTTACACATTATTTGAGCAGTATATTTCGCTGCGATCCGCACTTGTCGGATTTAAGGGGAAAATGGATACCCGAAAATCGCTCCCACCCGCGAAAAGAAAAGCCCCCGGCGATTGCCGAGAGCTTTTATGGCAGCGGGAGAAGGATTCGAACCCTCGGCGCAAGCGCCGAGGGCTGCGCAGGGATTTAAATGCTGTGAGGCTTCGGATCCCGTCTGCCGCGGATAAAGCAAAAGAAAAAGCCCCCGGCTATTGCCGAGAGCTTTTATGGCAGCGGGAGAAGGATTCGAACCCTCGGCGCAAGCACCGAGGGCTGCGCAGAGGATTTAAATGCTGTGAGGCTTCGAATCCCGCCTACCGCAGATGAAGCAAAGGAAAAAGCCCTCGGCGATTGCCGAGAGCTTTTTATGGCAGCGGGAGAAGGATTCGAACCCTCACATACGGAGTCAGAGTCCGCTGTGCTACCTTTACACAATCCCGCTGTGTCCCGAAGAACAAAAACTATTATACAGGATTTGGGAGGTTTGTCAACAGTTTTTTTCTTCAGGGACGGATTTTATTTTTGCGCCAATAGGTCGGCGGCGGTGAAATACTTCTTCAGCGGCTTATACAGCAGGGCGAATACCACCACGCACAGGATGATGCTGGGCAGCATGTAGCTTCCGTTGTAGAGCAGGGAGTAGAACCACGGGCTGGTCATGGTCATACCGAAGAACTCGTCGGGCATGTAAACGCCCCAGACAAACACGCCGATGAGATAGTGGACCAGGAAGCGCATCACGCCGCCGATGACGGTGCCATAGAACACGCTCCACTTGCGCTTGGCCAGCAGGCCCGCACCGAAGCCAAGGGCCACAAAGGCCAGGAAGTAGTCGCAGATGATGGTGGTCCAGTCGATGGAGAACTTGTTGCCAATGAGGTAGGTGATGGCGCCGTATACAAGGCCGGCGCCGGCGCCCCAGCCGCAGCCGTACCGGGCGGCGAACAGGATGATGGGCAGCATCTCCAGGGTCACGGAGCCGCCGTTGGGGAACTCATAGAGCTTGATAAGGCTCAAGATCTCCGCCATAGCGATGAAAATGGCAGCTTCGCACAGCATTTTGGTTTTTGTGTTTTTCATGGTGTATCCTCCGATAAAAAATTCCCGCATGGCGAGCCACGCAGGCGTCGCAATGCGGAAAAACGATCGCTCGATATGTCGCATTCCTACGCCGGCATTACCCGGATCAGGTTTGAGGGACCGGGCGGCCATACGCCCATCTCAGCCGGCATGCGCCAGCACCCCTTGGATTGTGGCACCAATATAGCATGGTTTTTTCCGGTTGTCAATAGGGCATCGGCGTGTTATACTGCAGGGGAAAAGGAGGTAAGATCTATGAAAAATCTGAGAAAAATCGCAGCTCTTTTGCTGGCCGTGCTGATGGTCCTGGCCTTGAGCGCCTGCGCGAAGACCGCACCCATCCCGGCGGGTAAGACCACCGTGGGCGTGAAGGACGGCGAGACCCTGGGCCAGGGCAAAGCCACCTTCGCCGTGGAGGTGACGGACGCCGAGGGGGCCAAGACCTCCTTCACCGTCAAGACCGATGAAAAGACCGTGGGTGCGGCCCTGCAGGCCCTGAACCTCATCAGCGGTGAGGAGAGCGACTACGGCCTGTATATCAAGGAGGTCACCGGCATCACGGCGGACTACGATGCGGACGGCACCTACTGGGCGTTTTATGTGAACGGCCAGTACGCCCTCACCGGCGTGGACATGACGGACGTTGAGGACGGCGCGGTGTACGGCTTCGCCGTGGAGAAAATGCAGTAAAACAAAATCGGCAAAATAATGAAGCGGCCTCCGGTCAATCCGGAGGCCGCTTTTTGTTGGGACAGGCGCACATCCTGTTATACCCCGTAGGGGCCGGCGTCCCCGACGGCCCGAACCGGCCTTGCACAAATTCTCTTGCCACCTGTAGGGCAGGGCCCGTGTGCCCTGCCGAGAGGTGCGGTGGCTCCGAGTTGTGCGTAGGGGAGGGGCTCTGCCCCTCCCCTACGAATGATTTGGAGATTGGTGTAGGGCGGCGTGCCCTCACGCCGCCGGGATGGTGTGGCGGACGACTCTGTCCGCCCGCCGGATCGAAGCCCATGCTTTGCACAGGCCCGGAGCGTTTACAATACCTCCGCCGCCGTGCGCAGCACCTGGGCGGCGGCGCTGCCGGCCACGGCGCTGCCGCCGCCGCCGTTTTCCACCAGGGCCACAAAGGCCAGGGGCAGGTCGTCGCTGTCCACAAACCCGGCAAACCAGCTGTGAGGGGCCTTGCCCTGCCCCACCTCAGCCGTGCCGGACTTGGCGCACACCGGCAGGTCGCCGAAGCGGCTCTGGCCGTAGGTTTCCGTGACGTTGTTGCGCAGCATGTCGGCCAGGGTCCGGCAGGTGTCGGCGCTCCACAGGTGCATCGTCCCGGAGGAGCCGGTGCTGCGGGCCGCTGTGCCGGTCATGGACGTGACCTTCTCCAGCAGATACGGCTCCCGGGCGGTGCCCCGGCCGCCGATGGCGCCCATCATGGTCATCAGGGCGCATGGACTTACCAGATCCTCGTACTGTCCCACGCCGGACCAGCCCACCTCGCTGTCGTTTTCGCTGATGACGTAGGTCCCGGCGGCGGTGTCGATGCCGCTGACGCTGCCGCCGTTCAGCAGCCCGGCCTGCTGTGCGTAGCTGCAGAGGGTGTCACCCCCCAGCTCCACAGCCAGCTGGGCAAAAACGCAGTTGCAGGAGTTGGCCATGGCCCCGTAAAAGTCCATGTCCCCGTGGACATAGGGGCAGGTGATGGTGTCGCTGCCGATGGTGACGCTGCCGCTGCAGTGAAAGGCCCGATCCGCCACCCCCTCCAGCTTTTCCAGGGCGGCCGCCGCAGTGACCACCTTAAAAACAGAGCCGGGGGTGAAGGTGGAGGAGAGGAAACGGTTCAGATACACGCCGTCGTAGCGGCTGTCCCCGTCCTGGATCTCCGGGGGATCGGCGGGGTCAAAGCTGGGGGTGGACACCATGCACAAAATTTCCCCGGTTTTGTAGTTGTATACGCCGATGGTGCCCTTGTAACCGCCCAGGGCCTCGTAGGCCGCCGTCTGCAGCCGGCTGTCCAGGGTCAGATACACCCGCCCCCCGCCGCCGGCGGTGCCGGTGAGCAGGCTGTAGCCGACGAGCTGCTTCTGAAAGTTCTGCAGGGCGGAGGTGGAGATGTTCCCCGCCTTGTCGCCCACGGCGTGGAGGGTGGCCCGGCGGAGCTCACCGTCGTCGCTATATGTTCCCTGGGCGGCGTCGTATAGCACAACGCCGCTGCGGTCCAGGATCTGTCCCAGGGCTGGTATGCCGCCGTCGTATGCGCTCAGGTTTCCGGAGAAGGAGGCCCATCGGCTGCCCAGGGCCACATAGCGCACGGCGTACAGGACCTGGCCCGCCACAAACAGGATCAGTAATATATAAATAAGGAGTGTCCGCTGTTTGACCTGTTTCACTTGTCCTCCTCCTTTCCGAAGATCTCATCCACCGGGATGTCCGGCCGGTCGGCGAAGAAGCCCTCCTGGGCGGCCTTGGGCCGGGCCTTGGGCGGCGGTGCAGCTTTCTTCTGCTGCTGCGGAGCCAGTTTGCTCAGCCGCAGGGCAAAGCTGGCGTTCTGTCGGGTGTCGGCGGCCTTCAGATAGGCCATGAGCCCCCAGCAGGAGATCATGCTGGACCCGCCCATGGACACAAAGGGGAAGGTCACTCCCGTCAGCGGCAGCAGATCCACCGCGCCCAGCACGTTCAGCGCCATCTGGCACACCAGCATGGCCGCGGTGGCGCAGGAGAGAATGGTGTAAAAGGAGGACCGGGCCGCAGCTGCGCACCGCAGGGTGAACACAATGGGGATCACCAGAGCCGCCACGCAGCACAGGGCCAGCAGGAAGCCGAATTCCTCTCCCACCACGCCGAATACCAGGTCCGTGTTGGCCGCGCCCACATATTTGAGCCAGCCGTCCTTTGGCCCCACGCCGAACAGCCCCCCCGAGGCCATGGCGCTCATGGTCCGGGTCTGCTGGTAGCCGATGTCCTGGGCGTAGTCCCAGGCATGCCGCCAGGCGGCGAAGCGGTCGGCGATATAGGGCTTGAAGCGCAGGATGATCCCGCAGCCAAAGGCTGCCGCCGCCACCATCATGGCGATGGACGGCAGGTCACCGGTGCGCAGGAAAGCGATGCACAGAAAGGCCACGAAGAAGATCAGCGCCGTGCCGAAGTCGCTCATCAGCGCCAGGCATCCCACACAGTAGGCGGAAAACAGGATGGTGAAGATCAGATTCCGCTTGGCGAACAGCCGGTCCAGGGTAGCGGCCCCGGCCAGAATAAAGGCAATCTTTACCAGCTCCGAGGGCTGGAAGGAGAGGGGGCCGATGGAGATCCAGTTTTTCGCGCCGAAGATGCGCTCGCCCAGTACCACGTTAAAGGCCAGCAGCGCTCCGGCGGCAATAGCCACCGGCCACCGGGCCCGGATGGATAGATGCAGATCCCGCAGCACCCCGCTCATGATAAGAAACAGCACCATGCCCATGACCACGGTAATGAGCAGCTTGTAGAGGGAGCCCGGGTCATAGGCTGCCGTCACCGCCGCACCCACGCTGATGAGCAGGAACACCAGAGACTCCAGCTCATAGGCGGATCGCTGAGCCGCCCGGTAGACACCATACAGGATCCAGGACAGCAGTACCAATCCGCCGAAGGCGACCCCTATGGGCAGCCGGTCCTCCGCCTGAGCTGTGAGAAATACCTGCAGAAACAGGAGGGCCTGACACAGGTTTACCAGCACCAGAGTCCCTGCCTGGGAGGTGTGCCGCCGCTGCTGCTCCTCCACCCGCCGCCGGGCCACCTTGGCCTCGTCGGATTCCGTGGAAGGGAAGAAGTACATTTCCACGCCGCCCACGGCAATGCAATCCCCGGCCTTCAGCGATGCCGCGCCCAGGGCCCGCTCCCCGTTGAGCAGCACACCGCTGCTGTGGTTCACTGGGTATACCGTCCATTGGCCCCGGTCGTCCCGGCAGATGGCG
Organism: uncultured Oscillibacter sp.; assembly: GCA_945868085.1. GTDB lineage: Bacteria > Bacillota > Clostridia > Oscillospirales > Oscillospiraceae > Vescimonas. The sequence continues at coordinate 44,180 of CAMBKF010000015.1, forward strand.
GCGTGGCACCGGGACACGGAGGGGAAATTCACCCGCACGTCGGCGCTGCGCATCCGTCCGACCATGTTCTCCCAGTGGGTCAGGTCGTACCGGGCACCGTTGGACAGGCTGACAAAGCCCCACACCTCCGGCGCCTCCCGATTGCCGAACAATGAAATGCCGCAGCGCAGCAGCACCCACACTGCCGCTGCCGCCAGCAGGATCCGCCCTACCCACAGCGCCGTGGGCAGTGCGGCGGCCAAGTTTGAAAAAAATGCAGCCATAAAAACCTCGCATACATATATAATACTATTATAAATACGACCATATAATAGCATGTTTCTGCCCAAAATGGAAGAGCGCGGCGTGTGACATTAGTGTAAGTGAAGGCAGAAATTAAAAAAAGTAAAAATAAGGGTTGACAGGAGGGGGAGGGGTGTGGTAAAGTAACAAAGTCGTCGAGAGGCGGC
>CAMBKF010000016.1 GCA_945868085.1 uncultured Oscillibacter sp.
CGGACATATCCTCGGGCATCTTGGCATACAGAGCGGACTCGAACAGGATGGCCTTGCCGACGATGTCCACGCGGTCAATGTCCTTGTGGATAGCCAGGATCTTGTCGATCTTCAGCGGGGTCATGGACAGGGAGACCAGGGAAACGATCTTGTCGCCTTCCTTCAGGTCGAAGCCGGGCTTCTTCTTCAGATCCTCGCCGATGTGAGCGACGACGCCCTTAAACATACCGCCGGAACCGGTGACAGGATTCTGCTGCTTGCCGCGCTCAGCGACGATGCCCAGGATCATTTCGCCGATCTTCTTCTCGTCGCCGCCGCAGGCCTCGGAGATCTGGGTGAAGGAAGCGGAGTCGATGTTCAGGGAAGTCACGTCGCAGACGATCTCGTTGGAGTAGACCTTGGTCATGTCGTTGTCGACCTTCCAAGCAGCCTGGGTCAGAACGCCCTTGGGCTCGATAACGCGGTGGGTACCGTACTTGTTGCCTTTCAGTTCAGCCATTGTAATATTCCTCCTAAAAAATTATGTAAAGTTTGTTTAGCGATTACTTCAGGGGCTTCAGGGACAGGATCTCGCGGGCCTCAGCGGGGGTAGCGATCTCGCGGCCCAGCTCCTTGGCGATGCGGACGACCTTGGCCACCAGCTCGCCGTTGGACGCGGCCTTCTGGCCCTTGCCCAGGTAGATGTTGTCCTCAAAACCAACGCGGACGTTGCCGCCCATAGCGATGGCAGCGGCGGCCATGGTCCAGGCAGCGCGGCCTACGCCGGACACGGTCCAGGTAGCGTCAGCGGGGATCTTGCTGGCGAAGAAGGCCAGGTTCTCCACGGAGGCGGGGGTGCAGCCGTGTACGCCCAGGACGAAGTTGAACTGCATGGGGTGGCCGGGGACCTCGCCCTTCTTGGCCATGCCGAGGATGGTGTCGATGTGGCCCAGCTCGAAGCACTCGTACTCGGGCTTGATGCCGTTCTCGATCATGCGCTTGCCGAAGGCACGCATGGTGGGCATGGTGTTGTCGAAGATCTCATCGCCGAAGTTGCAGGTACCGCAGTCCAGAGTAGCCATCTCGGGGAACAGCTCGGTGGGCTGCAGACGCTCCTCGGGGCTCATGCCGGTGGCGCCGCCGGTGGAGGGGATCATGATGACATCGGGCAGCTCCTTGCGGATAGCGTCCATAACGACCTTGAAGCGCTCGCGATCCTGGGTGGGGGTACCGTCGTCCTCGCGGACATGGATGTGCAGGATAGCCGCACCGGCTTCGTAGGCGGACTTGGCCTCGCGGACCATTTCCTCGACGGTGTAGGGCACAGCCTCGTTCTGAGCCTTGGTGACCTCAGCGCCGCAGATAGCAGCGGTAATAATCAGCTTTTCCATACTTTCCGCTCCTTACTTCTCGATCTTGTTGCGCTGGCAATCCTTGGGGGTGACGCAGGTGCCGTGGGCGCGGCAGACCACAACGGGCTCAGCCAGCACATCGGCAGCGGAAGCGCTGATGTCGGGGCGGGACACGATGACCTTGCGGGCCTCGAACTTCATGGTGCGGGAGGTGTTGCCGATCTTCTCGATCTCGCCGTAAGCCTCGATATAATCGCCGGCATACACGGGAGCCAGGAACTCGACATTGTCATAAGCGCAGAACAGACCCTCGTCACCGTCGCACTTGATCAGCAGCTCGGTGGCGACATCGCCGAACAGATGCACCATGTGGGCACCGTCCACCAGGTTTCCGCCGTAGTGAGCATCCTTGGCGCTCATACGCAGACGCAGCAGAGAAGTCATCTTTTCCATGATAAATTCCTCCTAAAAATATTTTACAGAGTTTCTTATAACGCCGGCCGAGCGGCGCCTTTTGGGCATGAAAAAGGCGCTACTGGTCAAGTTTATGACCAATAGCGCTCCATGTCTGCATAGGACATGACAGTTGTGCCGCTTACACGGCACACCCAGGAACGCGCCGCAGGACGTACGCGCACCTTCGGCAAAAGACCCCTTCGCCGCTTCCCATCGGGCTCCCTGCTGCCCCGGAAGAGACTACCCTGTCCTCTGCGCCTCTATTGTCTGTTATATGGAATTCTGCACTTCAAATTATAATACATTCGGCCAATTTGTCAAGGGAGATTGTGAGAAAAATGACAATAAGTTTTTTGCATGATGCGACAGATTTTGCATTGTTTCGAGCCACGAAAAAAGGACGGCTTTTGCCGTCCTTTTTAAGCAAGTCTCGCAGAGCTCACGTTCTGTTTTCTCAGTAATTTTCCTCGATCAGATGCAGGATCTCCGGCTTCAGCGACAGCATGCGGCAGATGTTCAGGGCGTCTCTGGGGCAGTCGGACTTTCCCTCCACCCGGTACAGGCCGTAGTTCATGTGCCGTGCGATGACCCGGATGCCGTCCTCCCCGCTGACGGCCAGCTCCCGGCGGATGGCCTCGGGGTCGATGTCCCGCAGACCGATGATCTGATAGTGGGCCCGGCCGCAGTCGGCCACCTTGTCATAGTGGGTGGTGAGCAGAGAGATAGCGTTGATGCCGTTGAGATACTTCGTCACCGCCTGTACGATCACCGCGCCCTCATCGGGGTTGGTGCCCCGGGCGAACTCATCCAGCAGGAACAGGGAGTAGCCCTGCTCTGCCTGGTTCAGCGCCTTCTGGAACTGCACGATCTCCGAACCGAAGCCCGACAGGCCCGACTGGATGGACTGCATATCCTCAAACAGCATGAGCACGTTCTCAAACAGGGGCATTCTGGCCTTCTTGGCGCACACCAGGAAGCCCGCCTGCATCAGCAGCACGTTCAGGGCAACGGTTTTCATGGCCACGCTCTTGCCGCCCATGTTGGCGCCGGTGATGACCGTAGCGCCCCGGTCCAGAGCAATGGACACCGGCACAAAGCTGCGGCCCTGCTCGCTCAGCAGGTCGCACAGTTCCGGATTCATCATGTCCGTCAGCTCCAGGGGACCGTCGGTGATCTCCGGCATTACGCCGCCGTAGCGCACGGCAAACATGGCCTTCTGAATGATGAAATCCAGGCGGCCTGCGCTCTCCGCGTCCTCCAGCATAGCCTCCGCCAGGGGTGCCAGGCGCGCGCCCATGTCCCGGCGGATCTTTGTCTCCTCGCTCTCCTCCTCGGCGCAGATCTGCGTGCGCCGCAGGCGCAGCTCATCCTTTTCCGCGTCGGTCCCGGCCTCGTGGAGCTTCTCCTCCAGCTCCTTCTTGGTCCGGCGGACCTGGCGGAGCTTCTCCGTCATGCTGTCAGGGATATAAAAGCCCCGGGACCGGGTGTTGTCCGGGTCCAGGATGGCCAGAGCGGGCTTGGGATCGTGGAAGGTCAGCTCCCGCAGGGGTGCCGCCTCGCTCATCTGCCCGTACAGGGGCAGCAGGCTCTCCAGCCGCTGCAGATAGCCCTTGATCTCAAACAGCTCCACATGGTCCGGCACCTCACCGTCCCGGCAGCGGCGGATGGAGTTGCGGATGTCCTTCATCTGGCACAGCAGGATGCAGATCTTGTCATACACGCCCTTGAGCTGGTCGGCGTGGTCCGCCGCCTGCTGCACGTTATAAAGCTCCGTCTCCAGCTCCGCCCGCTCCGCCGGGGTATAGTACCGCAGGCGGCGGATCTTCTCCTGGCCGAAGGGACTGCACCCGTGGAGGGTCTCCAGGGCGTACTGCAGGCCGATCTGCTGCTTCTCCTCAAACCGAATGGAAATCATGCCAGCTCCTCCTTCACATTGATGACCGGCACCTTCACGCTCTGGCGCATCCGGTCGATAAACACGTCCTTGTCAAACTTCCACCCGTAGGCCGACACGGGGTTCACCGTGACGCACAGGGTCCTGGCGGCATCCTTGGTCTGCAGGGCCACCTCCCGCACCGCCAGCTTATCCAGGGTGTCGGGCTTCAGGAGCACCTTGCTGGGGTCGGCCACCACCAGGCGGCCTCCGCGCAGCAGGCCGCTGCGCAGCAGCGGCACCACCATGCTGTCCGTCAGGGCCCCGGGGATGTACGCCTCCCCGTACTCCTTCAGGCACTTCTCCAGGCCCTCCGTGGCCTCCGGCGGCAGGGTCTCCGCCTTGGGCAGATCCATGAGCCGACAGAAGTTGACCGTGTCCTCGATGACCTTGTCCATGCTCATGTTATAAGACGCGCCGGTACACAGCACGATGCCGTCGGCCACGTTCCGGGCCCCCAGGGATTTGCGGCCCAGTGCGCCGTCGATGATGGACTGGGTGGCCCCCAGCTCAAAAAATGTCCTGGATACCTCTTTCAGCTGGGCCGTGATGGACGGGCCAGCCAGCTGCACATAGCCGTCGCTGCGGGCGCGCATGATGATCACCTCGCCCAGGGGCGTTGGGATGCCGGTGGTGACCAGGATCTCCTGGGTCACGTCGCCCAGGCGCAGCATATCCTTGGCGGTGGCGATGAGGGTGCCAGCCGGAACAAAGATGCTGGGCTTTTCCGTGCCGGTGACCACGTCGGTGCTCTCGCCGTCCCGGCCGATGGAGGTCAGGCCCAGGACCTGCTGGCGGCCCGTGTGGGCCAAAAGCCAGTTGAGCATGGTAGTCTTGCCGGCGTTTTTGCACATACCCACAATGGACATGCTCTGCACCTGCTGCAGCTGCCGGACCAATTCTGCTGTTGTCATATTCTCTCTCCTTCCGGGGAAAAATGCCGTTCAATTTTTAATTATACCGCAAACGACAGAAAAAAGAAAGGGGAAGTTTTGAGAGAGGAGAGAGAAAAGGGGAAAGATAGGGGTGGGGCGGCGGGACACACGGGTCCCGCCCTACAACGGTAATTTTTGTAGGGCAGGGCCCGCGTGCCCTGCCGGGGTGCGGCGCGTTATCGGGTAGGCGGACAGAGGCGTCCGCCCTACGAAGATGTTGGAACGCTTGCGTAGGGCGGCGTGCCCTCACGCCGCCGCGATGATGCGGCACAGGATGGGCGGCGGGCTGTGGGCAGCCCGCCCTACGAATTTGCGAAAAGATTGCGCGAAACTGGGCGGGCTGGGCAGAACCCCGCCCCTACGCATTTGCCTGGAATTTCATGCAAGCCCGGCCTGGGATTTTGTGGCGCGCAAAAAAGGGCGGGGTATCCCCCGCCCTTTTCCCGTTCAATTCCTGGCCCGCGGCACCTTACCTCATGCCGATGGCCACCACGATGATGCCGAACAGCAGCGCCGCCGCCATGGCAAAGGCAAACAGCAGCGTCGTCCCTACCCTTCCGGCCTTATGGCCAATGCACCTGCACCCGCACAGGCCCACGATGGCCAGAACCACCGCACCCAGGCAGCAGCCCGCCGCCGCAAGATACGGCCAGCCCAGCACCAAACCCACGCAGGCGATGCCCGCCAGGGCCAGGATGCCGCAGCCCAGCAGCACCAGCCGCTTTATGCTCTTGTCCTTCACCAGCAGCGCCGCCGAGGTGCCGCCCACCAGCGCCGCGATAAGCAGGCCCAGGCCCGTGAGCAGCGTCGCAATGATGGCAATCCCCAATCCCAGCAGCAGCACCGGCAGAAACGCCACAGTCAAGTGAAACATAACTTACTCTACCGTCACGCTCTTAGCCAGGTTCCGGGGCTTGTCGATGTCGCAGCCCCGCTCCAGCGCCATGTAGTATGCCAGCAGCTGCAGGGGCACCACGCCCAGCTGGGGCAGCAGCATGTCATGGATATCCGGAATGGTCAGGACCATGGGCACATGGCGGCCCATCTCCTCGGCGTGGCTCTCGGTGGTCAGGGCCAGGACGTTGGCGCCCCGGGCCTGCACCTCCACCACGTTGCTCATGGCCTTGTCAAACAGCGGGCCGTAGGTGCCCAGGGCGATGACCAGCGTGCCATCCACAATGAGGGAGATGGTGCCGTGCTTCAGCTCGCCGGAGGCATAGGCCTCGGAATGGATATAGGAGATCTCCTTCAGCTTCAGGCTGCCCTCCAGGGACAGGGCATAGTCCAGATTCCGGCCGATGAAGAACACATCCTCGCTCTTGCAGATCTTTTTAGCGATGTCGTGGATGCTCTCGGCGTTTTCCAAAATCTTCTCGATATACTCGGGAATGCGCTGCATATCCCGGACCATCTCGCTGTAGGTCTCCCGGTCGATGGTGCCGAGAATATCGCCGAAATACAGGCCCAGCATATTCAGCACGGCCATCTGGGTGCTGTAGGCCTTGGTGGTGGCCACGGCGATCTCGGGGCCGGCCCAGGTGTAGAGCACGTCGTCAGACTCCCGTGCGATGGACGAGCCCACCACGTTCACGATGGACAGGATCCGCGCGCCGCGCTTCTTGGCCTCCCGCAGGGCGGCCATGGTGTCCAGGGTCTCGCCGGACTGGCTGATGGTGATGACCAGGTCGCCCCGCTGCACGATGGGATCGCTGTAGCGGAACTCGGAGGCCAGCACCACCTCCACGCTGCGCCGGAGCATCCGCTCCAGGTTGTACTTGCCCACCATGCCTACATGGTAGGACGAGCCGCAGGCGATGATGATGATGCGGCCGATGCTGCGGATCTCCTCCGGCGTCATGGTCAGATCCTGCAGTATCACGCGCCCGCCCTGGAGCCGGGCGGCGGTGGCCTCTCGGATGGCCCGGGGCTGCTCAAAGATCTCCTTGAGCATGAAGTGGGCGTAGCCGCCCTTTTCGGCAGCATCGATATTCCAATCCACACGGTGGTGTTTCTTTTCCACCTCATGGCCCCGGCTGTCATATACGGTGATCTTCTCCGCCGTCAGCACGGCCATCTCCCCGTCCTCCATGTAGGAAATATCCCGGGTGTGGCGGATGATGGCGGTGACATCGGAGGCGATAAAGTTCTCCCCCTCGCCGTAGCCCAGCAGCAGCGGTGCGTCCTTCCGGGCGGCAATGAGCGTATCCGGCGCATCGGCGGATACGATGCCCAGGGCATAGGCGCCCTCCACGGCGCTGAGCATCCGCCGGACGGACTCGATCATGTCCCCGCACTGCTCATAGTAGTAGTCCAGCAGCTGCACCACCACCTCGCTGTCGGTCTCGGATGTAAAGTGATAGCCCTTGTGCAGCAGCTGGCCCTTCAGCTCTGCGAAATTCTCGATGATGCCGTTGTGTACCAGGGCAATGCGTCCGCTCTGGCTCACATGGGGGTGGGCATTGATGTCGTTGGGCTCGCCGTGGGTGGCCCAGCGGGTGTGGCCGATGCCCAGGGTGCCGGGCAGATCCGCGCCGTCATGGGTCAGGTCCTTCAGCACCTGCAGGCGGCCCTTGGCCTTCTTCACCCGCATCCCCTCCGGGCCGCTCACAGCGATGCCCGCAGAGTCATAGCCGCGGTATTCCAGCCGCTGCAGTCCGTCCAGCAGAATGGGCGCGGCCTGCTGCTTACCTACATATCCTACGATTCCACACATATAATTTTTCCTCCTGATCGTTAAACTGTTGTTTTTTCACAATCGGAAGGACAAACGCACAGATATTTGCCATTCCTGTCCGGCCGCAGCTTCTCTGTTTTGCGGTCGCCCGCATATTTGCCCGCTGCGTGCGCACCCGAACGGTGCGGGAGAGCTTCCGCCGAAATCTTCGATACTCTCTCCTCCTCGTCGTCCCGCCATAGGCGGGCGCTGGCGCTTATGATGGGGCCTGCCCCATAGCCTCCTTTCTTCTCTGTGACTTTTTGTATATTTCTACCTCTAACGGCAGATACTGCCGCAAAGGAGGTATACCCTATGATCACCGCTTTTTTCCGAACCGCCATACTCTACCTGCTGCTCATCGTGGGGCTCCGGCTCACCGGCAAGCGGCAGATCGGTGAATTGGAGCCTATCGAGCTGGTGCTGACCATGCTGCTGTCGGACCTGGCGTCCGTTCCCATGCAGGATTTCGGGATCCCCCTGGTAAACGGGGTCATCCCCATCATCACGCTGCTGGCCATGAGCATGCTCCTCAGCTGTCTCAGCCTGCGCAGCGTGCGTTTTCGCACGCTGATCTGCGGCGAGCCCGCCCTCATCATCCGGGACGGTCAGCTCCAGCAGGCCGCCATGCGGCACAACCGCCTGACCCTGGACGAGCTGTTTGAGGAGCTGCGCACCCAGGGCGTCACGGACATCCGGGACGTGAAATATGCCATCCTGGAGACCGGCGGGCAGCTGTCGGTGCTGCTGCGCACGGCGGCGCAGCCGGCCACCCCCCGGCAGATGGACCTAAACTGTGAAGACGACGTGTTCCTCCCCACAGTCATCATCAACGACGGCCGCCTGCTGCGGGAGAACCTGCGCCGGGCCGGCCGGGACGAAGCGTGGCTGCACAAGCAGCTGCGGGAGAAAGGCGTACACACCCCCACCCAGGTCTTTCTTCTCAGCGTGGATGAGCAGGGGGAGACGATTTGTATTGTAAAGGATGCTGCCAAATGAGATCTTTCCGAATTCCCATTTTTATTTTGCTGCTGACACTGCTGCTGTGCCTGTTTGCCGGCAGCAGCGTGGCCCGGTATACGGACGCATGGACCCGGCAGCTTCAGTCCGCCGACGACCTGGTCTGCCGGGAGCAGTGGCCCGACGCCCAGGCAGCCCTCTCGGACCTCTACGGCCGCTGGACGGAGCAGCAGGGGTGGCTGCATATGATCATCGTCCACCAGGAGCTGGACGAAACGGAGGCGCTGCTCCAGCGGTGCATCGCCCTGGCCCAGCAGCAGGACGACGCCGGACTGCGCTCGGACATAGCGGAGCTGCGCACGCAGTTCACCCTCCTGGCCGAGATGCAGCGGCTGACCCTGCGGAATATCCTGTAGTCACTTCTCGCTCAGCAGCTTATTCAGCTCACTCATAAAGGTGTTGATGTCCTTGAACTGCCGGTAAACGGAGGCAAAGCGCACATAGGCCACCTCGTCGGCCTTTTTCAGCTTATCCATGACCATCTCGCCCACCAGCTCCGTGCTGATCTCCCGCTCCAGATTGTTCTGCAGCTCCTGCTCGATCTCGGTGGCCATGCGTTCCATGTCCGCCACGGGCACCGGCCGCTTTTCGCAGCTGCGCTGGATGCCCCGCAGCACCTTGCTGCGGTCAAAGCTCTGGCGGCTGCCGTCCTTTTTAATGACCACCATGGGCAGGCTCTCCACCGTTTCATAGGTGGTGAAGCGGCGCTCACACCGCAGGCACTCCCGGCGGCGGCGGATGCTGCCCTCGTCGGCCGGCCGGGAATCCACCACCTTGCTCTCCTGATATCCGCAATAGGGACACTTCATTGCCATTCTCCTTTTTGCACCGCGCCCACCGGGTCGGGCGGAACAAGTTATTGTCTGGGAGCCTATTATACCACACTCCGTCAAGATGTGGTAGTAATTTTCAGCCCCGGCGCCGCTTTTTCCGCGCAGTGATCCGTTCCGATTTATATATTATGCTGTCCGGCATCCGCCATGCAGCCAAACCCCCTGTGCATATTCTACGAAATTCACGCCGAAAAAACAGCAAAGTGCCGGGCAGAAATTCTTTCATACTCCATTGACAATTTTTCCCTTTTCCGATACTATATTTATATTAGAAAAGAAAGACGGGGAAAACTGTATGAAAAAAAGAATTCTCAGCCTGGTTTTAGCGGTAGTCCTGGCTTTGTGCCTGCTGCCCGCCACCGCTTACGCCGCAACCACCGCCTCCGGCGCCTGTGGTAAAAATCTCACCTGGTCCCTCAGCAGCACCGGCACCCTGACCATCAGCGGCAAGGGCGCTATGGCAGAATACAGCAATGGCAATATGCCCTGGATCGCCTACAAAAATCAGATCAAGTCCGTGGTTCTGGCAAAGGGCATAACCTCCATTGCCTACCTTTCCTTCAGCGGGTACACCAAGCTCACCAGCGTTCAGATCCCGGACAGCGTAACGGACATCGGCGCCTCCGCTTTTGACAACTGCACCGCCCTGTCTGATATGACCCTCCCCAAGAATCTGAAAACCCTGGGCTGGTTGGCTTTCACGGGCTGCAGCAGCCTCAAGACCCTGACTATGCCGGCCAGCCTGACCGAGGGCGGCGGCTCCGCCTTTTCCAAATGTACCGGTCTGAAAGAGGTATATTTTGAAAAAGGCTCCAAGGCCGTGGAATTTATGCAGTTCTTAGGCTGCACCAGCCTGGAAAAAGTCGTCCTTCCCGCAGGTCTGGAGCGCATCGGTATTGACGCTTTCACCGGCTGCACCAGTCTCAAATCCCTCAACATCCCCGCCAGCGTGGCGGAAATCGGGATGTACCCCGCCCGCTCCTGCACCAGCCTGCAGGAGATCACAGTGGCCTCCGGAAACAGATATTACACCTCCTGGAACGGGGCCCTGTATACCAAGGATATGAAAACACTGATCCAGTATCCCGGCGGCAGGACCGGCGGCGTGGTCATCCCCCAGGGGGTGGAGACGCTGAACCTGGATTCCATAAGCTGCCCCGGCATGACCTCCATCCTGCTCCCGGCCAGTCTGAAGCTCATCGCATCCGCCGCGTTTTATGGCTGCGACAATCTGACGGATGTGTATTACGCAGGCACGGAAGCGCAGTGGGCTCTCGTGGATAAAAAGGACAGCGGGAACGAGGCCCTCAGCCAGGCCAAAATCCACTACAATTATAAGAACGCCCTGCCCCCTGTCACCGCCAAGGCGGAGTACATCGCCTCCACCGGCAAGCCCTACCTCAAGTGGACGCCTGTAGAAGGGGCGGCCAAATATGAGGTATACCGCAGCGGCACCAAAAACGGCACCTATACCCTCCTCGGCACCACTGCAAATCTTAATTACACCGACAGCAAGGCCAACGCCGGCTACACCTATTACTACAAGGTCAAGGCAGTGAATGCCGCCGGTTCCAAGAGCGTCTACAGCGCCGCCGTGGCAGGTATCTGCCACTGCGCGAGACCCGTGGTGACGCCGGACTACCTGGTCTCCACCGGCAAGCCCTATATCAAGTGGACCGCCGTCGCCGGGGCCAGCCAGTATGAGGTGTACCGCAGCGGCACTAAAAACGGCACCTATACCCTCCTCGGCACCACCGCAAATCTTAATTACACGGATAGCAAGGCCAACGCCGGCTACACCTATTACTACAAAGTAAAAGCCGTCAGCAAGGTAAAAACCACGGCCAACTCCTATTACAGCACCGTCGTAGCTGCCACCTGCCACTGCGCAAAACCCGTGGTGAAGATCACCACCACCTCCGCCGGGAATCCCACACTGACCTGGAACGCCGTCACCGGCGCCAGCCAGTACGAGATCTACCGGGCCACCTCGCAGAGCGGCACGTACACCAAGATGTACACCACCACAAAGACCAGCTACACCAATACCTCCGCCGTGGCCGGTACCACCTATTACTATAAGGTGAAGGCCATCAGCAAAGTACGGAGCACGGCCAACTCCGCCTTCAGCACCGTTGTGAGCATCAAGGCCAAGTAAATTTCATAGAAAAAGCATTGCCGCAGCCAGTCCGCCGACCGGCTGCGGCAATACTATATCTCCCGTTATCGCCGCGCCCTCTTAAAAAAGAGGAAATACACCAGCGCTCCGTCGATGAGCAGATCGTCCAGGCGCAGCCCCTCAAACAGCACCAAAGTCGATACCACGGATGCCCCCAGGATCCCCACCCGCAAAAGTCCGGGGATCGTCCCCTTTTCCTTGCTGAGCCACGCCAGATACGCCATCCCCGGAGACAAAAGCGCAAATACCGTCCACCCGACGATATAGCCCTCCCCATACACCCCGTGGGTGATGACAGCCACGGCATAGTAGGCCGCCAGCATCCCCAGGCAGAAGGGCAGGATGTTGGCCATGACCCGCTTGGGGGTCGGGCTGTATATGGCGATGAGCGTCCCCAGGAGGATCCAAACGGACATCCGGGAAAAGATCTCCCCCAGGGTGACCGTATAAATGTCCAGCAGCCGGACGGCCGCGCCTATGGCCAGGCCGCACAGGAGCATGACGGCCGGATGCAGCAGCTTTCTGATAGTACCCACCTCGATTTCCTTCCATTGGATATTCCCCATTTTACCTACCGATAGGTAGGCTGTCAAGTCGCTGATTTGGCGGTGCAAAAGCATAGCAAAAATCGGGATGCCCTTCGCATGGCGTTTTATAAGAAAAAAACGGAGAGGATATATCCTCTCCGTTTTTCATGGTCTGTCCCCGCCCGGTATGTAGATGCTCCTCATACCAGGCGCTCATGAGGCAGTCCGAAGGACACCGCGATAGCCGCGTCCACCTGCTGCATGATATCGTCCTCCACCCGTCCCATTTTCTCCCGCAGGCGTTTTTTGTCCAGGGTGCGGATCTGCTCCAGCAGGATGATGGAGTCCCGGGGCAGGCCGCTGCTCTGGCCGGGCAGCTCAATATGCGTGGGCAGCTTGGCCTTGCCGGTGCGGGAGGTAATGGCCGCCGCGATGACGGTGGGACTGTGGCGGTTGCCGGTGTCATTCTGCACGATCAGCACCGGCCGCACGCCGCCCTGCTCGCTGCCCACCACCGGGCTGAGGTCGGCATAATAGATTTCGCCCCGTCTGACAGTTGATTCCACAAGGTTCACACTCCGCCGGAAAAAAGTACCCATGTATCTGGGTCACTTTCATTGTCCCACGCAGCCGCGAAAAATATACGCCCCACGGAAAAAACCGTGCCGTGTCCGTCCCATACCAGTCTATGCCCGCCGGCGGGCAGCGGTGCCCTTAAAAACGCAGCAGCAGCTCCCGCTCCGTCTCTTTTCCGTTTTCAATATACACCCGGGGCACCCGCTTGCTCACGGCGCAGGTCAACTCGTAGGGAATGGTCCCCGCCAGCTCCGCCAGCTTCTCCACGGGATTGCGGGGCCCGAAGATCTCCACCTCGTCTCCCACATCCACCTGGGGCAGGTCCGTCAGGTCGATCATGCACATATCCATGCAGATGCGCCCCCGCTGCGGCGCAGGGCCATAGGCGGTCATAAGGCTGCACCGGTTCGACAGGCACCGGAAAAATCCGTCGGCATAGCCGTAGGGCACCACACCCATGCGGGTGGTGCGTTCCGTTTTGAAAATACGTCCGTAACTAACGGAGGTACCCGGTTCGTAAACTTTGATCGTGCTGACGCTGGTCATCAGGCGCATCACCGGGCGCAGGCCCAGCTTCTGCGCCCCGTCGCCATAGCCGTACAGCAGCAGACCCGGGCGCACCATGTCCAGCATCATCTCCGGCCAGTAGGCCACGGCGCCGGTGTTGGCACAGTGGCGCAGGGCAAATTTCCGCCCCAGCTTCTTCTCCACCTTTTCGATGACGGATGTGAACAGGGTAAACTGCTGTTTCGTGTAGGCCCTGCACTCCTCATCCTCCGGCTCATCGGACACGGCAAAATGGGTGAAGATGCCCTCGGCGTCCAGACCCGGCAGGCAGCAGGCCTCGCAGATGCCCTCCACGCCGCTTTCAAAGTGATCGCCGCTGACCAGGTAGCCCAGGCGGGACATGCCGGTGTCCACCTTAATATGGATCTTCAGCGTGCCGCCGCAGCGCTGGGCCTCCTCGCTGTATTCCAGGGCCTTGGCCTTGCAGGTGACGGCCTGGGTGATGTGGTTTCGGATCAGGTTCTCCACCTGCTCCTTGGGCGTGTGGCCCAGGATCAGGATGGGCATGGTAATGCCGCCCCGCCGCAGCTCCATGGCCTCGTCTATGCTGCTCACGGCCAGGTAATCCGCGCCGCTCTCCTGCAGCACCCGGGACACCTGAATGGCGCCATGGCCGTAGGCATCCGCCTTCACCACGCCCAGGAACTTCACGCCCGGGCCGATGTGCCGGCGCAGCTTTTCGTAGTTTTCCTTCAGGGCGTCCAAGTCAATAACCGCCCAGGTCCTCCTCAATGTAGACTCCATCGTATCCGCCTCTCTTTAATAACCGGCGGGAAAACGGGTTTCCCGCCAAAAAGTTTATTTGTTCTCTCCTGCCTCCGTCTGGCAGGTAAACTGCGAAAACGTCACGGTCAGCAGCACCTTGCCGTCCCGGCTCAGCTCGGAAGCATAGGGGGCAAAGGTCTCCGGCTCCACCCACAGGGTGCAGGTGAATTTTCCCCCGTCCCTGCCGGATGCCTCGGTGGTCAGGAATATGTACTCCTGGCCGCCGATGCGGTCGCTTCCCTCCCGGGTCACGAATCCTTCCCCCGCCGCGTACAGCAGCATGGGCAGGCAGTTGGCCGCCGATAAGTCTCCCCCGTCGCCGGCCGGCCATACGCTGCCGTCATACAGCAGCTGCATATCCTCCGCCGACACCGTGGCGTTGAGTCCCCGCAGGAGCTCCGGCTCCATAATGGTGGTGGTCGCGCCCTTCTCCCTGTCATAGGCCGCCGTCACGGAAAACGTCCGGTCATCCGATGACAGATGCACCACCACCTGTGCCTCCATCTGTGCCGTTTGGATGCTCTTGTAGTAGGCCTGCACCGCCTCCCGCCTGGATGGCGCGCAGCCTGCCAGCAGCAGGCACAGGGGAAGAATCAGCAGCAAGTATTTTTTCACGGTTTCGCCCTCCCAACACTGAATTGAAAGGCTCTCCGTATCCCTATTTTATATATTTTTCAGCGCATACGGGATCTGTTCCAGCAGGTCCGTGGGGGTCATGCCCCGCTCTCCTTTGTCGGCTGCGGCCAGGTCCCCTGCCCAGCCATGGAGCCACACCGCCGCGCAGCAGGCGTCAAAGGTCTCGCAGCCCTGGCCCAGCAGGGACAGCAGCATCCCCGCCAGCACATCTCCGCTGCCGCCCTTGGCCATGCCGCAGTTGCCGGTGGTGTTCACGGCCATCCGCCCATCCGGCGCCGCTATCAGGGTACGGTGCCCCTTTAAAATCAAGTATACGCCGTATTCTTGAGAAAATGCCGCCGCGGCCCGTTCCCGTCCCGGGGACAGGTTGCCGCCCAGCCGAAGGAATTCCCCCTCGTGGGGCGTGAGCACCGTCACCGCCGGCCGCTTTCGCAGCAGCTCCGGATGGCCGTCCAGGGCGTTGAGCCCGTCGGCATCCAGCACCAGGGGCTTTTCTATATCCAATAGGTTTTGCACCAGGGCGTCCGTCTGCCGGTCCCGGCCCAGGCCGCAGCCCAGCAGCACCGCGTCGCATCCCGCCGCCCGGCGGCGGATGGGTTCCTCCGCCAGGAGGGAGAGCCTGCCGTCCGCAGTCTCCGGCAGCGGAAAGGGCATGGCCTCGTCGCTTTTCACCGCTGCCACCGGCCACACGCTTTGGGGCACCCCCAGAAACACCAGGCCTGCCCCGGTACGCACCGCCGCCCGGCTTGCAAAGATAGGCGCGCCGGTATAGCCCACACTGCCGCAGACGCACAGGACCTTGCCGAAATCGCCCTTGTGCCCCTCCGGGTCCCGCCGGGGCAGACACCGGCGCACAAACGCCGCCGTAATGGCCTCCACGGTCTGCACCCCCTTCATGCTATACGAGCTTCCACATAAAGATAGCTTGTTTTCCAAATACATTATAGTATTATAGCACGCTTCTCCCCATCCGGCGAGATTTTTTCGCTCCAGCGCAAAATTTTTTCTGCAAAAAGAGATGGAGCCCTGTCACAGGACCCCATCTCTTTTTATTTTCTTCATCTGCCAGTACGGCCAATTTTACTCCCGGATATACCCCTCGAACCCGGCATCTTTCAGACGGGCCAGCATCTTCTCGGCGTTGGCGCGGCTGGAGAATGCACCCACCTGCACGCGGTAGAGCTTACCCTCCGCAGCTTTGGCAGGCCGGGCAGGCTTTGGCTGCTCCTTCTCCTTAAAGGTCACGCCGAAGTAATCGCAGATGCCCCGGGCGATAGCTTCGCCGATGTCGGCGGTGTGCTCCACGATCCACTGGGCCGTGGTGGCGTTGTCGTGGAACTCGCATTCCACATAGGCCGTGGGGGCGCTGGGCACCCGCACCTCATAGAGGGATGCATCCACCCGGATATTCTCGCTGGTGCCGGGGGTGATGGGGGCCAGCCGGGCAAAGATGGCCTTGCAGGCCTTCATGCCCTCGCCGCTGCTGTTAAAGCAGAACATGCGCGTGCCGCTGACCTTGCCGTTAAAGGCGTTGGTGTGAATGGGCACATGGAGATCCGCGCCGAAGGCGTTGGACTCCTTGCACTTATCCTGCATGGAGGGCATATGCCCCACCTTCACGGTCACGCCGCTGCGCTCCAGGGCGACGCGGCAGGCGTCGGCGATTTTGCCGCACTGGACGGCCTCGGTGGTATTGCCGTAGGCATAGCGATTGTCGGTCTGATTGCTGGGGGACAGATATACTTTAGCCATTGCCGTTCTCCTCCTTGTTGTAGGTGGCGGTGGAGATGCACAGCACCGCGCCGAAGAAAGTGTCCACGGCGGTGATGGTGGTGACGATCTCCTCCGAGTAGGGCCAGGCCCACACGGCGGACAAGGCCGCGTACAGTGTGGCTACAGCCGGCAGGACGATGATGACCACCCACTTCAGGACATCGTAGATTTTATTGGGAATTTTCATGATTCTCTCCTTTCTGCGCCCGAGTCGGGCACAATCCATTATACTTCTGCGCTGCTTGTATGTGCCTTTTGGTTCAGGTGCTTGTCCAGCTTGCCCAGGGCGTCCTTGCAGGGGCCATTGCAGCCGGATTCGATCAGGCCCTGCAGGGCGCCCCGCAGGCCATAGCAGATGATGGTCTGCTCCTCCTGCATGGCCTTGATGGCCGCGGACTGGTGTTTATCCCGCTGCACGATCCGCGCCACGTGGGCCACCGCGCCGCCCAGGACGCCCAAGCCCCCTACCACGGATGCCGCCGTGATGATGGTGCTTGCGTCAATGTACATCTTCCTCATCTCCTTTCCCTTTTTTTGCGGCAGTCCAGTCGTTTTTCTACTGGATTCCCTGCCTTTCCCAGACCCGGGCGGCATTGTTTCCACTCTGTTGCACGCACCTGGGCAATTGGGCGGCTCTCTTTTTCGTTTTTCTCCATCCGCCCTTGCCATTTTCCGTCAAGACAGGTATAATCCTATGTAAAGGAATAATTTTTCGCGGAGGAACGGGCCATGCCGAAACAAAAGCGGGATCCAAACGCCATCTACATATCCGAGCGGCTGCAGGAGAGCCTGCGGCCTATCTCCCGCTGTGCCCTGACCACGGTGGTGGCGCCTATGGGCTACGGAAAAACCACGGCCGTCAACTGGTACCTGGCGGAGCGGGCCAAAACGGAGCCGCTGCAGATCGTCCGCATCAGCGTGTATTCCGACAACCTTGCCATTTTTTGGAAAAGCGTCCAGGATGCCTTTGACCACGCCGGTTTTCCCTTCCTGCGAGAATACCCCTGCCCTGCCGATGACGCCGCCGGAAGCCTACTGGCGGATGATCTCTGCCACGCCCTGGCCGGGGATACGTCCCTCTGCCTCTTTATCGACGACTTTCACCTGCTGACCGATAGCCGCATCGCCGCCTTCCTGTGTATGCTGGCCAACCGTCTGCCGGAAAACATCCACATGATCGTGGCCAGCCGCGACCGCTTTCTTCCCGGGGAGGAGGCCATGCGCCTGGGCCGGAAGGTCTGCCGCATCGGCGTGGAGCAGCTGCGGCTGAACCATACGGAGCTGGCCGTCTATGCCCGTCGCTGCGGCACGGCCCTCACCGACCGGCAGGTGGAGACCCTCCTCTATTCCAGCGAGGGCTGGTTCTCCGCCGTGTACCTGCAGCTGCGGGCCCTGGCGGAAAGCGGCGCTCTGCCGGACCATACCTCTGATATTTATTCCATGTTCACCGCGGCCATGATCGCTCCCCTTCCGCCGGAGCAGCGGGAATTCCTGGCGGTGATGGGCCTGACCGACGAGTTCACCGCCGAAATGGCCCGATTCATCACCGAAAATGAGGACACCGACGCTCTTCTTTTGGCCCTGACGGAGCAGAACGCCTTCGTCAAGCGCCTGCCGGACGGCATCACCTTCCGGTTTCACCACATGATGAAGGAGTGCGCCCAGCGGGAATTCCGGGCCATGGATCCGGCCAGGCAGGCCGCTTATCTGGACCGCTGCGGCGCGTGGTACGACGCCCACGGCCAGTATCTCCACGCTATGTCCGCCTATGAGGAAAGCGGAAATCAGGACGCCCTGCTGCGCACCGTGGAGCACGATGCCGGCATCCTCCTGGCGGCCCTGGATCCGGCGGACGTGACGGCATTTTTGGACGAATGCCCCGCCGCCGCCCTGAAAGCGCATCCCCTGGCCCTGCTGGTGCTGATGCGCCGCCTGTTCACCTGGCGGCAGGTGCCCCGGATGATGGCGCTGAAGGCGCTGCTGCTGGAATCCATCGCGGAGCACCCCACCCTCTCGGACCGGGAGCGGGGCGACCTGCGAGGGGAATGTGACCTCATTGAGAGTTTCCTCTTCTACAACGACATCAGCGCCATGAGCCGCCTGCACCGCAGCGCCAGCGCGCAGATGTCCCGCCCGGCCATCACCATCCGCAGCGAGGGCGGATGGACCTTCGGGTCGCCGTCGGTGCTGATGATGTTCCACCGCCGGCCGGGGGACCTGGACAAGGAGCTGGCGGAGATGGACGAGTGCATGCCCCACTATTACAAGGTCACCGGCGGCCACGGCCAGGGGGCGGAGACCATCATGCGGGCGGAGGCGGCGTTTTTGCAGGGCCGCTTCGTGGATGCGCAGATCGATCTGGAGCGTGCCTACGCCCAGATCGCGGACAATGGCCAGGTGAGCATGGCCCTGTGCTGCGACTTTTTGGCGTGGCGGCTGGCGGCACAGACCGGCTTCACCCCCCGCTTTGACTTTGCTCAGCGACGGAGCGCACTGCTGCGGCAGCACAACGCAGAGTGGCTGCACATGCTGGACGCCGCCTGCGCCTATTACTACGCGCTGCTGGGACAGCCCGAAAAGATCCCACCGGTATTCCGGGAGCATCAGCTCTCCTCCATCAACTTCCTGGCCCCGGGCAAGCCCATGATGGAGCTGATCGAAAACCAGGTCTGCCTGGCCCAGGGCGCCTATGCCCAGGTCATCGGCCGCAGCGAGGGGCAGCTGGCCGCCTGCCGGGAGCAGCACTACGCCCTGGTGGCGCTGCACATCCGCCTACAGACAGCATCCGCCTACGAAATGCTGGGCAAGCACGGAGAGGCCCGGGCGCTGCTGGCCCAGGCCCTTACTGGCGCCGCCGCAGACGGCTTTATAATGCCCTTTGCGGAAAACTTCCGCTATCTTAGGCCCCTGCTTACGGAGGCGGTGCAGTCTGACTTTCTCTGCCGGATCATGACCCTGGGCGCGGCGGCGGCGGACAGGCGCAGCCGGAGCAGCTGCCCGGCCCTCCCGGGCCTTACGCCCCGGGAGCAGGAGATCGCGGCCCTGGCCGCCCGGCGGCTGAGCAACCGGGAAATCGCGGAAAAGCTGCACCTGTCCGAGGGCAGCGTGAAGCAGTACATCAGCCAGATCTACTCAAAGCTTGCCATCGAAGGCGATGCCCGGCTCAAGCGCCGGCGGCTGGCAGAGCTTGTAAATACCTAACCAATGGTGAATAGAAACGGAAAACGATCCACTGTACAATGCGTACAGTGGATCGTTGAGACTGCCTGAAAAACTCCGGTTTTTTCAGGCAAAGGGCTTGCAGGCTGCTGCGCGCATAATTTGTGTGCCGTTGGCGCACAAATTCCACACTGGCAGCCTGAGCGGTATTTTCTCTCACGCACATGTCGCGAGAGAAAATAATCTCAATTTTTTGCGTCTGCGGACGCAAACTCTGCGAGGCTTTTGGATAAGCCGAACGGTCCACTGCACAATGTGTACAGTGGACCGTTTTTATTTCAGGGAAAGGAGTGTCCTCAACTTGAACCGAAAATATATCTCAGCCGTGACCCCCTTGGATAACTACATTCTGCAGGTGGATTTTGTGTCCGGCAGCCGGCTGCTGCTGGACATGAAGCCGTATCTGGATAAGCTGCGCTTCCGCCCGCTGGCGGATCCGCAGCTATGGAGCAGCGCCGTAACCAACGGCATATTCATCCGGTTCGGCAATGTGGAGCTGAGCCATGACGAGCTGCTCACCATGGCCGAGGAGGCCCACTGACCGCAAGGATCGAGGAGGAAAAGCTATGAAAAATCGAAAAAAATACCCGCTGCTCCTGGCGGCGCTGCTGCTGGCGCTGTGCCTGGCCGCCTGCGGCAGCAAGGATGGCGGCCAGGAGGAGTACCGCGCCCCGGACGTCATCGAGGACGCGGTCTATGACCCCGACGCCCAGGGGGACTACAGCGACTATTTCGGCAAATGGGTGGGCATCCGGGACTGTGAGTACACCACCATGCTGGTGACCCCGGCCGATGGCGGGATGCACTTTGAGCTCTACAAGGGAGAGCAGATGGCCGCCAGCGGCTCCGCCCAGCAGGTGCCGGGTCACGCCTTCATCTATTTCTTCAACGACGCCGACGGCAGCGCCTATCTGTTTGCCTCCAACAACGGGGATATGGAGCTTTACAGCTTCGGCTATTTTGAGTTGAAGGTCCCCGCCCCCAACACCAAGGGCGGCTTTGAGGACATCGCCGGTATATGGTACCTGGACGGCGATCCCAACGCAGAGAGCATCCTGGACATTGACAATAACGGCGAGTGGGTGCTCTATGAGGGCTCCGCCGTCGTGGATAACGGCTACCTGATCCAGCACGACACCATCAAGGAGGACTACTACGCCCACTCCCGGCAGAACGAGGACGTGTGCTACGACATGAGCACCTCCCTGGACAGGGAGGGCATCTGGTGGGGCAGCGAGAATGACGCCTACCTCAAGCCCGTCATCACCAAGACCACCGAGGAGCTCATGGAGCCCTATGTGGGCTATTGGTCCAGCGGTGAGGACTACTGGCTGCGCATTTACGCCGGCACCCACTGGGACACCGTGGATGCAAGGGGCGGGATCATCAACACCGGCGACGCCGCCCCCCGGGAGGACGAGGTCATCCTCTACATGGTGGGCTACGGCTATGCCGGGTCCCTGGTCCCCCAGGCAGACGGCAGCCTGAAAAACTCGGAGGACGGAATGGTCTTCTCTCCCGTGGCGGAGGCGGATATTCCGGCGGCGGCCCGGGCCGATCTGG
Organism: uncultured Oscillibacter sp.; assembly: GCA_945868085.1. GTDB lineage: Bacteria > Bacillota > Clostridia > Oscillospirales > Oscillospiraceae > Vescimonas. The sequence goes on from CAMBKF010000016.1 coordinate 21,027, forward strand.
GCTGAGAAGCAAATAAGCAGGAGGGAAAGAGCATGAAGAACAACATGGATCCCATAGGGAGAGAAAAAATGACCGACCAGGAGCTGTCTCAGGCCTTTGGCCGGTACCAGCGGCGGGAGAGCATCGGCATACTGCTGGGTGCCCTCTTGGTCATCGCCGGGTGCATCTCGGCCTTTGTGCAGCACAACTTGCCGCTTGTGTGCATATTGGTTTTCGCCGGGGTAGGGCTGATCCTTCTGCTGGCGCTCCCGGCGCAGAAAAAGAAAAAGGCGCTGATGGAGCAACAGCTGGGTGGTTTCTTCCGCACGGAGCTGACCCAGGCCTTTGGCCCGGAGCCGCAGACGCCGGAGCTGCCCATTGATCATGCCTATCTGAAAAAAGTGGAGCTGCTGGCCTGCCCCTGGGAGCAGGCCAGCATCACGGAGTTTCACGAGGGGGAACACAAGGGGATGCGTTTTTCCGCCGCCAACGCCGAGCTGCAGCACATGGTGGAGGAAAAATCCGGCCCCAACAACGATAACTGGATGACCCGCACGGAAACCGTTTTCCGGGGCGTTATCGTCCGCTGTAAGGGCATCTGCGACCCGGCGCTGGATATGGCCGTCCGGGATCTGTACCAGGAGCGCAAGCAGAAGGATGTCACCGATCCCGCCGTGTTCAGCTGGTACTTTTCCGCACGCAACGCAGACGGGCAGGAGGCAGACGCGCTGGTGACGCCGCAGCTGCGGGAGCTGGTGCAGCGGCTGGAAAATGCCTCCAGCAACGCCAAGGTGGGCTGTCTCATTCTCCAGGGCGGCGATCTGACCCTGGCGCTGAACACAAGATATGTCTTTGCGGGCATCCCGCCGGAGCTGGATATGCGGGATGTTGACGGCATCCGCAAGTGGTTCACGGCCTCGCTGGCGGGCATGGGCGGTCTGCTGGATATACTGCAGGCAAGTCCCGCCCTGACCGGTGCCAAAAAATAAGGAGGAATCTATGGAAAAGCAGAACAGAAACCAAACGGACGAGCAGCTGGCCCGGGAGCTGCGCAAGAGCAGAGGCGGCAAGCTGGGCGGTAAGATCCTCTCCCTGGTGGGCGTGGTCATCGCTGTGGCGGGCATCGTTTTGGGCGGCAACATTGTGGTCATCGTCATCGGCGGCGTGGTCCTGGCCCTGGGCCAGATGGTGCAGGGCCAGTCCAAAAGCAGCGCCAGCCGGCAGGCCTTCGATGCCATTGCCCCGGGCGTCATAGGCGGCGTCTTTGAAAATGTGCAGATGGACCCCTCCCCCCGCCTGCTCAGCGCGGAGGACACGAACATCCCCCTGCCCAGCCACAGTCACTGCGGCGGCAGCGGATACATCCGGGGAACGTATCGGGGCCTGACTGCGGAGCTGTGTACCGTCCGGCTGACGGAGGAAACCGAGGTCCAGCGGGAGGAGACCGGCCTGTGGGAGAAAAACGAGCGGGAGGTCTACGCCGGCCAGTGGATGCTGTGCGAGCTGGGTCGGGAATTTCCTACATGGCTGACCATCTGGCCCCGGGAAGGGCTGGATAAGCTGCTCCGCTCCGGGACTATTCAAACGGAAAACGAGGCATTCAACAAACGCTTTAATCTGACCGGCGGCGACGAACAGGAGGCCCTCCGCATCCTGAACCCCAGCCGGATAGAACGGATCCTGCAGCTGGCGGAGAGCTCCTTCGGCAAATTTGCTCTCAATCTCAACACCGACGGAAAGCTCTACATCGCCGTCCACAGCGGCCGGGGCTTCTTCGACGCCGGCAAGGGCCGGGAGACGCCCGAGCAGCTGCGCCAGCGCTTTACCCGGGAGCTGAAGTGGTTTACGGACATGGTCGACGCGTTCCGTCCCATGTAAAAAGGAGGCGAAAAGTATGCCCACATGGCTTGCCGCAGTGATCCTGCTGCTGGCCCTGGCCGGGATCGTTCCGGCCCGGAAATACCTTGGCAGCCGCCGGGCCCTGCAGATCCTGTGCATTGTTTTCTGCGCTGCGCTGGCCCTGGCGTGTGCCGTGTACATCGGCCTGACGGTGCTGTTTGTGGACGCAGTGCGAAACAGCCCACCCGCTCCGTAGGCTATTCAATACAAGAAAAAACCGGCTGGCAGCCTGCGCTGCCAGCCGGTTTTATACAGTGCTTCTATTGCCCCGGGTGCGGACAGTCCGCCGCATCCGGAGTTTTTTATGGCAATTACTTGATGCAGATGGTCTCGATCTCCACCAGTGCGCCCTTGGGCAGGGCGCCCACTTCCACAGCGCTGCGGGCGGGATAGTTGCCCTCGGTAAAGAACTCGGCATACACGGCGTTCATGGCGGCAAAGTCGCCCATATTCTGCAGGAACACGGTGGTCTTGGCCACATGATCCATGGTCAGGCCGGCCGCCTCCACAATGGCCTTCACATTGGTCAGGGACTGACGAGTCTGGGCGGTGATGCCGCCTTCCACCAGGTTGCCGGTGGCAGGATCAATGGGGATCTGGCCGGAGGTGACGATGAAGCTGCCGCAATCGATGGCCTGGGAATAGGGGCCGATGGCAGCGGGGGCACTGGTGGTGGCGATGATGTTCTTTTTCATGATCTGTTCTCCTTTATTCATTGATTTCGTAGCCGTTTTCCTGCAGCTTTTCATAGATTTCTTTAATATGCTGGGCATCGCGGGTCTCCAGAGACATACTCACGATGCAGGAGCCAATATCGGTGCGGGTATTGCGGCGCTCATGGTGGATGTCCAGCACGTTGGCGCCGGTCTGGGAGATGATATTCAGGAAGCTGGTCAGCGCGTGGGGCCGGTCCGGCAGGACCGTGGAGAAGCTGACCGTGCGGCGCTCCTTGGCCAGGCCCCGGGTGATGATGCGCTCCAGCATGGTCACATCCACATTGCCGCCGGAGAGCAGGGCGCAGACCTTTTTGCCCTTTACATCCACCTTGCCATACATGGCCGCGGCGATGCCCACAGCACCGGCGCCCTCCGCCACCAGCTTCTGCTTTTCCAGGATCGTGAGGATGGCGCTGGCGATCTCGCCCTCCTTCACCGTGACCACATCGTCCACATACTGGCGCACCAGGTCAAAGGTCAGGTCGCCGGGGGTCTTGACCTGGATCCCGTCGGCAATGGTGTGGACGGAGGGCAGGGTGAGGATCTTATTGGCGTGGATGGAATCCACCATGCTGGCGGCGCCTGCCGCCTGGACGCCGATGACCTTGCACCGGGGCATCAAATGCTTGATGGCATAGGCCACGCCGGCAATGAGCCCGCCGCCGCCGATGGGCACCAGGAAAATGTCACAGTCCGGAAGCTGCTGATGCATTTCCAGCCCGATGGTGCCCTGGCCGGCCATAACACGATAGTCGTTGAAGGGGTGGATGAATGTGAGGCCTTCCTCGTCCCGCAGGCGCACGGCCTCCATATAGGCGTCGTCATACACGCCGGGCACCAGCACCACGCGGGCGCCGTAGCTGCGGGTGGCCTCGATCTTGCTCAGGGGCGCCCCCTCCGGAATGCAGATGGTGGCCGGGATCCCCATATCCCGGGCGGCAAAGGCAACGCCCTGGGCATGGTTTCCCGCAGAGCAGGCAATGACGCCCCGGGCCTTTTCCTCGTCGGAAAGGGTGGCGATCTTGTAGTAGGCGCCCCGGAGCTTGAACGCGCCGGTTTTCTGCAGGCAGTCCGCCTTCAGATAAAAATCACAGTCCGGGACAATATCTTTCGTGGAGACTACGGGGGTATGGTTGATCACCGGGTCAAGGACACGCTGGGCATCCTGCAGCATTTCCATAGACAGCATAGGGTTTCCTCCCATCAAAAGTCCGCAATACAGGTACAAAGTTGTGGCAAATTGTCTATAACAAGAGTACACCATGAACTAAAATTTGTCAAGTGTGTGCAGGCGAAAAACTCCCCTCGTTTCTGCCCGCAGCCCGCTTGGATAACGGGCGTATAAAAGCGGAAATTCCGGAATCCCAGGCTCTCAAAAAATGTCATTGCGAGACCAGTCCGCAGACTGGTCGTGGCAATCCGTTCCTTATGTGCAGGGATTTCTCTTTTAGCAGGATTCATACTCATAAAAAGTTACGGATTCCCACGTCGCTTCGCTCCTCGGAATGACAAGGATGGATTTTTCCGGAAATAATAAAAAGGCCCCGGAAATCCTTCCGGGGCCCTTTTTATCAATCAACGATATCGACCGAAACCTTCACGCCGGTGCGCTGGGCATAAGACCGCACGACTGTGCGGATCTCCTTGGCGATACGGCCCTGGCGGCCGATCACCTTTCCCATATCCTCGGGTGCCACACGCAGCTCCAGCGTCAGATCATCCGCCTCGCCGACCTCCGTCACGGTAACTTGCTCCGGATGGTCCACCAGGCTCCTGGCGATATAGAGCAGCAATTCCTTCATGGCCGTACCCTCGAATTAAAGGACGTCGACCTTCTTCAGCAGGGCGCGAACGGTGTCGGTGGGCTGTGCGCCGGTCTTGATCCACTCACGGGCGCGGTCAGCGTCGATGCTGATCTCAGCGGGGGACACGCAGGGATTGTAAGTGCCGATCTCCTCGATGAAGCGGCCGTCACGGGGATAGCGGGAATCGGCCACCACGACGCGGTAGTAAGGAGCCTTCTTGGCGCCCATTCTTCTCAGTCTGATCTTAACCATGGTTATTTTCCTCCAAATATAAAATAAATTTTTTATGGATAAATGCAGTCGCACTTATTTCTGTAACTGGCGAAAAAACTTCGTTTTTTCTGCCAAAAGGCTTGCAGCCTGCTGCGCGCATAATTTTGAGCCACAGGCTCAAAATTCCACACTGGCAGTCTGAGAGGTATTTTTCCCCACGCGCATGTCGCGGTGAAAAATGATTTTAATTTTTCGCGTCTGCGGACGCGAACTCTGCGAGGCTTTTTAAACTTACTTGAGTCTCTTTTTCCGGCCGAAGCTGCGCATGCTGCCGCCGCCGAAGCCGCCGCCCATGCCGCCCATCAGGCTGCCCATGCCGCGCATTTTGCCCTTGGTCATGGCCTTGGTCATCTGCTGCATGGCCTCGAAGGCCTTTAGCAGGCGGTTCACGTCCACCACTTCCAGTCCGCAGCCGGCGGCGATGCGCCGCTTGCGGGAGGCATTGAGGATCTGGGGATTTTCCCGCTCCTTCACCGTCATGGACTGGATGATGGCCTTGCTGTGGGCCATCTGCTTTTCGTCGATCTGGCTGGCATCAAAGTTCTTGCCCAGGCCGCCGGGGAGCATGGAGGCGATCTGGCTTAGGTCGCCCATTTTCTGCAGCTGCTCCAGCTGGTCCAGGTAATCCGAAAGGGTCAGGCGGTTTTTCCGCAGCTTCTCCTCCAGCTTTTTGGCCTGTTTTTCATCGTACTGCTGCTCGGCCTTCTCGATGAAGGTGAGCATATCGCCCATGCCCAAAATGCGGGAGGCCATACGCTCCGGGTGGAACAGCTCGATCATGTCCAGCTTTTCGCCGGTGCCCACGAATTTGATGGGCTTGCCTGTGGCCGCCCGGATGGACAGAGCCGCGCCGCCTCTTGCGTCGCCGTCCAGCTTTGTCAGCAGCACCCCGTCGATACCCAGCGCCTCGTCAAAGGCGGTGGCGGCGTTGACGGCGTCCTGGCCGGTCATGGCGTCCACCACCAGGAGAATTTCATGGGGGTGGATGTTTTCCTTGATATTCTTCAGCTCGTTCATGAGCTGCTCGTCGATATGCAGGCGGCCGGCGGTATCCAGGAACACCAGGTCGTTTCCGTGGTCGGCGGCGTATTTCAGCGCCTCCCGGGCGATATTCACCGGGTCGCCCTGGCCCATCTCAAAAACGGGAATATCCAGCTGCTGGCCCACCACCTGCAGCTGCTTGATGGCGGCGGGGCGGTACACATCGCAGGCCACCAGCAGCGGCCGCTTGCCGTACTGACGGCGCATGAGGCCCGCGAGCTTGGCGCAGTTGGTGGTTTTACCGGCACCCTGGAGGCCCACCATCATTACCACCGTGGGTCCCTTGGACGCGGTAGCGATGCGGGCGTTGCTGCCGCCCATGAGCTCCGTGAGCTCCTGGTTGACGATCTTTATGATCTGTTGGGCGGGGGTCAGGCTGTCCAGCACATCGCTGCCCACGCAGCGGTCGGTGACCTTGGCAATAAAGTCCTTGACCACCTTGTAGCTGACGTCCGCCTCCAGCAAGGCCAGGCGCACCTCCCGCAGGCCGGCCTTGACGTCACTCTCCGTGAGCCGGCCCTTGCCCCGCAGGCGCTTAAAGGTTTCATTCAGTTTTTCGCTCAGTCCCTCAAAGGCCATAGTTTTACTCCTTCAGTGCGGCGGCGCAGGTGCGGATCTCCCCCGCCAGGCGCTCCAGCTCCGGGTTTTCATACTGGCGGTAGTTGAGCTTCTGGATCTCCTCCGCCGCGGATTCAATGGCGTCGATCTTCTCCCGCAGGCGCATGAAGCGCTTGAGCAGGCCGGTTTTATCCTCCAGCTCCTCCATGGCGGTCTCCGCCCGGACGATGGCGTCCCGGACGCCCTGGCGGCTGATATCGTAGTTCTCCGCGATCTCCGCCAGGCTCAGATCTTCGTTATAGTACAGGTCAAAGAATTCTCTCTGCCGCTGAGTCAGGATCTCGCCGTAAAAATCAAGCAGCATGGTCATGCGGTAGGTCTGGTTTTTCACGGGTCGCCCTCCTTCTGTAAAGTAAATCAGCTTTACAACATTGCTAATGATACCCTATTTCTCCGGAAAAGTCAAGGGAAATTTGGGGATGGGCGAGATTTTTTCGTGGGGACAGAGGTAGCCGCAAAAGGCCCGGGGGCATATAAACGGCAGAGATGCTCCATCGCATCTCTGCCGTTTCTTTAAATATTATTCCGATTCCTGTTCGGCGGCAAATTCGTCCTTGGCCTGCTGGAGGACCTTTTTGTCGTGCTTGGTCTTGACGGCGCTCTCATCGAACCGGGCCCACAGGTCCGGCCGCCGGGCCATGGTGCGCTTATAGCTCTCTTTTCTCCGCCAGTCGTCCACGCCGCCGTGGTTGCCGCTGAGGAGGATGGCGGGCACCTTGCGCCCGTGCCACTCCTCGGGCCGGGAATACTGGGGGTACTCCAAAAGTCCGTTCCAGTGGCTCTCATCGGTGTAGCAGCTCTCCTCGGGCAGCACGCCCTCCTCCATGCGGAACAGGCAGTCCGCCACGGCCATGGCCGGGATCTCCCCGCCGGTGAGGACAAAGTCGCCCATGCTCAGCTCCTCGTCCACGCACTCGTCGATGAACCGCTGGTCCACTCCCTCGTAGTGGCCGCAGACCAGGATGATGTTCTCGTGGGCGGCCTTCAGCTCCTTGGCCACCTCCTGGGTAAAGGTCCGGCCGCAGGGGGACATATAGATCGTATGGGGCCGCTGCCCTATCTCCCCGCAGATATGCTCCCAGCAGCGGTACAGCGGGTCCGCCTGCATCACCGCCCCCCGGCCGCCGCCGTAGGGGTAGTCGTCCACCTGCATCTGCTTGTTGGTGGTGTATTCCCGGATCTGATGGGTATAGAGCCGGATATAGCCCCGGTCCCGGGCCCGGCCGATGATGGACTGGCCCATCATGGCCTCGATGGCATCGGGAAACAGGGTCATGATATCAATTCTCATCGGTGGCCAGTCCTTTCATCATGTGGATGCGCATAACGCCGCCGTCCGGGTCCACGGAGGCGATGAACACCCCCGGCACCGCGGGGATGAGATACTCCCGGCTGCCCCGGACCTCGTAGACCTTGTGGGCGGGATAGTGCAGCACTCGGTGGATCCTGCCCAGCTCCGCCCCGGTGGCATCGTCCAGGACCGTGAGGCCCTCCAGCTCGGTGTCGAAATACTCCCCGTCCGGAAGGCGCGCGTCGGCCCGGCGGATGGAGACCTCCCGGCCCTTCAGGGCCAGGGCGGCGTCCATGTCCTCCACCCCCGGCAGAGTCAGCAGCAGCGTGGACTTATGGACCCGGCGGCTTTTCACCCGCACGGGCTCCCCGTTGATATAGAGCGTGTCAAATTCCGCCACAAACTCCGGAGCAAATCCCTCCGGATTCAGCTTGACCTCGCCTTTGATGCCGTGGGCGTTGACGATATGGCCCACGGGAATATATGCAGGACGCACAGCGCTCCCTCCTCGCTTCAGAATACCGATCCCATTATACCGAAACTTTCCCCCTGAGGCAACACCGAATCCGTGACTTTTTTCGCCATGGAATCGGTAACAATTTTGTTTCCGTTTCGTTTTCGATCCTTCCATTTTTCCCCTGGCAAAGGCGCATAAACCCGCCTCTTTCCGGAAAAACTTGACACATCGCCAAAAAAGTGCTATACTCCTGTCAAATTTAATTTTGTTACAAGTGTTACATTTTGATTACAAACAAGCATCATTCCTTTAACTTTTCAAGGGATGCTTCCTAATAAAAACTACCGAAAGGAGCCTCCGGCCCGGCCCGAAAAACCGGCGCAGCGGAGGGAACACTGTATGATCCAAACGATTCTGACCCACCTGGGGACTCTGCGGGACGGGCCGCTCAAGCGCCGCCGCCTGCTCACTGTCCTGGCCCCGCTGACGCTGCTGGGCCTGGTGATCTGCATCTGCATGGGTCCCGCTCCGGTAGACGAGGATGTGTACCTGCTTATCGACGATCAGGAGACCTACACCGTCACCGCAGATTCTGACCTGGACTACCAAAGCGACGCACTCTACACCGGCTCCAATAACGCCGGCGCCGCAGATGTACAGCTCATTCTGCCCAAGGGGCAGGAGGTGCAGCTCACCGCCGTGGAGGAGGGGACCTCCGCCACCGTGAAAAACTCCGGAACCGAAGTAAAACTGCTGTCCGCCTCTTTAAGCGGCTCCGCAGAAGACGACACCGTGGACACCGGCGTCGTTACCACCCGCCACGAGACCGTGGCCAACCTGCTGCGCCGCAGCCATGTGAAGGTGGCAGACGATGAGATGGTGGTGGTGGACCTCACCGCCGAGACCCCCAGCATCACCGTATGCCGCCAGTACACCCGCCTGCGGGACGTGCAGGTGCAGACAGACTTTGCCGAGGAGCGCATCGCCGATCCCCTGATGGCAAAGGGCACGGAGGAGATCATCACCCCCGGCGTGCCCGGCACCGTGACCCAGACCTATATGGACGTGTTCGTCAAGGGTAAGCTGGAGAGGACCGAGTTCGTCTCCACCACCGAGGACAATTCCGTCACCCAGGTGGTGGAATACGGCACCCTGGTGGATTCCGTGGCCGACGGCGACCAGCTGGTGGACATTCACCGCAACGACGACGGCAGCGGGTATCTCACCTTCGCCTCCGGCGACACCATGGCCTTCTCCTCTCAGGTGACGTGCAACGCCAGCGCCTACGCCATTCACGGCAGGACGGCTTCCGGCCGGCCCACCCAGTATGGCAACATCGCCGTGGACCCCTCCGTGTTCCCCTACGGCACGCGGTTCTATATCTACACGGATGACGGCTATCTCACCTACGGTATGGCCACCGCCGCCGACTGCGGCACCAGCATCAAGGGCTACAAGCTGGACCTGTGGTTTGATGAATATAGCCAGGCCTGCGCCTTCGGCCGCCGCAACTGCACCGTGTTTGTGCTGAACTGAAAAATGCCCCGAAAATCGGGGCAAGGCAAAAGAATATCGTATTTTTCCGGGAAACGGCATGACTGTGGTCATGCCGTTTCCTGTTTTTGCCATCCATCTTCGCCGCTGCAGCTGCCGCAGAGCTTTTCAGTCCAAATAGACCTCATATTCGTTCGGGATCAACTGAAAGCCAAAGCTGCGATACAGCTCCTCCCCCATCGGTGATGAGTTCAGCATGATCTTGCGGTACCCGTGTTGGCTCGCATAGGCGGCCGCACGGGACAAAAGCTCTTTCCCGATCCCCTGGCGGCGATACGCCGGGATGACATACATATTCATCAGTTTGGCAACTCTGCCGTTCGGCAGCTTCGTCGTCGGCGGCATCTCAAACAGCGTCAGCCCCACTGTTGCGATGATCTGTGTTTCGGTCTCGCAGATAAGTGCCACATGCTGGCCGCCGGCTATGTTCCGCCGGAAAAAATCCAATGTTGCGGGGCGGAGCTCCTGCTCCCGGAACCCGGCATCGCGCTCCCGCCGCATCTGCATCCGCAGCCGGGTCAATTCCTCACAGTCCGAAACCGTTGCTATACGATAGTTCATAGTATTCCTCCTGTCACAGCCGCCGCGGCCGGCTGAGCCGGCCCGCCGGGTATTTCGAATTTATATCCCGGGTCTTTTCGCATAAAAAGTGTACCCTTACGCCAGCTCCGCCCGGGCAAAGAACTGCCGGACCGCCTGGTCATAGGCGGCGCAGGTCCGGGCCTTGCGCACGGCTCGCAGCAGCTGCTCCGTGTCCCGGAAGCTCCCGGCCAAATAGTTCCACAGTTCCCGCATCCGGTGCAGCACCGGCACATCGCCGCTGTAGTCCCGGCGATAGGTAGCATAGAGGGCATCGTGGAATTCCTCCAGCTCCCGGACTGTGGCCCGCTCCCCGCCTCGGAGGCGGCGCAGCAGCGCGGGATCCGACACCAGGCCCCGGCCAAACATCAATGGCACGTCCGGGGCCGCCGCGGTGTCTGCGGGCGTCAGCAGGTCTCCGTTATAGCACAGGGGCAGGCGGGTATTTGCCTGGGCCCAGGTGAAGGCGTCCCGGTGGACGGCCCCCTTGTAAAACTCCGTGCGCACCCGGGGATGGACGATGAGCAGGGCGACGGGATAGGCACTCAGCAGCTCCAGCAGTGCGGGCCACTGGGCAGGATCGTCCCAGCCAATGCGGGTCTTGACGGAGATTTTCATGCCCGGGAGGGCATCGAATATGCCGTCCAGGAGCCGGCGCAGGATGTCCTTTTCCCGCAGCAGACCCGCCCCCTTATTCTTCCCCGTTACCGTGCCGGAGGGACAGCCCAGGTTCAGATTCACCTCACCATAACCCCGTCTCTGGCATTCTCGGGCCGCCCAGACGAAGTATTCCGCCCGGTTGGTCAAAATCTGGGGCACCACAAAAAGGCCCTGGTTATGCGCTGGGTCGATCTCCTGCAGTTCCTTGGTCTGAAACTCGAAATTGGCGTTGGGTGAGAGAAAGGGCGTGTAGTAGCGGTCTGCACCGCCGAACAGCGCCGACTGCACCTGCCGCCAGCGCCAGCCGGTAAGGCCCTCCATGGGCGCGGCGTAATATTCCCGCATGGGCTCCCCTCCTTTGGGGCCATCTTACCATATTTACGCACGTCTTGCAATTCCCCGCCGGGTGTGGTAAAGTCAAGACTGGAAAGCGAGGCTGAATTATGACACTGTTTGAATACTATCTGCAATATATGACCCGGATCTGCGAGGGGACCTTGGCCGCTCCCAAGGGCATCACACTGACCGAAAAGGACGAAATGCGCCGGGCGATGGAGCTGCAGCAGCAGATCAGCGCCATGGGCATCCCCGCCTTTGTGCGCTCCTGCGCCGCCGCGGCCGGGGATGAGATCCCCCAGGAGGCCTACGACAATTTCTCCATGGAGGATGTGCTCTCTGCGGCCCAGGCATTGGCCAGTCAGGCCCAGGAGGAGCAGCCGGAGGAGCCTGCACAAAAGGAGCCGGACCCGGACGCAGGCAAGCACGCCTTTGAGGTGTTTCTGGACTGCATCGCCCTGGATGACGGCCTGGTGCAGTACCTCATTGAGGTGCTGAAAAAGAAGGACTGGCAGGAGTTTTACAAGCTGAGCCAGATCACCACCAAGCTGGACCTGGACCCCAACGAGTTCCTCTACTGGCTGGGGAACAAGGAGCAGTTCGTCCCCCGGGAGGAGCAGGTCTGCGCCGCCATTATGGACGCGTGCCTGGACCGACTGGCGGAGGAAAAGCGGCTGGACGTGCTGGCGGCCCTGCTCTCGGGGGATCAGAAGACCTTTGAGCTGTTCCGCTGTGAGGCCCCGGAGCTGATGCACCTGCCGGAGGCCACCTTTGACTGGTTCTGCAAAAACTACCTGGACCGGGACTATCCCCTGCGGACCATCCTGCGGCTGAACGGAGTGGAGTTTCCGGAGAAGCTGGGGTAAAAATTGCATCCATTGGGCGGGGCAGAACCCCGCCCTTGCGCATAGCATGGGAGTTGTAGGACGGGTGACCGCGCGGGTCGCCCCTACGAAATAGCAAGAAGTGCAGGGGCGGGCCGATGTGGGCATCGGCCCCTACGCACTTAGCGATAGAATTTCGTAGGGGCGGGGCTCTGCCCCGCCCCTCGGTAGACGCACATATTAGCCCTGTTTGGATGGGCAGCACAAGCGCGGAGCGCGTCGCGGTGGGTAGACGCAGAGACAGTGCGAAAGCCAGGTGCGTATTTCACAACGCTCGGCTCGCGTGGTTGAAGTATTCCGGATTTGGATGCAGGCAGTCCGCGGAAAGGATTCCAAAGTCATTGGTTTTGACGGCGTTCTTTGGGTACTTTCTGTCGCTGGTGACAGAAAGCACCTCGCGATCGGCGTTTGTAGGCACAAGGGATGCGGTGCGGCACCCCCTCAGTCAGCTTCGCTGGCAACTCCCCTTACGCAGGGGGAGGCTTTGGATCACGGATCGCCACGGCCAGTGTGCGCACTGGCTGTGCAATGACAGCCCCCCAAAATTTTGCCCCGTATTCTGCGGAATACGGGCTTTTTTGCGGAAAGGGGTTGCATTTTCCCACGGGTGTGTTATACTTCCATCTGTCACATAAATATGAAAAAGATGATTTTTGCGAGGTGAGCCTATGCCCCATGGCAAGCACATATTGGGCCGCTCCCCCACCCGACGGGTCTTTGGCACCGCCAAGGTGGGCGACAGGGGCCAGATCGTCATCCCCAAGGAGGCCCGGGAATTTTTCAATATCCGCCCCGGGGACACGCTGCTGATCCTGGGCAGCGAGAGCCAGGGCCTGGTGGTCTCCCGGCCGGAGGTACTGGACCGGGTGGCCCAGGAAATTCTGCAAAACACGGAGGAAAACGAACAATGATGCACGAAATGTACCGGCAGCTGGGGGTGTCCCAGGCCGTTTATGATTTTGGCGAGAAAATTTTAGGGGATCTTTCGGACCGGTTCCGGGAGATCGACGCTGTGGCGGAGTATAACCAGTGCAAGGTGCTCTCGGCCATGCAGAAAAACCGGGTCAACGCCACCCATTTTGCCGCCACCACCGGCTACGGCTACGACGACGAGGGCCGGGACAATCTGGAGCGGGTCTACGCCGACTGCTTCCATACGGAGGCGGCCCTGGTGCGGCCCCAGATCACCTGCGGCACCCACGCTCTCACCGTGGCCCTCAGCGCCAATCTGCGCCCCGGAGACGAGCTTTTAAGCCCCGTGGGCCGACCCTACGACACATTGGAGGAGGTCATCGGCATCCGCCCCTCCCCCTGCTCCCTGGCGGAGTACGGCGTCACCTATAATGAGGTTGCCCTGCTGCCCGACGGCACCTTTGACTATGACGGCATCCGCCGGGCCATTACGGACAAGACCAAGCTCATCACCATCCAGCGCTCCAAGGGCTACGCCACCCGCCCCACCTTCTCTGTGGAGCAGATCGGCCGGCTCATCGCCTTCTGCAAGCAGTGCAAGCCGGGGGTCATCTGCATGGTGGACAACTGCTACGGCGAGTTTGTGGAGATGCGGGAGCCGTCGGACCTGGGGGCGGACATGATCGTGGGCAGCCTCATCAAGAATCCCGGCGGCGGCCTGGCCCCCATCGGCGGCTACATCTGCGGCACGAAGGAATGCGTGGACCGCTGCGCCTATCGGCTCAGCGCCCCGGGCCTTGGACAGGAGGTGGGTGCGAACCTGGGACTGATGCCCGCCTTCTATCAAGGGCTGTTCCTGTCCCCCACGGTGGTAGCCTCCGCGGTAAAGAGCGCCGTGTTCGCCGCCGCCTGCTATGAAAAGCTGGGCTTCCGGGTGGTGCCCTCCTCCGCCGAGAGCCGCCACGACATCATCCAGGCCGTGGAGCTGGGCAGCAAGGAGGCCATGGTGGCCTTCTGCAAGGGCATCCAGTCCGCCGCCGCCGTGGACAGCTATGTGACCCCGGAGCCCTGGGCCATGCCCGGCTACGAGAGCGAGGTCATCATGGCCGCCGGCGCCTTTGTCCAGGGCAGCTCCATCGAGCTCTCCGCCGACGGGCCCATCCGTCCCCCCTACGCGGTGTACTTCCAGGGGGGGCTTACCTGGTACCACGGGAAGCTGGGCATCCTGCTGAGCATGCAGAAGCTGCTGGACGCCGGGCTCATCACGCTATAATGTTATAAGGAGTATTTTTACCTATGTGGTTTTGGTTTTCTGTCATCGCGCTTCTTTTTTGGAGCGGCTCGGATCTGTTTTCTAAAATCGGCTGCCGGAACGCGGACGACAAGTACGCCCACCTGAAAATGGTCATAGCCGTGGGCGTGGTCATGGGCCTGCACGCGGCCTACGAAATTTTCATCGGCGGCACGGAAATCAACTTTTCCATCATCCTCACCTATCTGCCGGTGTCGCTGCTGTACATTCTCTCCATGACCCTGGGATATGTGGGCCTGCGATACATCGAGCTGTCCATCTCCTCCCCCATCTGCAACTCCTCCGGTGCCATGGTGGCCGTACTGAGCATCATCACTGGCGGGGCGGCCCTGCTGGCCCCGGCCCAATACGCAGCCATGGCCCTGGTGTGCGTGGGCGTGGTGGGCCTGGGCATCGTGGAGGCCCGGGAGGACGACGAGCTGCGCCTTGCCCGGCAGGAGGCCGGCAACTACAAGTACGCCAAGTCCGCCCTGGCCCTGGTGCTGCCCATCCTCTACTGCGTGCTGGACGCCCTGGGCACCTTTGCCGACAGCAAGGTGCTGGAGACCCTCAATGAGGACAGCGCCAACTGCGCCTATGAGCTGACCTTCCTGGCGGCGGGCATTGTGTGCTTCGTGTATGTGGTGCTCATCCGCAGGCAGAAGCTGCTGCCCAGGCGGGAGGGGCCCAAGTACCTGGGCGCCCTGTGCGAAACCGCCGGCCAGTTCGCCTACATCTATGCCCTGGCGGACACGGAGCATGTGGCCCTGGCGGCCCCCATCATCTCCGCCTACTGTGTGCTGTCCGTGGTGTGGAGCCGGATTTTCCTGAAGGAAAAGCTCTCCTGGAAGCACTATCTCATGATCGCCCTGGTGGTGGCGGGCATCGTCATTCTGGGCGTCTACGACGAATAAAACACGCATAAAAAAGCAAGGAGCGATCCTTCAGGACCGCTCCTTGCTGCTTTGTTTTAAAACCCGTCAAACAGATTCACCTGGCTGGTATCCGCCATGCCCGCAAAGGCCCCCAGGGCCTTCAGCTGCTCAATATGCGTCTTGGACAGCTTATTGCAGCACATGGAAAATTCCTCGATAGAGATAAAGGTCTTGCCCTTGCGCTTTTCCACCGTGTCCTGGGCGGCGGCTTCGCCTAACCCGTGGACGGAGATCAGCGGCGGCAGCAGACCGCCCTCGGTGATGACAAATTTCGACGCGTCGCTGCGGTAAATGTCGATGGTGTCGAAGTGGAAGCCCCGCAAGTAGAACTCGTAGCACACCTCCAGAGTCACCATGAGGTTCTGCTCCACGGCGGTGGCGTCCTTGTTGTTCTCGATCTCGTGGATCTTCCGCTCCACGGCCTCCTTTCCGGCGCAGCAGAACTCCGCGTCAAAGGCCTTGGCCCGGATGGAGAAGAAGGTGGCATAAAACGCCAGGGGCTCGTGGACCTTGAACCAGGCGATGCGGAAGGCCATCATCACATAGGCCACGGCGTGGGCCTTTGGGAACAGATAGCCGATCTTGGCCAGGGACTCGATGTACCACTCCGGCACGCCGTGATCCTCCATGGCCTCCACCCAGCCCTCCTGGAAGCCGCCCTTTTTCACCTTGCCCTTTCGCACGGCCTCCATGATCTTGAAGCTCATCTTGGGATCCAGGCCCATGGAAATGAGGTAGAGCATAATATCGTCGCGGCAGCCCACGGTCTGCAGAACCGTGGCCGTGCCGCCCACGATCAGCTCCCGGGCGTTGCCCAGCCACACATCCGTGCCGTGGGAGAAGCCCGACAGCCGCACCAGGGTGTTAAAGTCCTTGGGCTGGGTATCAATGAGCATCTGCCGGGTAAACCGGGTGTTGAACTCCGGAATGGCCACGGCCCCGGTGGGGCCCAGCAACGGGTCATTTTCAAAGCCCAGCACCTTGGAGGAGGTGAAGATGCTCATGGTATCCGGGTCGTCTAAGGGGATGGCCCGGGCGTTGACGCCGGTGAGATCCTCCAGCATGCGGATCATGGACGGGTCATCGTGGCCCAGCATGTCCAGCTTCAGGAGGTTATCCTCCATGCAGTGGTATTCGAAATGGGTGGTGATAGTCTCGGCGTCCTCAGCATCCGCCGGGTGCTGCACGGCAGTGAAATCCTCCACGTCCATATCGTCCGGCACCACCACCAGGCCGCCGGGATGCTGGCCCGTGGTGCGCCGCACGCCCACGCAGCCCAGGGTCAGGCGGTTCATCTCCGCGTTGCCGGCGGTGATCTGCCGCTCCTCCAGGTACTTGCGCACAAAGCCGTAGGCGGTCTTTTCCGCCAGGGTGCCGATGGTCCCGGCCCGGAACACCTGGGTCTCGCCGAACATCTCCACCGCGTGGCGATGGGCCCGGGCCTGGTATTCGCCGGAGAAGTTCAGGTCTATATCCGGCACCTTGCCGCCGCCGTAGCCCAGGAAGGTCTCAAAGGGGATGTCGAACCCGTCCTTCACCAGCTTTTCGCCGCATTCGGGACAGATCTTATCCGGCATATCCGCGCCGCAGCCGTAACTGCCGTCGGTGATGAATTCCGAATATTTGCACTTGGGGCAGCGGTAGTGGGGCGGCAGGGAGTTTACCTCCGTAATGCCCGCCATGTAGGCAACCAGGGACGAGCCCACGGACCCTCTCGAGCCTACCAGGTAGCCGCTCTCCAGGCTCCGCTGCACCAGCTTCTGGGCCGACATGTACACCACGTCATACTTGCCCAGAATGCCGCCCAGCTCCACATTCAGCCGGTCCACGATGAGCTGGGGCGGGTTCTCCCCGTAGAGCTCGTGGCACTTGTTCCAAACCATGTCGTGGAGCTCCTGCTCGGAGTTTTCCAGCCGGGGCGGGAACAGCTGACCCGGGGGCAGGAGCTCAATTTCCTCCACCAGGTCCGCGATCATCCGGGGGTTCTTCACCACCACGTCGTAGGCGGTCTCCTCCCCGAGATAGGAAAATTCCTCCAGCATCTCATCGGTGGTCTTGAAGTAGATGGGCAGGCTCTTGTCCGCATCCGGGAATTTTTTGCTGGCCAGGAGCACGTGGCGGTAAATTTCGTCCTCCGGCTCCATGAAATGCACATCACCGGTGGCGCAGACGGGTTTTCCCAGCTCTGCGCCCAGGCGCACGATGGTGCGGTTGAAGTTCCGCAGGTCCTCCTCGTCCCGGGCGTCACCGTTTCGCAGCATGAAGGCGTTGTTGCACAGGGGCTGGATCTCCAGATAATCGTAAAAGGACGCGATGCGCTTCAGCTCGTCCCAGTCCTTGTGGTCCACCACCGCCCGGAACAGCTCCCCGGCCTCGCAGGCCGAGCCGATGATGAGCCCCTCCCGGTGGGCCGCCAGCTCCGTCTTGGGGATGATGGGAAAACGCTTGAAATATTTCAGGTTGGAGGCTGACACCAGCTGATACAGGTGCTTGAGCCCCAGCTTGTTCTTGGCCAGGATGATGATGTGCTTGGGCCGGCGGTGGTTCTTATTGCCCAGGGGCCGCAGCTCCAGCATTTTGTCGTTGATCTGCTGCAGGCGGGTAATGCCCAGCTCCCGGCGCATTTTCTCGAAAAACGGGATGAGCATATAGCCCACCATGCCCGCGTCATCCGAGGCCCTGTGGTGATTGAAGGACGGCAGGTCCAGGTGCTCCGCCACCACGTCCAGCTTGAATTTGTTCAGCTCCGGCAGCAGGTTCTGGGCCAGGATCAGGGAGTCCACATAGGTGGGGGAAAACTCCAGCCCCGCCTGGCGGCAGCCCTCCCGGATGAAGCCGATGTCAAACTCCGCGTTGTGGGCCGCCAGGGGCCGCCCGTTCACGAACTGCAAAAACGCCTCCAGCGCCTCCTTGGGCTGGGGGGCGTCCTTGAGCATGGCGTCGGTGATGCCCGTAAGGCCGATGATCTCCGGGGTCAGCCGGCGGCCGGGATTTACAAAGGTCTGGAACCGGTCCGTAATTTCCCCGTTTTTCAGCACCACCGCGCCGATCTCCGTAATGGCCTCCTTCATCACCTGCAGGCCCGTGGTCTCAATGTCGAAGCAGACGATCTCGTCGTCAAAATCCTGGTCCGCCGGGCCGTGTACCGCCACCCGGTCGTCCAGGTTGTTGATATAGTACCCCTCCACGCCGTAAAGGATCTTAATTTTTCCCTTGGCTGTGTGCCAGGCGTCAGGGAAGGCCTGCACCACGCCGTGGTCGGTGATGGCGATGGCCGGGTGGCCCCAGGCGATGGCCTCCTTAATGACTGCCGCCGGGTCCGTCAGGGCGTCCATGTTGGACATGCGGGTGTGCAGATGCAGCTCCACCCGTTTCTCCTTCGCCGTGTCCTTCCGGCCCTGGTGGCCGATCTTCATGATGCTCTGGGGATTGAGCTGCACGTCCTTTCCGTCCCGGGTCAGCTCCATGAAGCCCTGGACCCGCAGCCACATCCCCGGGGCGATGGCGTTTTGCAGCGCCCCCATCTCCTTGGTCTGCATATATTTGCGGACGGTGACGGAGTTTTTATAGT
Source organism: uncultured Oscillibacter sp. (assembly GCA_945868085.1). Lineage (GTDB taxonomy): Bacteria > Bacillota > Clostridia > Oscillospirales > Oscillospiraceae > Vescimonas. The sequence goes on from CAMBKF010000016.1 coordinate 39,828, forward strand.
CCGTCATGTCGAAGGTCAGGACCCACACGCCGGGGCGGCGGGTCTCGTGGCAGTCGGCAAAAAACACCTTGCCCTCCACCACAACGCCGCCCATTTTGGGGTTCAACCCCTCCATGGAGACGGGTTTGCCCTTGATGGGCTTGCCAAAGAGCACCTGCTCGGCGCTCTTTTTCCCGGCGGCAGACACAAACCGCAGCCGCACCTGGCGGAATCCGTAATGCTCCTGCAGCAGCTGCTCCAGGGCCGCCACAGCGGCGTCGGGCATGTTCTCCCGGCTCTCCACCTCCGCCTCCAGGGTGCGGCTCCCCCGATCCAGCTCGCCCGAGACGATCTTGGCGTCCGCCAGCAGCGGGCGCAGGTCATGGGGCGGCAGAAAGCTCCCAAAAAAGTCTAAAAATCCAATCTTCTCCATATTTACAGCTTCTCGATCTCGTTCATCAGTGCATCCACCAGCTTGTCCTCCGGGACCTTATACAGGATCTCGCCCCGGCGGAACACCAGGCCCTCGCCGTTTCCGCCGGCGATGCCCACATCGGCGGCGGAGGCTTCCCCGGGCCCGTTGACCACGCAGCCCATCACCGCCACGGTGATGTTCTTCTCGCAGCCCTCCAGCCGCCGCTCCACCTCCCGGGCAATAGGGATCATGTCGTACTTGGTGCGGCCACAGGTGGGGCAGGAAATGAGGTTGGGCCCAAAACGCCGCATCCCGGCGGCGGACAGGATCTGCTTGGCCGCCCGCACCTCCTCCACCGGGTCCGCCGTGAGGCTCACCCGCACGGTGTCGCCGATGCCCAGGCACAGCAGCCCCCCAATGCCCATGGCGGACTTCAGGATGCCCATGGTGGGGGTGCCCGCCTCGGTGACGCCCAGGTGCAGGGGATAGTCCGTCTGCTGGCGGAGCATCTGGTAGGCCCGCATATTCACCGGCACGTTGGAGCATTTGACGGAGATGCAGATGTCGCCAAAATTGCAGTCGTTCAAAAGGCGCACGTGGCCCAGGGCGCTCTCCACCAAAGCCTCCGCCGTGACGCCGCCGTATTTGGCCAGCAGGTCCTTTTCCAATGACCCGCCGTTGACGCCGATGCGGATGGGGATGCCCCGCTCCCGGCAGGCGTCCGCCACAGCCCGCACCCGGCTATGCGCCCCGATGTTGCCGGGGTTGATGCGGATCTTATCCGCCCCCTGCTCCGCGCAAATAAGGGCCAGCTTATAGTCAAAATGGATGTCGCACACCAGGGGAATATGGATGCGGCGTTTGATTTCCCCCACGGCCCGGGCGGCGTCCTGATCCGGCACGGCCACACGGATGATCTCGCACCCGGCCTCCTCCAGGCGGAGGATCTGGCGCACCGTAGCCGCCACATCCTGGGTGGGGGTGTTGCACATGGACTGTATGGATACGGGGGCGCCGCCGCCTATGGCTACGCCGCCCACCTGAATTTGCTTACTCATAGTCTCGTCCGCTCCTCCCTCGTAAAAACGCAAATCAAAAAGCCTCGCAGAGTTTGCCGCCCGCAGGCGGCAAAAAATTAAAATCATTTTTCACCGCGACATGTGCGTGGGGGAAAATACCTCTCAGGCTGCCAGTGTGCTACAGTAGGCATGCCATGCCGGGAAAACCTGGTGCAAATGTGGAAAAG